>NZ_PGET01000001.1:3075000-3412500 GCF_002797975.1 [Clostridium] celerecrescens 18A | reverse complement strand
CAGTAAAGGTAGACCCGAAACCGGGTGATCTACCCATGTCCAGGTTGAAGTTTCCGTAAAAGGAAATGGAGGACCGAACGCACATCCGTTGAAAAGGGTGGCGATGAGGTGTGGGTAGGGGAGAAATTCCAATCGAACCCGGAGATAGCTGGTTCTCCTCGAAATAGCTTTAGGGCTAGCCTCGTATTAGTCTGCCGGAGGTAGAGCACTGAATTTCCTAGGGGGCGTCAAAGCTTACCAAAGAATATCAAACTCCGAATGCCGGCCAGATGATGTACGGGAGTCAGACTGCACGAGATAAGTTGGGTAGTCAAAAGGGAAAGAGCCCAGACCACCAGCTAAGGTCCCAAAGTGCGTGTTAAGTGGAAAAGGATGTGGGATTTCACAGACAACTAGGATGTTGGCTTAGAAGCAGCCACACATTCAAAGAGTGCGTAATAGCTCACTAGTCGAGAGGTCCTGCGCCGAAAATGTCCGGGGCTAAAACACGACACCGAAGCTGTGGAATGTATGTAAATACATTGGTAGAGGAGCATTCTTAACGCACAGAAGCATTACCGTAAGGAGATGTGGAGTGTTAAGAAGAGAGAATGCCGGAATGAGTAGCGAGATGGAGGTGAGAATCCTCCAGGCCGAATATCTAAGGTTTCCAGAGTAAAGCTGATCTGCTCTGGGTAAGTCGGGGCCTAAGGCGAGGTCGAAAGACGTAGTCGATGGACAACAGGTTGAAATTCCTGTACCGCATATCATCAGAACTGTGGGGACACAGAACCGAAGAAGAACCCGGGAATGAAAAGACCGGGGCAAGCACTGGACTGGCTGGAATGGCAAATCCACCCAGCAACAGGAAGGTGTGACGCGTACCGAACACAAGTAGGGAAGTCTTCGTAGGGGCTGTCAAGAAAAGCCGCTATTGTGTGATATGTGCCCGTACCGTAAACCGACACAGGTGGATGAGGAGAGAATCCTAAGGCCGGCGGGAGAAGCATTGTTAAGGAACTCGGCAAAATGACCCCGTAACTTCGGGATAAGGGGTGCCTGGGAAACCAGGCCGCAGAGAATAGGCTCAAGCAACTGTTTAGCAAAAACACAGGTCTATGCAAAACCGAAAGGTGAGGTATATGGGCTGACGCCTGCCCGGTGCTGGAAGGTTACGAGGAGGGGTTAGCGGCAACGCGAAGCTCTGAATTTAAGCCCCAGTAAACGGCGGCCGTAACTATAACGGTCCTAAGGTAGCGAAATTCCTTGTCGGGTAAGTTCCGACCCGCACGAAAGGCGTAATGATTTGAGCGCTGTCTCAACAATGCACCCGGTGAAATTGAAGTACCAGTGAAGATGCTGGTTACCTGCGCCAGGACGGAAAGACCCCATGGAGCTTTACTCCAGCTTGATACTGGGATTCGGTACTGCATGTACAGGATAGGTGGGAGGCAGAGAAGATAGGACGCCAGTCTTATCAGAGCCGATGTTGGGATACCACCCTTGCGGTATTGGATTTCTAACCTGCAGCCATGACCTGGCTGGGGGACAATGTCAGGCGGGGAGTTTGACTGGGGCGGTCGCCTCCGAAAGGGTATCGGAGGCGCTCAAAGGTTCCCTCAGAATGGACGGAAACCATTCGAAGAGTGCAAAGGCATAAGGGAGCTTGACTGCGACACCGACGGGTGGAGCAGGTAGGAAACTAGGACTTAGTGATCCGGTGGTATAAAGTGGGATTGCCATCGCTCAACGGATAAAAGCTACCCTGGGGATAACAGGCTTATCACTCCCAAGAGTTCACATCGACGGAGTGGTTTGGCACCTCGATGTCGGCTCATCGCATCCTGGGGCTGTAGTAGGTCCCAAGGGTTGGGCTGTTCGCCCATTAAAGCGGTACGCGAGCTGGGTTCAGAACGTCGTGAGACAGTTCGGTCCCTATCCGGCGTGGGCGTAGGATATTTGAGAGGAGCTGTCCTTAGTACGAGAGGACCGGGATGGACTGACCTCTGGTGTATCTGTTGGCTATCAAAGCCATAGCAGAGTAGCCAAGTCGGGAAGGGATAAACGCTGAAGGCATCTAAGCGTGAAGCCCCCCTCAAGATGAGATATCCCATCGCAAGAGTAAGACCCCTTGAAGACGACGAGGTAGATAGGGCAGAGGTGGAAGCATGGCAACATGTGCAGCTGACTGTCACTAATAGGTCGAGGGCTTAACCAGGTTGGTTTAGGTAAGAGGAAAGAACGGATGAAGATAGATATGTAGCAATGTGTGGTTTTGAGGGTATATGTCTCAAAAGTAAAGAAGAGATATGCGCGAGTGGCTCAGTTGGTGGAGTACGACCTTGCCAAGGTCGGGGTCGCGGGTTCGAGTCCCGTCTCGCGCTTTTTTTATATGTAGCGAAAGCCTTAATTTACTAAGGTTTTCGCTATATTTTTGTATTTACAGTTTGAATGCAGCTGAGAAAAGCTGAAGACAGATTACGATTCCTTTGCTGTAAGGTCATAAGTTAATTTCTCTATGATTATACGGCAATCAAATGAACTGGTGGACAAGCTGCGGACAAATGTCAAAGAATGTGCTCTTCTTATATTTTACATAGATTCTGCGGCGGTAATGTTCGGCCCCATTTTCACTCGCCCAATTTTAAGGAACATAAACAGATTTCCAGTTATGGAGATCTGTTTTTTATGGGGAAATGATTGAATTTGGGATGCTTCATTTTTAATGTACTTATGTTATACTGAGGAAAGATTACAAAAAAACCAGCAGAAAGGAATCATGCGTATATGGATATAAAGGACTTGATCGGTATGGACTTCAGGGGCTGTGTGCTCATACAAATAGGTAATGAAACGGTTTTTCAGAAGTCATTTGGGTATGCGGATTTACCTAATAAGATTCCAAATGAAAACGATACAAAATTTGCGACGGCATCTGCAGGAAAGGTTTTTGTAGCTGTTGGAATATTGCAGCTGATAGAACGAGGATTGCTCAATTTTGATGATGAAATAGGAAATATTTTCAATTTTCATTTAAAGGACATAGATGGTACAATAACCATAGAGGAATTACTAACCCATACTTCTGGAATACCGGATTACTTTGATGAAGGGGTTATGAGTGACTATGAAGAACTGTGGAGAGATTTTCCAAACTATAAGATACGCTCAAATAAGGACCTGTTACCGCTTTTTATTGATAAGCCAATGATGTATCCGCGGGGAAGCAGGTTTCAATATAATAATACTGGCTTTGTCGTGCTGGCTATGATAATTGAAAAAATAACAGGATCAGTGTTTGATGAGTATCTGAGAGAAAATGTATTTGCTCCTTGCGGTATGGTTAGCACCGGGTATTATGAATTGGACAGACTGCCTGCAAAATGTGCGGTAAATTATATTTACAATGAGAAAGGTGATGATTACCGCACTAATATTTTCAGCGTGGACGCAAAAGGTACAGGTGCAGGCGGCGCCTTTACAACAGTAAATGATATAAGCTTATTTTGGGAGCATTTGATTTCCGGCCAATTGCTTTCGCCAGAGATGGCGACGGCTATGATGGCAAATCATAGCGGAGATGCGCAATGCTATGGTTACGGCATTTGGTTAAAAAAGCTGGATAAGGGTTACAGCCCATATTTTCAAGGCTGTGATCCAGGTGTCAGTTTTATTTCCAGCTATGATGCAGATAAAAGGCTGATGATCGTTTTGGTAAGTAATTACGGTGATAACGTCTGGGAACTTTTAAAAAAGATATTTAACAATTTCACAAAATGAGTGCGTTACCCAATACTTTTTTTGCGATTCGGCTTAAGTATGAATAAGTAGAGCTGAAATGTGGTATACAGGTATTTAAGAATGTGGTAAAATGCAGATATATTAACAGGAGATTTAAGCCCATTTGACAGCCTTGTAGATATCTTGCTATACAGAAACTATGATGGGTAGAAGAGGATTCTCGGAAATTACTCAGCAGAAGATAAGGAGGAGCATATGTTGGATAAGGTGATTACAATTAGCCGGGAGTTTGGAAGCGGCGGACGAGAGTTGGGCATGAAGCTGGCTGAAAGGCTGGGCGTTCCATTTTATGATAAGGATCTGATTTCTTTATCTGCAGAAGTAAGTGATCTGGAGGAGGAAGCATTTCTGCATTACGACGAGCATATCCCTGTCCAGCAGGAATCCTTAGAGCAGCTCCATTATACTCCCTTCTCTACAATTTATGAGATTTCCATGTCAGATCAAATTTTTCTGGCCCAGTCCTGTGTGATACGAAAACTGGCAGAAGAGGGACCTTGTATCATCGTAGGGCGCTGTGCGGACAGGGTGCTTGAAAGCAGCATTAATCTGTTTATATATGCCAGAATGGAAGAACGGATTAAACGGCTGAACTCTCTTGAGACAGGCGTCAGCCCTGAGTTGATGGAAGAACGAATTAGGGAGATAGACAAAAAGAGAAGAGATTATTACCAGTATTATACCGGTTGTGAATGGGGCAAGGCACAGAATTACCACCTTTGTCTGGAAAGCAGTTTGGTAGGAGTAGAAGGCTGTTTAAATTCTGCGCTGTCTTATTTGCAGGGGTTACTTTAAATAAAAGGAATTATGAAAAGGATAATTTTGGATGGAAATGTAAGAATATTGTAAATGATAGTTTCCAAAATGGATGGTATAATGTAACAAAAAAGGAGAGTTAAGAATGATGAAATGGTTAGGAAAAGGATATAGGTGTCTGATCTCAGCCGTTCTGGTCATCGTTTTGGCGGTATCTTCCCAAGTTACTGGGTACGCAGAGCCGGTGTCCGGTCCCGGTGCCAATATTACCTCCGGCAATACCGGTTCGACCAATAACGTGACCATATATGTGAGCAAGAGAACAAAGACGCTTACATTAAAGCAGAATGGTGTTTTAATTGCAGAATACCCGGTTTCCATGGGCGCTGCCTCAGCGGAAGGAAATAAGAAAGTAGAGGGCGACATGAGAACACCCAGCGGGGAGTTCTATGTATGTACAAGAAATGATAAGAGCATAGCATATCTGGCATTGGGACTTTCCTATCCGGGTATAAAGGATGCAGAAAGAGGATATGCAGACGGCATTATCACCGAGGCTCAAAGAGATGAAATAATAAAGGCCAATTTGGCAGGGCAGCAGCCACCATGGGATACTCCTCTGGGAGGAGCCATTGAGATTCACGGCTGCAGGGTTCCTGACGGAACCACTCACGGCTGCGTTGCAGTGGACAACAGCGATATGGATGTATTGTGGAGTTACTGTAATTTAGGCGTACCGGTTACGATTGGACCATAAAAGGAATTTCCCCAAATATGCGGTTTTAGGCCGTTTTTGGGGATTTTTTTAATGCCTATCCTTGTATTATAACGGCTGTTGTACTATAATAGATGAAATTATGATAAATTATGGAAGATAGAGGAAATGAAACTCAGGCCGCCTAAATGGTGGAGAAAGGCGGAATTTTGAGGAAACGGTTATGAAAAAGAAAGCAATATGGACGGCATTGACCATTCTTTTTATCCTGTTCATATTTTCAAATTCCATGAAGCCGTCGGATATCTCATCGGCTGACAGCGGATGGGTGCTTCGGGTGGCACAGGAATCACTTGGATCCATGGGATTCAGCACAAGGTGGCTTACAGAGCACATCATCCGTAAAACGGGGCATTTCACAGAATATACCTTATTGGGGATTTTGCTGTACGGCTGTATAAGGTCCTTTGGCTTCCCGGCGGAGAGAAGATATTTTCTACGATTAATAGCTGGGTTTATGGTACCGTTTGCAGATGAAACCATTCAGCTTGGGGTAAGGGGGCGTTCCGGTCAGATATCTGATGTGTGGCTGGATTGCGCAGGAGTGGCTTTTGGAATATTAATTGCTGCCTTGCTGCTCAGATATAGAAGACGAGGTCGAAAACAATATGATAAAAAATTATCGAATGGTCCTGGAATACGACGGAAGCCGTTATGATGGATGGCAGAAACAGGGAAATACGGATCAGACCATACAGGGAAAGATCGAACATGTCTTGGAGCGTATGCTGGGACAGGCAGCGGAAGTACATGGTTCGGGACGAACGGATGCAGGTGTTCATGCATTGGCCCAGGTCGCTAATTTTCATGGGAATACCGGGATGAGCTCAGAGGAGATCAGAGAATATTTAAACCAGTATCTTCCAGAAGATATCCGGATAAAAACCGTGGAGTGCGTGGCTGAGAGATTCCACAGCCGCCTTCACGCCCAGGAAAAAACCTATTTGTACCGGATCGACATGGGAGAAAAAAAGCAGGTTTTTGAAAGAAAGTATATTTATGGTTTATTTAAGGAGCTTGATATAGAGGCCATGGAACGGGCTTCGTCCTTTCTTATAGGTGAACATGATTTTAAAAGCTTTTGTGCCAACCGGAAAATGAAGAAATCTACAGTCAGGGTTTTAAAACGGATTGAATTTGAACAGCAGGGGAGCCGGCTTCTGATACGATTTACGGGAAACGGCTTTTTATATAATATGGTCAGGATCTTAACGGGGACGCTGATCGAAGTGGGATTGGGACAGCGTAAAGCGGCAGAGATAAAGGAAATCCTAAATGCAAAGGATCGAAATGAGGCGGGCTATACGGCGCCGCCGGAAGGACTGTTTCTCGAACAGGTATGTTATAAAGAGTAAAGACTGAAAAAGGAGTACTATGACAGATTTTTTGGTTAGGACATTTGTTAAGGACTATAAAAAGACAGAGGATACTCAGGTACGGACCCGTTATGGGCTTATGGCGAGTATCGTAGGCATCTGCTGCAATGTAATTTTGTTCACCGCAAAACTATTGGTTGGAATGCTGGTGAACAGTATCTCTGTTACGGCAGATGCTTTTAATAACCTTTCTGATGCTGCTTCTTCTATCATTGGCTTTATAGGGGTAAAGATGGCCGGAAAACCAGCCGATGAAGACCACCCCTTTGGGCACGGAAGAATGGAGTACATTGCTGCTTTTATCGTAGCCTTTTTGGTCATTCAGGTAGGCTTTTCCTTTTTAAAAACGTCCATTGGAAAAATCATTCATCCCGAAGAGATGACGTTTAAGGCTGTGTCTGTTGCCATTTTATTGCTATCTGTTTGCGTCAAGCTTTGGATGGCGTTTTTTAACAACACTCTTGGGAAAAGAATCCAGTCCACAGTCATGAAAGCTACGGCGGCAGATTCCCTTGGAGATGTCATCACCACTTCTGCCACGATCGTATCAATCCTTGTTTATGGCATATGGGGTCTGAATATTGACGGAATCATAGGGATAGCGGTTTCTGTCATTGTCATGTGGGCAGGAGTGAAAATTGCCAAGGATACCCTTACTCCTCTCATCGGAGAGCCTATTGATCCCAAACTTTATGTTGAGATTACAGAATTTGTAGAAAGCTACGATGGAATTATAGGGAGTCATGATTTGATTGTACACAACTATGGCCCTTCCAGAAGCATGGCCTCCATTCATGCAGAGGTACCTAATGATGTTGACATAGAAGTGTCCCATGAAATCATTGATACCATTGAGAGGGAAGCAGTAAGAAAGTTTGGAATATTTCTGGTAATCCACATGGACCCGGTAGAGACAAAAGATTCCAGGGTTTTGGAATTTGGTAACATGGTGAAAAATGTGCTGCTGGAAATAGATTCCAGGATTTCTTTCCACGATTTTCGTATGGTAGAGGGAAAAAGCCAGATCAATCTGATCTTTGATCTGGTGGTGCCCAGGGAATATGACAGGAAAAAAAAGGATCGGCTAAAGGAAGAAGTCACGAAAAAGGTAACTGAAATAGATAAGCGGTGCTGTCTGATCATAACGGCGGAAAGCGGTTTTGGGGTGGAAAAATAAGGTAATAAAAATTTTCCATTTTATGCAATAAGATGACAGTAATTCGCATTAACATAGTAGAAAGGAAATCGGATCCATGTTATTTATGGGATTGATGAGCCTTGGCGGACCTGAGGATTACGGCCGTTTGAGCGACGAAGAGCTTCTTAAAAAAGTTGCGGTTGGGGACCAGGAGGCCTTTCGGCAGCTATATCAGAATACGGACCGGACGATATACAGCTTTATCCTGTCTATTGTAAGGCACCCCCAGGATGCGGAGGAGATCATGCAGGAGGTATATTTAAAGATATGGACTTCTGCTTCAGGCTATAAATCCCAGGGGAAGCCTTTGGCATGGATGTTTACCATCGCCCGGAATCTGTGCTATATGAAATTCCGTGAGCAAAAGCATGATTCGGATGTGACACTGGAGGATTTAACCGGAGCGGAAACAGGAGAAGTCTGCCCTGAAATTGAGATGGCAGCTGATAAGATGGTTCTTCTTGCCGCTCTTCAAATTCTTAAGGAAGAGGAAAGGGAGATCGTTCTACTTCATACCTCCGGAGGTATGAAGCACAGAGAGATCGCCGCCAGCCTTAAGATTCCTTTGGCTACAGCTCTTTCCAGATATAACCGTGCTATGAAAAAACTGGAAAATTATTTGAGAGAGGAGTAGGCTTTAAGATGGCTGATTTAAATCGCAGACAATTGAATAGACAACAGATTGAAGCCTGCTTAAAATCTGCGGCCGGGGATTTGACTCCTAATGTTTTGGAACGAATTGACTTGAGTACGCCTCAGATAAAGGCAGAGAAGGATAAACGTTCCGTTTTCTTCCTGAGGCAGAGGGTCATTGCAACTTTGGTGGCTGCATGTTTTTGCATAATCGCTTTGGCCGGAGGAACATATACTTATCACAATGGGAAAGTGGATTCTGTAATCGGAATAGATGTAAATCCAAGCGTGGAATTATCTGTGAATAAAAGGAATAAAGTCCTGGAGGCAAAGGCCCTTAATGAAGATGGGGAAGGTATCATGCAGGACATGGATCTAAAAGGAGTGGATTTGAACACGGCAGTAAACGCCGTGATCGGTTCTATGGTGACCCACGGCTATCTAAGCCAGCTGGATAATGCGATCCTTGTTACTGTATCCAATGACAGCATCAGCAAGGCACAGGGCCTGCGCTATGCGGTGGTGAATGACATCCGGAATACGCTGGAGGAAAAACAGCTGAAGGCGGTGGTCTATGACCAGCAGGTCATGGAAGAGGATGAAGTAAAACAGCTGGCAGAGGAATATAAGATTTCATATGGAAAAGCTTATTTTTTGAGGGAGCTTATTTTGCAGAACAATTCTCTTTCCATGGATGATATGAAGGCGTTGGCGCCTCTCACCATGGAGGAGATCGCAAAAGTAATAACGGAACGTTCTTATGCAGTGAGCGGTAAGACCGAAGCGGGGGAAGAGACAACCCCGGCGCAAACAACCCAGGCTGCCACAGCAACAGTGCCTGAAACCATAGCGGAGAGTTCTGCGGCGGATGAAACAAACAATGCAGCCTCTTCATCAGAAACGACAAGCCAGGCACCGACACAGGCGACCCAAACCCAGCCAGCAGCCGCCACAGAAGCGACTACAGCGCAAGAGACTACCTCAGAAGCGGAAGTCGTAACGACGGAAAATGTGAAAGTCGACTATGTGGATTACGACAACGGCGTTGTGATGGTTTATTTTAAAACCAAAGTAAAATGGAAAAATCCTACGGTCTCAGTGAAAGATGGAGATGGAAATACCTATTCCGCCAAGGTAGGAGATACGGATTCCTATTCCTGTGAGATTCAAGTGACAGGACTGCAGGGTGGTATGGAATATACCTTCACTCTGGGTGGCATTTCACCTAAAATAGGAAAGCAGACAACTGTAAAGGGGATCTTTGAGACTCCTGTGATCGGAGATGGGAATGCAGATCCGGATATTACAGAAGAAGAGAGCGAAGAAACGAAACAAACAGAGCAGACGGACCCTGCCAAGGAAAGCAGCCCGCCTGAGACAACTAAGAATGCGACGGAAACCGGGAAAAACGGTTCCCAGGAAGAGCCTCATACAACAAAAAATCAGGAAGAGCCTGTATCATCAGGAAGCTCTTCCTGATGGTTTGTTTTTGGAAATAAAGTGTAAAAAAGTACTTGACCAGAATGAAAAGCTATAGTATAATACATTCGTTGCACTGATGGGCTATCGCCAAATGGTAAGGCAACGGACTCTGACTCCGTCATTTTCAAGGTTCGAATCCTTGTAGCCCAGTGATATGAAAAACCAGTAAATGTAAGATTTACTGGTTTTTTTGTATGTATATTTAACCTCATTAAGCAGGGGCGCGGATTTCGAATATCTGATTAGCTATTAATTCAACGCTTCGACCAGTGAGATCAAAGCCAATGATTGTCCGTAGGCCATGGGGCGAATGGTAATGTTTTTATAATGATCTTCATGATAGCCCATCCCGGTTCCTGCGGATACATTTAACACGGTTCCGTCTTCACCTATGTTTTTACATACCGCCTTAACAGCCCGGTCTGCACAGTCATGATATGATTCATCAAGAATCCCCATTTTAATTCCTTTTAAAATACCACCGGCGATTGCTCCCGAGCCAGATACTTCTTCGTAACTTGAAGGATCAGTGAGAACGGTATGCCATAAACCAGAAGGAGCCTGTAAGCCTGTCAGAGCATTCACCTGGGCTTTAAAGGTATCTGTCAGGTAAGTGAGAAGTCCCTGGTCAAGAGTACCTTCGTAGGACTCTATAAATTCCAGAATACCATAAGTAAACCAGGAGTTGCCCCTGCACCAGAAGACTCCTCCGAAATTATTATTTAGCATAAAACTCCAGCCGTGATAGAATAACCCGGTATGCTTGTCATATAAGTATTTGATATGTAATAATACCTGATGAAGAGCCTCACCGATCCACTCCTGATCCTGGAAACGATGGCCCATTTTATTTAAAAACAAAACTGCCATGAATAATGTATCAATCCACATTTCTCCATCATTTAACAGGACGCCGTTACGGTCTCCGATGGCAGTCACCACATGCTGGAAACCGCCTTCTTTTGTTTTGGGAAGTCCGGCCATCAGCCAGTGGGCGTGGTCCAGACATAGCTTTTCGTATTCCGGGTTTTTAAGATCATCAAGCAGTTCGGCTAAAACCAGGTAAGGGGCAGTCGTATTTATATTTTTACTGGGCAGTCCTTTCTTTAAATTGTTCTCAAACCAGCTGTCAAAAAATTCTAAGTAACGGTTATCTCCGTAAAATCTCTGAAGCTTTAAAAGACCATAAAGTCCTACACCCTGAGGCCAGTCCCATTCTTCGATCCCAAAGTCTCTGGCAATGATGCCGCGGCTTGCCTCTTCCTTACCGACAGAGCGGTCATTTTCATAGTCAGCCCCTCCTAAGTTCATTAGCTTGTCCATTACAAGATGGATTTTCGGCAATAATTCCTTGTTTGTCATGTCATTCTCCTCCGTTTAACTTTTTTGCATATGCGCTAGGTGTCATCCCCGTATTTTTTTTGAAAATCTGGCTGAAATACTGGGGGTTATTTCCACATCCTACCTGCTGAGCGATCCATTGAATTTGTTCGGTATGACCTTCTGCTAATAATTGCTTGGCTTTCTGGATGCGCAGGATGGTGATGTAGTTTGAGAATTTTTGTTTCGTTTCCTTGCTGAACCGTTTGCTTACATAATCCACATTCATAAACAGATAATTTTCTGCAATGGATTTTAATGTAAGATTGGGATTATCCAGATGTTCTTCTACATACTGCATAACCTTTTCAATAAAAGGGCTGTAGCGCTGGGAAAGGGTGGACGGCTCTTTTAAGATCTCGTTAAGCTTTTCGCAAAGCAAAGCGCGTATGCTGCCAACCTCAGTCTGCTGGTTTAAATCCATCAGATACTCCGTGGTATCAACGGATGATAGGTAGTTGCTTTCTGTGGCAAATTTAATCAGTATCCTAGAACCTGCCTGCTTTAAAAAATCGGGATTGCTGATGTCATTTAAAATTGCAGTAAGTTCCTCCTGATATGATTTCAGCGCTGAGCCGCTTGCTTCAATTAAAAGCGTGGTCAGCTCTTCTATTTCAGATATCAAATTTTTATAATTACAGGTGGGGACTGGCTGCAGTCCATTCATAAAATAGATGATTCCGTAACGTTTGATTTTTGTAATCATGGTTTCTAAAAGCTTTCCCAGACTGGAAAAGGTATAACGCTTATAATCTAATTCCACTGACTGCACCTTCGGATTTAAGCTGTGCATAAATAAATCGTATTTATCATAAGAGACCTGATATCCTTCGAAAAACAGAATCAGGGAGTTCTTTACATAAATGCTGTATAGTTCTATACCAGGTGCATGTTCGGCCATGTAATCGTAAATGTGGCTTAAGACAGAGATAAAATGATCTTCTTCCAGATAGTGGAGATAACACAATTCATATCCCGTATTATAAAAATCCATAAATCCGGAATAGGCATTCCAGGTAGATTCTGACGCTTCAGGCAGAAAAATCTGTTCGTTGATAATATTTGCCAGAATGCTGTGGTGCAGATTGGCGGTCAGCGCTTTCTGGCGTTCTTTTAGATCCTGAAATGCCTGGCGGTGATAGTATTCCCGGATCACATCCCGCATGCTTTCCATGATTTGCTCCTCGTTGCATGGCTTGAGAAGATAATGATGGACCCGGTATTTCATCGCCTGCTTTGCATATTCAAATTCTCCAAAGCCGGATAACAGAATAAACTGGGTATCCATATCGGCCTGGGAAATCCGTTCTACCAGCTCTAATCCTGACAGGCCAGGCATCCGTATATCAGTCATAACGATATCTGGCGATTCATCGAGAATCATGTGATAGGCTTCAATACCGTCACGGCAGGTTCCAATCAGTTCGATGCCCAGGCTGTTCCAATCAATAAGAGAGGAAATAGACTCCCGGATCATTCGTTCATCATCGGCAATAATTAATTTCAGCATTTGCACTCTCCTTTCGTATCAGAAGCGGTTTCAGGCGTTGGATTGAGGGGAAAAGACAACTGGGCAACGGCCTGGTCTTCCTCATTATAGAGAGTAAGCCCGTAGCCCTCTCCATAAGTAAGCACCATTCGGTCCAGTATATTTAAAAGTCCGATCCCGAAACCATGAGGTTCTATTTTATGGGTTTTTAGTTTCTTTAAAAGGTCTTCTTCAAAGAAGGAACTGTTATTTTTAACAAAAACAAAGAGGGTAGAACCGTCTGTTTCAGCAACAATCTGAATCCGGCATTCTTCCGTATTCTCCTCCAATCCATAGCGGATGGCATTTTCCACCAGCGGCTGGAGGGTTAGCTTCAGTACAGCACATTGGAAAAGATTTTGGGGAGCTGATATCTCATATTCCAGCCGGTCTTCATAGCGGTATTTCTGGATTGTCATATAACATTGCACAAGTTCCAGTTCCCGGCATAAAGGAACTTCCTTGTGCTTCTGGTCCAGTGTAATGCGAAGGAGCGTGCCCAGGGATTCCGTCATGGAAGAAATATCTTTTGCCCCAATGGACTTTGCCCTCCAGTTGATGGATTCCAGGGTGTTGTACAAAAAGTGTGGATTCATCTGGGTCTCCAGGGCCTTTAGCTGAGCTTCCTTTATAAGGATTTCGTTTAAGTAGTTGGTCCGGATCAGTTGGTTTACTTTATCCACCATTTGGTCGAAACAGGCGTGAAGAATGCCCAATTCATCGGTACGTTTGCTGTAATCGTAGGAAATCTGCGGAGTTTCGGTTTGCCCGGCCGCAAAGCGTTCCATCTTTAAAATCAGATTGTCAAAATGCCTTGTGATAGAGTCAATCAAAGCAGATGAGAGCAGGATAGCTAATCCTATGGAGACTGTAATGATTGTGAGGCAGATTTTTAAGCTGGTACGGAGAGAATCCGCGATGCTGCCATATGGAATCAGACAAACATAATCCCAGTCAAATTCCGGTATGATTCCTTTTACGTAAAAGAAGCTGTTTCCATCGGGATTTACAAGACCATATCTGGAATGGAAAAAGTTATCAAAAAGTGACATTTCACCGGCTTTTAAACTGGAGGAATTATAGATTAAGTCCTCCTGACCGTAAAGGATATAACGGGTGTCATCGTAAAAGTGGCTGGTACTGGTGGCAGCTTTTACCAGTCCGTTTATATTTAAGCTGACAACAAGCGTTCCCAGGGAATCAAGACTTAAATATTCCGACCGGCGTAAGTTCTTGACCATAAACAGGCCGTATTCTTCGCTGTAATCGGTAATCCAGAGAGTACGTCCCTTGGCCTCTTCCCCTCTTGTGACAAGGTCCTGAATGACGGATTCCGGAAGAATATTTTCCGCCGAAATATGGGTATGAATGGAGAAACGGTCTTGATAAAGACTCATATAGTTAATATTGTTTTTTCGGAAGGTAAAATAATATTCATTTAAAGTTCCGTAAAGAGCTTTGTATGCAATGGAACGGTCCTGAACGCTGGGAGAATCCTTTAAAGTCCCAAGTCCATTTTGAATAATGGTATCAGCCAGAAACATATCAGCCATGGTGGAAATATTATCCAGACGGTTATTCAGTTCTTTGGCAGTATAGGACAAGGATGAGGCCACAGATTGATAGAGCACCTTTTGATGGGCCTTGGAAACCAAGTGGATACTGAAGAGTGAAATAAAAGCCAAAAGGATAATGCAAAGAAATACAATGGAATGAATCTTCTTTTTTAAAGAGAGATTTCTAATAAACTGTTTCATAAAGGGCCGCCTTTCGCGTTCTGAACTGATGACAGGTAAATTATATAGAAAACATTTCAGTAAAACAACCGGTTATGGAAAAGAACTATTCAAATTATACAGACAACACGGTTTTTTCAACTTGGAACCCGGTTTTACTCATTTACTGGAATAATCGTGGGAAGTATAATGAAGACGCTTGATACAGCAAAAGTAAATGAATGGAGGAAGGTTTCATGAAGAAAAGAATTGCGTTACTATTGGCGGCAGCCATAGCAGCAGCTTCACTTGCCGGATGCGGAGGCGGCACATCCACAACTGCAGATACTACGGCAGGTTCTGCTGCAGAAGACACTACCGCAGCAAGTGCAGGTGGGGATGCTAAGCTGACCATGAGCTGGTGGGGAAATCAGGTCAGAAACGAGAAAACTCAGGCTGCCTTAGACTTATACGCGGAGCAGAACCCGGGGATAACCATAGAAGGACAGTTTTCCGAGTGGTCTGACTACTGGAACAAACTGGCTACTTCCGCAGCAGGACAATCGATTCCGGATCTTGTTCAGATGGATTACTCGTTCATTGATCAATATGTAAAAAACGGACTGTTGGTAGATTTAAAACCGTATATTGAAGATGGAACCCTGGATGTCTCTAATATTTCAGAAAATACCATAGCAAGCGGTACGGTGAATGGCGGAGTCTATGCAATCTGTGCGGGAATTAATGCGCCTTCTCTTTTGTATAATAAGACTTTGCTGGAGGAAAACGGCATTCAAATTAAGGATTACATGACCACGGATGAATTCATGGATGTGTGTCGCCAGGTTTACGAGAAGACGGGGTATAAAACAAACATTGCTTATTATAATGCGGGAGCCTATCTTGATTATTTTATGAGAAGCTATGATGTTGTTCTCTATGGAGACAAAAATATGGGCGGAACCGTTAATGATTATCTTCCATTTTTCCAGATGTATGAGACGGGAATTAAGGAAGGATGGTTTATTGATCCAGGTGTATTTGCAGAGCTTTCCATCGGTTCCGTGGAACAGGAACCTCTGGTTTACGGCTCAGGCCCTGAAACCATGTCCTGGTGTGCGTTTTATAACTCTAATCAGCTGACTGCTATTCAAAAAGCAGCTCCGGAGGGGATGGAAATCGGTATCACCACCTGGCCGTCAGCAGATCCCAAGAAATCCGGTTATTTAAAATCCAGCATGTTTTTCTCTGTCGGCGCTCATACAAAGAATCCGGAAGAAGCAGTTAAGGTTCTCAACTTCTTAACGAATTCCAGCGAGGCAAACAACATTTTGCTGGGGGAAAGAGGAGTTCCGGCCTCCAGTGTTATTTCCGGTGAGCTTGCACCTAAGATGAGTGATGTGGACCAGGAAGTGATCCGTTATATCAATGAGGTTGTAACCCCTAATTGTTCTCCGATCAATCCACCCCAGCCAGATGGCGCAAGTGAGGTTTCCAATCTGTTAAATCAGGTTCAGGAACAGCTGTGCTACGGAGCATATGATGCAGCTACAGCCGCAGAAGAATTCTATAACGGGGCTAATAATATCATGAACAAAAAATAATAAGTCAGGTAAGTCCCCGCTTTCAATGCCGGAAAGGCATAAGTGATGGGTGGGGACTTACTTGTGCCTGGTGAAGCAGGCACGCTGTGAACAAACAGCGAAGCGGATTGGGAATATCCGCCCGACTAAGTAAACTTTTATCCATGAATGGAGGACGTCTATGAAAGACAACAAAGGGGCAGGCCTCAGGCATTTCCTTAACAAAGAAAGTACAGCAGGAGTGGTATTCAGTCTTCCGTTTATCATCGGCTTTCTGTTGTTCATGGTGGTGCCTATGGGAATATCCTTTTACTATTCTTTATGTGATTACAACATTTTGTCACCGCCTGTTTTTGCAGGACTGAAAAATTACATAAAGATGTTTACTGATGATAAAGTATTTTTTCAAACCATAGGGGTCACGTTTTATTTCGCCTTAGTATCTGTCCCTCTGCGTTTGATCTTTGCACTTATGGTGGCCATGCTTTTGCTTAATACAACAAAGGCAACCGGCTTTTACCGGGCGGCTTACTATCTTCCATCCATCATTGGAGGTTCTGTGGCAGTCGCCATTCTCTGGAAGCGGATGTTTGCCACCGATGGTGTGGTCAACCACCTTTTAAGTATTATGGGGATTCAGACCAGCTTTGCATGGCTTGGAAATAAGAATACGGCCATCTGGACCCTTATTATCCTGGCAGTCTGGCAATTTGGTTCTTCTATGCTGATTTTCTTATCATCTTTAAAGCAGATTCCTGTAACACTTTATGAGGCTGCCAGAGTAGATGGCGCTAATAAATTTTCTCAGTTTTTCAAGATCACTCTGCCTCTTTTAACACCCACCATCTTCTTTAATCTGGTGATGCAGATGATCAACGGTTTCCTGGCATTTACACAGTGTTTTATTATTACCCAGGGAAAACCGCTGAACTCCACTTTGTTCTATACCGTTTATATGTACCAGCAATCCTTTGAGTTCTATAATACCGGATACGGGGCAGCTTTGGCCTGGGTAATGCTGGGAATTATAGGCCTTATTACAGCGATTCTGTTCGCAACTAAGAAATTCTGGGTTTATTCGGAAGGAGTGTAGACAGATGAAAACCAAAAGAAAAACAGGAAAAATTTTTTACCATGTAATTGTCTGCGGTTTGGGACTTGTGATGATTTATCCTCTGGTCTGGATGGTTATGAGTTCTTTTAAGGAAACCAATACCATCTTTCTGACAGCAGGCCAGCTGATTCCGGAAAAATTTGTGCTTTCCAATTATACCAATGGCTGGAAAGGCTTTGCAAAGATTACGTTTGCAACTTTTTTTAAGAATTCCCTGTTTATAGCCGTTGCAGCAACCTTGGGAACTGTTTTTTCCTCGGCTTTGGTGGCCTATGGCCTGGCAAGATGCAGATTTTTTGGCAGAAGAGCTTTGTTTGTGGCTATGCTGCTTTCCATGATGCTTCCGGCTCAGGTTCTGATGATACCACAGTATTTGTGGTATCAGAAATTAGGGTGGGTAGGTAGCTATAAACCCTTAATTCTTCCTTATTGTTTTGCGATTCAGGGATTCTTTGTTTACATGATGATTAATTTTATAGATGGAATCCCTCGTGAGCTTGACGAGGCAGCCAAGATTGACGGATGCTCTTATTATGGCATATTTTCAAGGATCATTATGCCCCTAATATCACCGGCGTTAATTACGGCCAGTATTTTTTCATTTATGTGGAGATGGGATGATTTTCTTTCCGCCCTGCTCTATATCAATGAGTCTGCCAAATATCCGGTCAGCCTTGCCTTAAAGTTGTTTTGTGATCCGGGTTCTTCCTCCGATTACGGCGCGATGTTTGCAATGGCAACCTTATCAATCCTGCCTGCAGTCATTATCTTTATCTGCTTGCAGAAATACCTGGTGGAAGGCATCAGTACTTCCGGTTTAAAGGGGTAATACAAAGCTTTGTCTAAAGTTGAAATTAGAAAATCCAAAGGAGAATGATGATGGTCATTGAAAATTATCCAAGACCTGATTTTAAAAGGGAAGATTGGATGGATCTGAATGGAGAATGGGATTTTTCCTTTGATCAACCGGTATTTGACCGGAAAATTCAGGTTCCGTTCTGCTATCAGTCCGAAATGAGTGGAATCGGTGATACTAGGGTCCACCATATTGTGTGGTATCGGAAAGAGTTTGTTGTGGAAAAAGGCAGATTAAGTGAAAAGAGCCTGCTTTTAAAGTTTGGAGCTGTGGATTATGAAGCAGAGGTTTATATCAATCAAACCTATGCAGGCGGCCACAGAGGAGGCCACACTCCCTTTGAGGCAGATATTACCGGACTGGTTTCCGAAGGAAAGAATATCATTACGGTTAAAGTCATGGATTACAGTGACGCGGATAAACCGAGAGGAAAGCAGACATGGACAGGTGAAAATTTTGCCTGCTGGTACACTCCGACAACTGGGATATGGCAGAGTGTTTGGCTGGAATATGCGGGAAAACCCTATATAAAACGAATAAAGGCAACTCCGGATCTGGAACGTAATGAAGCATTATGTGAAATCTTTATTTCCTCTATGGAGCGTGTGACCGCGGAGGTTTCCTTTCATAGCCTTCCTGCAGAAGGCGTTATGGAAATGGATCTGGGCAGTTTGATAATATCCTGTGAAAACGGCTATGGAAAAGGAATTCTGGCTTTGCCGGACTTGGATCTGCGCCGGGATCAGCTGACATGGACGCCGGAAAAGCCCAATTTGATTGAGATGGAAGTAACTCTTCAAAATGATAAGGTAACCAGTTATTTTGGTCTTCGGTCTGTCTGCGTTTCAAATGGGAGAATTCTGTTAAACGGAGAGGTGTTGTATCAAAGGCTGGTTCTCGATCAGGGGTATTGGAGTCAAAGTCTTCTCACACCTCCGGATGAGGAATCCATCCGGAAGGATATTCTGCTTTCAAAAAACATGGGGTTTAATGGGGCCAGAAAACATCAGAAAATTGAAGACCCAAGATATTACTACTGGGCCGATAAACTGGGATTTCTTGTATGGGGAGAGATGCCAAGCTGCTATATGTATACAGATAATACTGTGGAAAGTACCTCCAGAGAGCTTGCTGAATTCATTGAACGGGATTATAACCATCCATCCATCATTACATGGGTGACAGCGAACGAAAGCTGGGGAATGAGAAACATAAAAACGGATAAGAGCCAGCAGAGCTTTTCCAATATGTTGTTTTATCAGGCCAAAGCTCTGGATAAAACCAGACCGGTCAGTGGAAACGACGGCTGGGAACAGACCGGGCATACCGATATTCTGGCCTTACATGATTATGAACTGATGCCGGAAACCGAAGAAAAATATGATTGTCTGGAAGATATCCTTAATAGCTATGCGGAACGCCGCTTTGTTCTGGCGGATGGGCAGAAGTATCTGGGGCAGCCTGTTCTGATGACAGAGTATGGCGGCATTGCTTTTTCTGCTGAAGAGAAAGGCTGGGGATATTACAATAAGGTGGGAAGCGAAGAGGAATTTTTAAAACGTCTGGAGCCAATTACGGATTTCCTGATTAAAAGCAGAAAATTTTCTGGTTTCTGTTATACGCAGCTTACGGATGTCATGCAGGAGACAAATGGTCTGCTGAGGGAAGACAGAACGCCTAAGCTTCCGCTTGAAAAACTGGAAAAGATCTTTGGAAAGAAAATTTACGAATAAAAAATCTTCTGCCGCCCGGACAATCTCTTATATGGAATGTATAATTGAAGCCGGGTGCGACCATCCCATATGCTTCTTTTATAGCAAACAGCTTTAATTATAAAAACTGTTTGCTATAAGTAGGAGTATATTTTATTGGTAAAAGACAAAGCATACAATGTAATTTAAGAGATTTAATGAGGCCAGCTTTTTAAGTACCGACTTTGAAACATTGCAGGACAGGATCTCATCTTGTTTTGTTTCCATTATTGTATTAGAATATATAATTTCTCTGTATTTATTTTATTCAACTGTACTAATCAACTGTATTTTTTTAATATTTACAAGATAAAACAGCTGAAAAAAGCTTGACTAATAAAGAAAAATCTTGTATAATCTCATTTGTTGTGTTAATGGGCTATCGCCAAATGGTAAGGCAACGGACTCTGACTCCGTCATTTTCAAGGTTCGAATCCTTGTAGCCCAGGTAAAGAAAGTCTATATGTATAAGGACAATCCTTGTATTTATAGACTTTTTTTTATTTGCACTCTGATAAGCGTATTGCTGTTCGTTTGTATATGTTTTCTCAGAATCTTTGTAAAGGGAAGAAGATATTTCTTTTTTTCCATATACCAACCACTATGTTTCTTCTGACGAAATCTTCCGGTACTCGCTGGTCGTGACCCCCTGGTTTATTTTAAAGCGTCTTGTAAAACTTGAGATATTATAGTATCCTACCGCTTCGGAAATTTCTTTTATGGGAAGGTCCGTTGTACGAAGAAGTTCCTTTGCCCGTTCCATCCTCAGGCGAATAGTATACTCCATCACGTTCTGCCCTGTTCGGTCTTTAAAGAACTTGCTGAAGGCCGGCAGCGTCATTTCGAAATGCCCAGCGGCTTCATAAACGGAAAAATCACAGTGAAGGCAGTTTTCATTGAGGTAAATTATGATCTCTTCAAGAACCACTCGCTTTCCTGCGGCTGTTGTAAGTCCGTGAAGGTTTTCACTCCAGGTATGAAGCAGCCGGATTATTTCCTGAGCGGTTTCCATGCCGGACAGTTCAAGCGGTGAATTGGAAGCCGCGTTTTTTTGCCCCCGGCAATGCTCGTTGACCAGATGGATCAAGTCAAAACAAATGCTTCTGGCCAGATATAAGGGAAGCTGGCTTTGCTCCATGAAATTTATGATGTTCTGAATGGCTTCCCTTATGTTCTGCTCATTATGAGAGAGCAACGCGTTTCGCAGGGTTTCAAATTCTTTATGGGGATAAAAAACTGTTGTATGGATCGGTCCCAGCACCTCCCGGAACTCAATGACAGTGCCGTTGCCCTTTACGAACCGGTAATCCAGAGCGCTGACTGCTTCCATATAGGACTGGGCAATGCGCTGTGTGCTATCTACCTGCTGACCGATTCCAATGGTGGTTATAAGTCCGTATTTTTTAGACAGGTATTTCTGTACGTTTGCAAAGAATTTGGTGGATACGAGGGAACGTTCTGGCTGATTTACCAGCAAAACAATTTGATCTGGATAAAAGTTCTGCAAGTAATAATAAATATAAGGAACAGAAAACTGCTTTTTTATTTCCTGGGCCAACCCGCTTAAGTTCTCTGACGGCGTATGCAGCATCATGATGCTGACTGTAAAATACCCATTTGGCAGAGAGAGGTCCAGCTCTGAACAGTCCAGGTTGAAATCTTCTCTGGACGCATAAGTTCCGCTCAGCAGTCGGTACAGCCGTTGGTTTTTTACAGCCGTAAGGCTGTTTGCAAGCTGTGTGGACAGAGAACTGTTCTGAATGGATAAATAGTCCAGGGCATCGGCAATGGTCTCCAGTTCATCCGAGGAGCCCCCATCAGGGGAAATCAGCTTTGCCCTGTCCTGAAGGCGTCGAACGGGCGCATAATTTACCTTCTGTAAAAAGAAAATGGTAAAGCTGGCAAGAAGCAGGATTACCACGATGGCCATCAAAAATTCTCTCATGATGGAATTTACCTGAGAAAAGGTTGTCTGCCTGTCCGGAATAAAGGCCAAATACGTCCAGTTATTCCTTCCTGACCGATGGGTGCGGACAACGTATTCCTCTCCACCGATCCGTTCTGCAGCAGAAAGGGTTAAGGATTCTCCCAGGAAGCGGCCCAGTCTGTCGCGCATTACATCTTGGTCTCCCCAGGTGGTAACAACGGCACCATTCTGATCCAGGATATAGATCTGTGCCTGATAGCTTTTAAGCTTCTGGCTTAAAAGTGCCTCAATGGAACTGTTCTTTACATAAAAAAGTACTGTTCCCTCGTGTTTTTGGTAATCGGTAAATAGGGGATAAGAGAATAAAACTACCCTTGCCTCCGCAGGGCTGATGTCTAAATTGAGCAGCTTTTGCTGGGGAAGGCAGAAGGAAGAGGTACTGTTTTGCAGCAGGTCATGAAATTCCCTGGAATTCATTCCTGGAACCTGGAGAATCCGGTTAAAGTAATAGTCCTTCTGACAGGTTGTGGAGCTGGTGGTGACGTATTCCTTTCCATCCAGGATCAGGACTATGTCCTGGATAAAGGGGTTGGCGGTAGTCAGTGCCGACAGATAGGTGATGATCGGTCTTAAGGCCAGGGGAGAGTCTGACTCGGAAGCTTTATTCAAGGTGCCTGTCAAAGTGATCTGCCCCACGATGTTCTCCATAGACTCCAGCTCGTTATCCAGTTGAGTGCAGATCTGCAGCAGCTCCAAATCCACGGTTTCATAAATTTCATCATAGAATTTCTTCATGAAACGGGAAGAATAGAAGAAGGTCAGAATCACAAGAGGGATTAAAAGAACCGTCATATAGGAAATCAGATAGCGGATATAGTGCTCTCCGAATTTTCGTTTTTTTGTATGTTTCTGCATAAGATCATACCGCCTTATTTTTAGTATTTAACAATATTTATTATATGGTAAATGCACAACACTTTCAAGCAAAGAGATAAGAATGGAAAAGTGCATGTTGGAAAGATGGATAAAAAATGTTGGAAAGCCTTATAAAATATAGTACAAATTCTGCAAAGACGCAAAAAATGGCAACTATGTGGGCCTGAAATAAGATACGGCAAAAGATGATCGGGTAGGAGACCTACCAAAGGCAAAAAATGTGAATTGAAAAGTTCCGGGACTTCTCCTATACTGGGGTCTGACAAATAAATCACGGAGGAGGTCTCAGGGAATGAGGGGGAAAACTGACACGATAAACACGGTCGGACCCGTATTCAGGAAACCGGGGATTTACAGGGTGAAACAGACGCTTAGGCGTGACTGGCAGCTCCTGGTATTATGCACGGTTCCTGTCTTGTATTTTATTATGTTTCATTATATACCCATGTATGGGGTGCAGATTGCCTTTAAGGACTTTAAAGCGGTAGACGGAATTTTGGGGAGCCAGTGGTGCGGCTTCAAGCATTTTCACAGATTTTTTTCATCATCTCAATTCTGGCCGTTAATTAAGAACACGCTGGGATTAAGCTTCTTACAAATTGTGCTGGGTTTTCCCATACCGGTTTTTCTGGCAATCATGCTGAATCAGGTAAGGAATCATAAGTTCCGAAAATTTGTACAGTCCATTGTGTATTGTCCTCACTTCATATCAATCGTTGTTTTAACCGGTATGCTGTACATATTTTTATCACCGAGAAACGGAATCATTAACCAGGTGATCCAGATGTTAGGAGGGGATCCGGTCTTCTTTTTAGGAGATGCAAAGTATTTCAAACTGACGTTCGTCATATCAGGAATTTGGCAGAACGCAGGCTGGAGCGCTATCATTTACATTGCGGCATTGGCTGGGATCAGCCCGGATCTATATGAGGCGGCCCAGGTGGATGGAGCTAATAAGTGGCAAAGAATCTGGCATATTGACATTCCGGGCATATTACCCACGGTCGTGATGATGCTGATCCTGGAAGTAGGCAAGGTGATGAACCTGGGATTCCAGAAGGCCTATCTGATGCAGAACGCACAGAATCTGGCGGCCAGTGAAATCATATCGACCTACATTTATAAAGTTGGTATGATAGATGCACAATATAGTTATTCTGCGGCCATCAATTTATTTAACAATCTGGTCAACATCCTGCTTCTGGTCACCGTCAACCGCATTGCAATGAAAACGACAAATAACAGCTTGTGGTAAGGAGGATGAAATGACACTGAAAAAAAAGAGACTGCGCAGAAGCTTTAAAACCCAGGCGCCTGCCGACCGCCTGTTTGATATCTTTAATTATCTTATTCTAGCCCTGGTTACCGTATGTGTACTGTATCCGCTATACTTTATTGTGATCGCATCAGTATCTGATCCGGTTGCCATTAACAACGGCCAGGTGTCATTCTGGCCCGTGGGATTCAATACTACTGGTTATGAGAAAATTTTTGAAAATACTAAAATCTGGCGCTCTTACAGCAACACCATTTTTTATTCGGTTGTAGGAACCACCATCAACGTTGTTATGACTATGATGCTAGCCTATCCCTTAAGCAGAAAGAATTTCTTTGCAAAAAAAATGCTTACCCTGTTTGTGATGTTCACCATGTACTTTCAGGGAGGGCTGATCCCTACCTACTTGTGGATGAACGGATTGCATCTGTACAATACTCCCTGGGTCATGGTTCTGCTTCCGGCCATTAATGTATTCAACCTGATTATTGCCATTAATTATATCAGCAATAATATACCGGAAGAGCTGTACGAAGCGGCATCCATAGACGGGTGCAGCCATATCAGATACTTTTTCGGCATTGTACTTCCCTTGTCCAAAACGATTGTAGTGGTTCTTATTCTTTATTATGGTGTGGCTCACTGGAATGAATTTATGAACGGTTTGATCTACTTAAGAGATGAGGGACTGTATCCGCTGCAGCTTACATTAAGAAACATTCTGCTTCAGAATCAAGCTTCCGGTCTCGGTGATGTGGACAGCATCATAGAACAGCAGAAGGCAGCAGAACTGATCAAGTACGGTGTCATAATCGTATCCACCCTGCCGGTATTGGTTATTTATCCGTTCCTGCAGAAGCATTTTGCAAAGGGAGTTATGGTTGGTTCTATCAAGGGCTGATCGTGTAAAAACATATAAAACTATATAATTCAGGAGGAAAGCAATGAAAAAGAGATTTTTGAACACACTGCTTGCAATCACGGTTATGGCTTTGGCCTTAACTGCCTGCGTTCCAAAAGCAACTAATGATGCCACAGCGCCGCAAGCTTCCAATTCATCAGTGGCAGGAGGGCAGCAGATGGCATTTGAGGTAAATATGGATGGCCTTCCCATTGTAAACGAACCGGTCACCTATGAAATTGCAGCCAGCACACAAAAGAATAAGAACTTTAAGGAACTGGAGTTTTTCCAGAAGCTGGAGAAGGAAACAAATGTGATCATTAACTGGAATATGTCCTCAGACGACGGCTGGAATGAGAAGAAGAGTCTGTTGTTTGCGAGCAATACTCTTCCGGACGCATTTTATGGACAGGACATTTTAAAAGATGTGGATATTATCAAATATGCGTCACAGGGAATGCTGATCCCGTTAAATGATTTAATTGACCAGTATGCACCAAATTTAAAGGCAATTCTGGATGAGAATCCCCAGTACAGGAAACAGATCACTGCGCCGGACGGCAATATATACTCTCTGCCCACCATCAACGAACTGAATCCAACAACCCATGACAAGCTATTCATTAATAAGACCTGGCTTGATAATCTGGGAATGGAAGTTCCAGAAACAAAGGAAGAGCTGGAAGCCGTTTTGCAGGCATTCAAAGACAGAGATCCTAATGGAAACGGAAATCCTAACGATGAAATTCCCTTTACCTTCCGCATGAGCTCCAGCGATCCATATAACCGCCAGCAGGGGATCCAGTCCCTGTTTGGAACCTTCGGACAGCTGGATGACATCTATCATTTTGTGGTCAATGACGGGGAGGTTGTCTATACACCGTCTACAGAACCATATAAGGAAGCTATTTCCTGGTTTCACTCTCTGTACGGAAAGGGACTGGTGGACAAGGAGGCGTTCACCCATGATTTTAACATTTATGTAGCCAAGATCCAGGATCCTGGCAAGATCGTGGGCATGTTCTTAGGCTGGAGCGGCAATGCCACTGCGGCGGCGAACAAAGATGATTATGTGGTCATGGCACCCCTTGTCAATACCAACGGACAGCGAATCTGGAGAACGGTAGATGCGAAGATCATTTCCAAGGGTTCCTTTGCAATTACCAGTAAAGCAGAACAGCCGGAAGTGCTGATGCGCTGGATTGATCAGTCCTATGATCCGGGGGTGTCCTTGGAAATCTGCCAGGGCCTTTTGGGCCGCGTGATGGAAAAGACTGCTGAAGGCCGCTATCATCAGATGCAGCTTCCGGAGGGAGTAACCCTGGATACGGCAATCCACGACTACAGTCCGGGAAATGACGGAACCTTTGCGGTCATGAAACCCGTTATTGATAAGCTAGATTTAAATGCCAACTTAACGGAGAGGAAGGAACTTGATTCGTTCTACTCCAAATATAATGTGCCTGCCGGTGAAATGTATCCCAACGTGTTGTTTACAGAGGATGAAATTGAGGAAATCGGCGTATTGCAGACGGACATTGATTCCTATGTGTCTCAGAAGTATGCCGGATGGATTGTGGAAGGCGGAGTGGAAGACGAATGGGAAGGGTTCCAGAAAAAGCTTAAAGACATGAACGTGGAACAGTACATTCAGATCTATAAAGATGCATATGACCGCTATTCCGCAGAATAGTAAAAGGAAAAAGAGCCGCACTTATGTACGGCTCTTTATAAAAAAAGGAGAAGACAAGGCAAATGAAACCACATGTTATCATCATCATGGCGGACCAACTGCGTTGCGATGTGCTGGGCAGAGGATTTACTCCCAATATTGATTCCATTGCAGAAGAAGGAACCTCCTTTCGCCGCGCATACTGCGCCTCCCCTCTGTGCGTGCCCGCCCGGGGAGCTTTTTTCACCGGAACCTATCCCAACAGAAACGGCTCTCTGATCAATCCGTGGGAGCCGGCTGATGCCAGATACGGGCACGTCAGGACAGGAATAAACTATTTATACACAATCATGGAACAGGATTGGGATAGTATACACAGTGGCAAACAGCATTTATTTACGGAAGGCGGGAAACCGGAGGACCGCGTGGATTCCGGGACACGCTGGCTTTCAACGGAAAAAAGTTATAAGGAGTTTTTAAATAAAGCCGGAAAACCAATGCCTGGTGGTCCAAGGTTTCGCACCAAGGCTGCTGAAATGGTGGATGGGAAGGTTACCAGAGTAAGCAGCTATTCCAATGCGGAAACAGGGCGGTATGAACCGGGAGACATGTATTATTTTGATTCCTATTTTACGGAAAAAGCTCTGGAAGGGCTGAAAAACCGGGATTCCAGGAAGCCGCTGCTGTTAAACGCCATGTTTCTAGCTCCTCATCCGCCGCTGCACATTCCCGAACCCTGGTATGGAAAGGTAAGTACAGAGGACTTCCGGCTGCCGGAAAATGTGGGGAAGTATTATCCTAGACAGTCTCCACTTCAGATGTATAATGTCACAGGAATTGCTGGAACCCGCTACAGCAGGGAACATTGGAACGAGGCCTGGAGGGTTTATCTTGGCCTGGTGGGCTTGCTGGATCACTGCGTCGGACGAATTCTGGAAGAGCTGAAACACCAGGAGATTTATGAAGAAAGCCTGATTCTCTTTACTAGTGATCATGGAGAAATGCTGGGATCCCACGGCTTGTTCCAAAAGATGTGTATGTACGAGGAATCGGCAAGGGTACCGTTATACATAAAATTTCCCAAGTCTTTTGTTCCGGCCCGAAAGTCCTACAATCAGGTGGTAAGCCACATTGACGTATTGCCCACCCTGTGTGAATATCTGCACATGGAGGCCGGAAACGAAATGGACGGGGCTTCGCTGATGTCATTGCTTAAAGGAGAAAAGGAAGATGAAAACGGGGGGGTTGCATTGATCCAGTACGATGGAAACGGATCCAGGTCTAATTTTCAACGCTGTATAGTGCAGGGATGCTATAAGCTGATTGTAGATTTATTTAAGGATGAGACGTATTATGAGCTGTATGATCTGGAAACGGATGTACAGGAGACGAACAATCTGATGTTTGACCGGGAATATGACGGAATTGCAAAAACCTTGGCAGAACATCTGGCCTCCCATATGAAAGCCACCGGGGATCTGATCACATTGGAATCCTTTGACGGTCAAGGATTCCGGGACAGGTACGAAAAGTTTCCTGTGGTGTAACATGATAAAGAATCATTTGAGAAGGGAAGATGGGAATGCGGCTTAAGACAAAGAAGGACTATCAGAATCTGTTTATAGAAATGCTCAATCCCCTCCGGGTAAAATTCAGCACCACAGGCGCGGGAATCAGGCTTTCAGGCGCCGGAGCCGGATATTCCCAAAAGGTAATAGAAATAGAAGCGATTGCACGCCCATTATGGGGATTGGTTCCTTTCTGGGCAGGCGGTGGACGCGATAAGATGTTTGAGGATGCATACCGGAAAGGAATTGCGGTCGGTACTGATCCGGAAAGTCCGGAATACTGGGGGGACTGTGAAGACTGCGACCAGCGTTTTGTAGAAATGGCGCCTATGGCCTTTGGGCTGCTGCTTACTCCCCAGATGCTGTGGGAGCCTCTTGAGGAGGCAGAAAAAGAAAATTTCAGCTCGTGGCTGTATCAGATCAATAACCATGAGCTTCCCAAATGCAATTGGTATTACTTTCGAATTCTGGTCAATCTGGCTTTAAAGGCAGTAGGCCGACCGTACAGCGAAAGACAGCTCCGGTGTGATCTGGACTATCTGGAGGAATGTTATCTGGGAGACGGCTGGTATGTGGATGGGGTGTCGGAGCAAAAGGACTATTACAGCGCCTTTGCCATGCAGTTTTACAGCCTATTGTATGCAGTATTTGCAGAAGGAGAGGATTTAACAAGGTGTCTTCGGTTTAAGCAACGGGCTCTGGAATTTTCTGGTGATTATATTTATTGGTTTGATGAATATGGCAGGGCGATTCCATATGGGCGTTCTCTGCTTTATCGTTTTGCACAGGCAGCATTCTGGCCGGCAACCTTGTTTTCAGGAATTCAGGCCTTTGAACCCGGCGTGATCAAGGGCGTAATCAACCGGAACATCAGATACTGGCTGGTCCAGGATATTTTTGCCGGAGACGGGACCTTAAGCGTAGGATACGCCTATCCCAACCTGACCATGGCAGAACGGTACAATGCTCCGGGAAGCCCCTACTGGTGCATGAAGACTTTTCTTCTGCTGGCGCTTCCTGATACTCATCCCTACTGGGAAGCTGAGGAGGAAGATCTTCCAGGGTTGAAGTGTCTTCACAGGATTCCAGGAGCAGATATGCTCATACAACATCGGGGAAAAGAAGTGACGGCCTATGTGCCTGCCGTTTATGGGAAAAATCTGTTGGGGCATTTTACAGAAAAGTATGGAAAATTTGCCTACTCCACATCATTTGCCTTTTCTGTGGCTCATTCCGGCGATCTTCTCTCGGAAACGGCACCTGACAGCATGCTGGCTTTTGTTCCGGAGGGAGAAGAACGGGTCTACGTCAGGCACCGCAGCATCTGTTACCAGGTAGAAGGGGACCGGATCGTTTCCCAATGGAGCCCCTTGTCAGGCGTTACGGTGGTAACGGAGATCTTGCCTGTGGAGGAAGGACATATGAGAATTCATAGGATAAAAAGTGATAGAAAATTCACTGTCTATGACTGTGGATTTGCGGTCAGCCTGCAGGAAGAAGGTCTGAATGTGGAGATGGGAAAGGGATTGATTGAAGTGAAAAGTCCCCTTCATGGCTGCCGCCTGGTTTCACTGGAAGGAGTAATGGAACCGTTTCTAATCGAAGCTGCCCCCAATACCAACCTGTTATACAGAAATACCAGGATCCCGGCGCTGGTTAAGATTATTGAACCGGGGGAGACATTGATTAAGACCAGCGTTGAAACCTTTGGGGAATGTGAGAAAAGGCAGAATTTGAACGTAAGCACCATAATCTGAAGAGGAATGGAGAGGACTATGAAGAAAGAAGAATTATTAAGCTATCCAGTGATGACACAGGCGGAAATGGAAGAGGCCCTGAAAACTGCAGTTTTACAGACCCGTTTTTCCATGTCCAGATTTGGACGGGGATTTAAGCATATATTCAGCACCGGCAATTTCTATACGGAAGCATCAAATAATCAGTGGACCAATGGCTTCTGGACGGGACAGTTGTGGCTGTCCTATGAATGCACAAAGGATGAAGAGATGAAACAGACGGCGTTTGCCCATGTAGACGATTTCCGGTACCGGATCGAGAACCAGATCGAAACGGACACTCATGATCTTGGTTTTCTCTATACCCCATCCTGTGTGGCAGCTTATAAATTAACCGGTGACGAAAAGGCAAAGGAAACAGCGTTGCTGGCGGCCCATAAGCTTCTGGAGCGTTTCCATGAAAAGGGACAGTTTTTGCAGGCATGGGGAAAGCTGGATGAACCGGACAATTACCGTCTGATCATAGACTGTCTTTTGAATCTTCCGCTGTTGTACTGGGCCGGAGAGGTGACAGGGGATGGGGAGTATGCAAAAAAGGCAGAAGCTCACGTTTATACGGCCCTTAAAGTGCTCATTCGGCCGGATTGCTCCACATACCATACATTTTATTTTAACCCGGAAACAGGAGCACCCCTAAGGGGAGTCACCCACCAGGGGTACTCCGCAGACTCCGCCTGGTCCAGAGGCCAGGCATGGGGAATCTACGGAATTGCTTTAAGCTATCGCTATACGAAGAATCCGGAATATGTTGGTCTGTTTGAAAAGGTAACCGAATATTTTATGGAGCATCTGCCCCGTAACCTAGTTCCATACTGGGACTTTACTTTTGAAGACGGCAGCATGGAACCAAGGGACAGCTCTGCGGCGGCTGTAGCAGCTTGCGGCATGCTGGAAATGGCCAAGTATCTGCCGGAAGAAAAAGCCCTGTATTATACAGGGGTTGCCCGGCGGCTGATAAAGGCTCTTTATAACACCTGTGCCGCCAAATCGGAAAGAATATCCGATGGGCTGCTTTTGCACGGGGTATATGGAAGGAAGACTCCCTACAACGACTGCATCGATCACGGCATCGACGAATGCAATCTCTGGGGGGATTATTATTATCTGGAAGGGCTTGTGAGATTAAAAAACGCTTGGAACCCTTACTGGTAAAGAATTGGCCGTGAAAGTAACGGATTAAACCGAATACAGGAAAAAGGAAGAACAAAGCATCAAGAATTGTGAAATATTCAGACAGGGGCCGATGGTAGAAAAATGACAGGAAAAGATATGGAAAAACTATGCAGGGACCTTTTAAAGGAATGGTGTGAAGCCCTGCTGCGCCTTCAAATAAAGAATTTTAGAGATCCCAGACTTAATGGAGCACTCTTATGTCCTGCGTGTGGGAAGATCCATGGACGTTGTTTTGAAGCCATGTATCCATTTTTATGCATGGCTTCAAGGGAAAAGGAAGAGAAATGGGTAGCTGCCGCTGAGAGACTTTTTACATGGGCTGAACAAACGGTTTCCCAGGCAGATGGGTCATTTTTAAATGATATCGACTCCGGATGGACAGGAACCACAGTCTTTAATGTTATTCAGCTTGCAGATTGTCTGCTGTTTCATGAAGACCTTCTTTCTGAAAAGACTAGAGAAGAATGGAAGCAGCGTTTAAGGCAGGGGGCGGAATTCTTATACCAGTTTGATGCATTAAAGGATAATAACATCAATTATCCGGTATCTAACGCTCTGGCATTGTATGAATGCGGGCTGGTTTTGCAGGAAGAGAGTTTTAAAAGAAAGGCGGAAGAACTGGTACAGATAGCCGAGGCTATGCTGACGGAACGTGGATTGCTGTTTGGGGAAGGAGTACCTCATGAACGGAAAAGTCCCAGGGGTTGCCGTCCGGTTGATATCGGTTACAATGTAGAGGAGACACTGCCGTCGCTGGCACTCTATGGTCATTTAAAAGGAGATAAAGAGGTGCTTGCAGTCGCAGAAAGAGGGTTGAGAGCTCATCTGTCCTTTCTGCTGGAAAACGGTGCTTGGGACAACAGCTTTGGAACCAGAAATTATAAATGGAGCTATTGGGGAAGCCGCACATCCGATGGCTGCGGATTGGGGTATCTGCTCCTGGCGGATCGGAATCAGGACTTCGCTCTAGCAGCAGCAAAGAATTTGAAGCTTCTGAACGAATGTACTCATGACGGTCTGTTGGCTGGCGGTCCCCACTATAGACTTGCAGGTCAGGCAGCCTGTATCCACCACACGTTTACCCACGCTAAGGTGCTTGCGGGAGTTTTAGATAGAGAACTGTGGAGAGAAGGGAAGGAAGAGGTGCGTCTGCCCCGGCAGAGGGAAGAAAAGATCCGGTATTATCCGGAGGTGGAAAGCTGGCTGGTAACAAAAGGGGCCATGACAGCCACGGTGACGGCCTATGACTGGGAATATCTTCCTGGAGGCCATGCCAGCGGCGGAACTCTGTCGCTTCTTCATCATGAGCAGGCTGGTACGTTACTGTGCGCCGGCATGAACCTGTATAATATGAAAGAACCCAACAACATGCAAGCGCCCTTCCGGGTCAGGCAGGAATGCCTGGCATTGAGAATCGAAGGGGAAACGGCCGGGATTCTCTACAGCAGCCTTTATGAAGACTGTGCCAGGATTTCCATAGAGGGAGATACAGTTACTGTCAGCGGTATATTAAAGGATATTCATCATAAAAGGGCACTGGGAAGAGAGCAGAAGTATTGTTTTTGTTACAAGTTTGAAGAGAACCGGCTGAGCATATGTGCGGAATTTGAGGAGGGAATTCTGATCTGTCCTGTGGTGAGCGGCGCAGATGAACCAGCCGCTGTGTCTGAACATGGAAATGCCTTAAAGATTCAAAAGGAACATACTGCCATCATGGTGGAATCGCCTTATGGGCTGGATCTGCCCTATGGAACGGAACGTATTTTTAATCTGGTACCAGGTCTCCAGGCGCTTAGGGTCCAGCTATGTCCCCACCAAGGGAAGACAGGTTTTAGCATAAGAGTCTGCTGATTCTCATGACGCTTTTCTAAAATATAATCACCTAAAAGGGCCGACTTCAAATAAAAATTACAGGATTATACATGACATCATGGAAAGAGAAAAAAGGCAGCAGCTTGTGAGCGGCTGCCTTTCTATGACTTAACTGGTCATAAATTAAAAGTTTCTATAAAAACTTTGGATATTTGTGTTGAAATATGACGATGCTTGTGATAGAATATGAAACTAGTGGTAAAAAATAGATTTTTGGGCTATCGCCAAATGGTAAGGCAACGGACTCTGACTCCGTCATTTTCAAGGTTCGAATCCTTGTAGCCCAGTCTGAAAAACGGAACCCTATAAGGTTCCGTTTTTTGTATTACCGGTTGTTAAGTTACTGTTAAAGCTTTCCTATTTGATAGTATTTCTCAAAAAAACGGGACAGGGTTCTTTCTGGTTTATCTGGACAAGAGCATGAAAATGCTTTATAATGTTATATAATTTTGATGAGAGGTGTGTAATGTATACATTTGGCAGCAGGGTCCGCTACAGTGAGACAGATGAATGCGGAAAACTGACTTTAACAGGTATTATGAATTATCTCCAGGACTGTTCTACGTTTCAGTCTGAGGATATTGGTCTTGGGATTTCTTACTTAACAGACCGGCATAAGGCCTGGTGGCTTTCCTCCTGGCAGATCGTGGTGGACCGTTATCCCGTGCTGGGAGAGGAGATTGTGGTAGGTACCTGGCCTTATGATTTTAAGGGATTCTACGGATACCGGAATTTCACCATATGTGATCGGGCCGGAGAGTACCTTGTAAGGGCTAATTCCGTATGGTTTTTGTTTGATACGGAAAAGGGGCGTCCAGTTAAAATTGAACCGGAAGACCTCCGGGGATATGGAAACGGAAATGAAGAGCGGCTTTCCATGGATTATGCTTCACGCAAGATCCAATTACCGGAGGAATATGAAGACATAGAGCCGGTTACCATTGGAAAGCATCATATTGACACGAATCATCATGTCAATAACGCTCAATATGTGGAGATTGCCAGAGAGGTGCTTCCGGATGAAATGGAGGTTTCCGAACTGAGAGTGGAATATAAAAAAGCGGCAGTCTTTGGAGATGTAGTTTATCCCCGCATAAGCCGGACAGAGGAAGGATATACGGTTTCCCTGTGTGATGAACAGGGTGCAGCTTACGCAGTCATCTGGCTGCGGGGAACAACAGAGAGGATGTAACATGATTGAATTAGGAAAGATGCAGACCCTGGTCGTTCAGAGGGTCAAGGAGTTCGGCGTTTATCTGGGGGAGGAAGCAGGAAGTGAGGTTTCCGTTCTTCTGCCCAAAAAACAGGTGCCGGAGGGAGCCGGGCCTGGAGACAGGATCCCTGTATTTATCTATAAGGATTCGGAAGACCGGTTGATAGCCACTACGGCATCACCAAAGCTTCAGGCAGGTGAGACGGCTGTGCTTCAAGTGAAGGAAGTTGGGAAAATCGGTGCATTTCTCGACATGGGGCTTGAAAAGGATCTGCTTCTTCCTTTTAAAGAGCAGACCCATAAGGTAAAGCAGGGTGAGAAGGTACTAGTGGCCCTTTACATTGATAAAAGCAAACGTCTGGCGGCTACTATGAGGGTATATACCTATATGAGCAATCAGTCCCCTTATAAGAAGGATGATCAGGTGGCCGGGATTATTTATGAAATCAATGAAAACCTGGGAGCCTTTGTAGCGGTAGATCATAAGTATTACGGTTTGATTCCCCGGAAAGAAGTTTTTGAAAATTATCGGGAAGGCGATGCAGTAACTGCAAGGGTAACGAAGGTAAGAGAAGACGGAAAGCTGGATCTAAGTCCAAGACAGAAGGCTTATATCCAGATGGATACGGATTCCGGTAAGGTTCTTGAGATTATAGAAACGCAGTTTGACGGAAGTCTGCCGTTTACTGATAAGGCGGATCCGGAGATCATCAAGCGGGAATTTTCTATGAGTAAGAATGCATTTAAGCGGGCAATCGGACATCTCCTGAAAGAAGGCAAAATCAGGATATCAGAAAGTAAAATAGAGAGAATCAGATAACGGGTAAAAGGATAACAGGAGGATTATTTTGGACTCGATAGACTATTATAATAAGTATGCGGCAAAGGAATTTGAAGAAACAGTGAACCAGGATATGTCAGGAATTATGAAGGAATTTCTGGATCTTCTGAAAGAAGGTGATACGATTCTGGACTTAGGCTGCGGATCAGGCAGGGACAGCCTGTCTTTCTATGAACTGGGATACGATGTGACACCACTTGATGCATCGGAAGAGATGTGTAAGCTGGCAGAAATCCATACCGGTCTGGAAGTGCTTCAGATGACATTTGAACAAATAGATTTTGATAATGTATTTGATGGCATCTGGGCCTGCGCATCCTTACTTCACACTCCAAAGAAGGAACTTTCTGACATTCTTACAAAGATAGCAAGGGCCTTAAATGATAAGGGAATTCTTTATATGTCTTTTAAACTGGGAGACTTTGAGGGATTCAGAGGAAAACGGTATTTCTGTGACCTTACGGCGGATTCCATGACTGAACTCTTAAGAGATAATGGAAGGTTTGAGATCGTAAAGCTTTGGGAAACAGAGGATGTACGTTCTGGTCATTCTGACGTAAAATGGCTGAACGTACTTGTGAGAAAGCAATAATACTACTTATCAGAAATCGCTTTTTAGATTTCTGATAAAAGGCAGTGCATTTAACTGCCGTACATCCGATTATGAAAACATCTCTTTAGTTTTCATAATACTACTTATCAGAAATCGCTTTTTAGATTTCTGATAAAAGGCAGTGCATTAACTGCCGTACATCCGATTATGAAAACATCTCTTTAGTTTTCATAATATAACCTATAAGTTTTACAAGACGGTGCCAAAATTATTGGCGCCGTCTTGTGATTTCTGACCAAAACAGGGCGAAAATACTCCCTGGCTATCGAATATAAACAGAAATATTGGAGCGTTTCTCTTGATATTTTGACGTTTCAATCATTTTTAAAACCCGTTATACAAATTAGCCAAAAGCCAGAATTGTATTTTGGTAAATAACAATATGGTAAAAGAAAAATAATTCATGTATGATTGTTTCAGAACAAGGGCCGCAGCAATGAGAGCTGTCGGTTCAGATCAGAGCATAAACACTTTATTTTAGGAGGATTAGTAAGATGGCTAGTTTATCACTGAAAAACATCGTCAAGAAATATCCTAACGGATTTGAAGCAGTTAAGGACTTTAATCTGGATATTGCTGATAAGGAGTTCGTAATTTTCGTAGGACCATCTGGATGCGGTAAATCCACAACTCTTCGTATGATTGCAGGCCTGGAAGACATTTCTTCCGGAGAACTTTACATTGACGGAAAATTAATGAATGATGTAGAGCCAAAAGACAGAGATATCGCAATGGTATTCCAGAACTACGCTCTGTATCCTCATATGACAGTATTCGATAACATGGCGTTTGGTCTGAAACTGAGAAAAACTCCAAAGGATGAAATTGATAAGCTGGTTCATGAAGCTGCAAGAATCCTTGATCTTGAGCATTTATTAGACCGTAAACCAAAGGCTTTATCTGGTGGACAAAGACAGCGTGTTGCCATGGGACGTGCTATTGTACGTAATCCAAAGGTCTTCTTAATGGATGAGCCCTTATCCAACCTTGATGCAAAGCTGAGAGGCCAGATGCGTATTGAGATTTCCAAGCTGCATCAGAGACTTCAGGCAACCATTATCTACGTAACTCATGACCAGACAGAGGCTATGACACTTGGTACCAGAATCGTAGTAATGAAGGACGGCGTTATCCAGCAGGTTGACTCTCCTCAGAACTTATACGATAAGCCAGGTAATAAATTCGTTGCAGGATTTATCGGAGCTCCTCAGATGAACTTAATCGAAGCTACTGTAGCTAAGAGAGGAAGCGACGTTACTTTAACATTTGGCGGAAATACAATCGCTCTTCCAGAAGGAAAAGCGAAAAAATTAGTGGATGCCGGTTATATCGGTAAGACTGTAGTATTAGGCATTCGTCCGGAAGATTTACATGATGAGGAAGCTTTCCTTGCATCTTCTCCGGAAAGTGTAATTGACGCTACGATCAGAGTTTATGAATTATTAGGTGCTGAAGTTTACTTATACTTTGATGTGGAAGATGTAAACTTTACTGCAAGAGTAAATCCTCGTACAACTGCAAGACCAGGGGATACAATTAAGCTTGCTCTTGACTTAACAAAGATCCATGTATTCGATAAAGATACAGAAATCGTAGTTTTAAACTAAAATTTATGAAAATTTAAGCAAGCGGTTATTCTACCCGCTTGCTTTTTTTTTCTTTTTGCTTTAATATATAATAAGGTAAATTTACGAAAAAGGAGAATATGCCATGATTTCGAATCAAATACTTCAAACAACCATTGAAGGATTAAAAGGGATTACGAGAATTGATCTGTGTATTTGTGATACAGAAGGAAAGGTACTGGCAACCACATTTCCTGATGCGGAAGATTATGAAAGTTCAATCCTGGCGTTCGTGGATTCTCCGGCCGACAGCCAGGTAATCCAGGGATATCAGTTTTTTAAAGTGCTAGATGAGCACCAGTTAGAATACATTCTTCTCGCAAAGGGTGGAAGTGACGATGTTTATATGGTCGGCAAGCTGGCCGCTTTCCAGATTCAGAGCCTGCTTGTTGCGTATAAAGAAAGATTTGACAAGGATAATTTTATTAAGAACTTATTGCTTGACAATCTGCTTTTGGTGGATATCTACAACAGAGCAAAGAAGCTTCATATTGAAACAAACATCAAGAGAGTTGTATTCATTATTGAAACCCAGCATGAAAAAGATGTGAACGCACTGGAGACCGTTCGCAACTTATTTGCTGCAAAGACCAAAGATTTTGTTACTGCCGTTGATGAGAAGAATATCATTCTTGTTAAGGAAGTAAAAGAAGGCGAAACTTACGAGGATCTGGAAAAGACTGCCAATACTGTTTTGGACATGCTCAATACCGAGGCGATGACTCAGGTCCATATTGCATTTGGTACGATCGTAAGCGAGATCAAAGAGGTTTCCAGATCATATAAGGAAGCTAAGATGGCCATGGATGTTGGCAAGATTTTCTATAGCAATAAAAATGTGGTTGCCTATAGTAAACTGGGAATCGGACGTCTGATTTATCAGCTTCCGCTGCCTTTGTGCCGTATGTTCATCAAAGAGATTTTTGACGGCAAGTCACCGGATGATTTCGATGATGAAACACTGACAACAATTAATAAATTCTTTGAGAACAGCCTTAATGTATCAGAGACATCCAGACAGCTGTATATTCACAGGAATACCCTTGTTTACCGGTTAGACAAGCTTCAGAAGAGTACCGGCCTGGATCTGCGTGTATTTGAAGATGCCATCACCTTTAAGATTGCCCTGATGGTAGTTAAATACATGAAATATATGGAGAATCAGGACTATTAACGCTGGCTATGAGCAGTGCGAAAGAGGCAGCTATACAGCTGCGTTGTGCTTGCACAAAAGCAGTTGTATAGCTGCCTCTTTTCATAGGGCGAAGCCCGTTAACCGAGATGGTGCAAAGCGCAATCGAGGTTTCACTGCGGGGGAGAGGGTCCCAATTTCGATTTTTCCCCACCCGCCCAAAAGCAAAAGTAATCAAAGCACAAAAATTAGAGGACTGAAATGATTGAACTATGGAATGTAAGCAAAACATATGAGGCCGGAAATAAGGCGCTGCGAAATGTCAGCATGACCATTGAGGACGGGGAATTCGTTTTTATCATTGGCCGCAGCGGTTCAGGCAAATCCACACTTTTAAAGATGCTGTTAAAAGAGGTGGAACCTACCTCCGGTAAAATAGTTGTGAACGATATGAATCTAAGCAAGATGCCCAGAGGTTTCATTCCCAAATACCGGCGGAAGCTTGGCATGGTTTTCCAGGATTTCCGTCTGCTAAAGGATCGGAATGTCTACGAAAATGTAGCCTTTGCGCAGCGGGTGATCGGTGCATCAACAAGAAACATAAGAGAGTCGGTTCCCGCCATGTTAAAGATGGTGGGACTTTCTTCAAAATACAAATTTTTTCCTCAGCAGTTATCCGGCGGTGAGCAGCAGCGTGTCGCCATTGCAAGGGCTTTAATTAATCGTCCTGAAATCCTGTTGGCAGACGAGCCTACCGGAAATCTGGATGGACACAACTCCATGGAGATCATGAAGCTATTAAATGAGGTTAATAAGCTGGGAACAACGGTAATCGTTGTCACCCATAGCCAGGAAATTGTAGACCGAATGAAAAAACGGGTGATTGTGATGGACCGTGGAACCATCATAAGCGACGAGAAAAAAGGCGGTTATACATATGAGAATTAGTACATTTTGGTATTGCCTGAAACAAGGTGTAAATAATATATGCAGGAACATTTTGTTTTCCCTGGCATCCATTGCAACGGTTTCTGCCTGCATCTTTTTGTTTTGCCTGTTTTTTTCTATTGTTATTAACGTGCAATATGTGATTAAGAATACGGAAAGCACGGTGGGAATCACGGTGTTTTTTGATGATGGGCTGGATTCGAATAAGATCAAGGAAATCGGCAATAAGATCAAAGCCAGAGACGATGTGAAGGAAGTGACATTCACATCGGCAGAGGATGCATGGGCGGATGCGAAGCAGGAATACTTCGGTGATATGCAGGATCTTGCGGAAGGATTTGAGGAAGACAACCCGCTGGCCAATTCAGCTTCTTATACCATATTTTTAAAGGACCTGGTGGATCAGGACCAGGTTGTTGACTGGTTAAAGAACATTGAAGGTGTCAGAAAGGTTAATTATTCCAAAACCGCAGCAGAGGGAATGAATAGCTTAAGCAAGGTGATTGGAGTTCTTTCCATGCTGATCATCGGCGTTTTGCTGGCAGTAGCTATATTCCTGATCAGCAATACCATATCAGTGGCAGCGGCTTTCCGGAAGAATGAAAACCAGATCATGAAATTAATTGGCGCCACCAATTATATGATCCGGGCACCCTTTGTGGTGGAAGGAATTATCATCGGACTGGTGGGAGCCTGCATTCCTCTGATATCGATTTATTTCCTTTATCGGTCCACGGTTGAATACGTGGTCACAAAGTTCAGCATCTTATCAGGGCTGTTTCAGTTCCTTCCGGTGGAAGCCATATTCCCTTATATGGCGGCAACGGCGCTGGCCCTTGGCGTTGGAATCGGTTTTTTTGTAAGCTTCTTTACTATCCGGAAGCATTTAAAAGTATAAGGGCCAGTTTCCAACTTTTGAACGTGGAATATATTGGCAGCATTGCTGCATATGATAGAAAAATGCCGGAGAGTGATATCCGGCCAAGGAAAAAATTCTCAGCTTTCCAGTTACGGAAAACAGATTGGGGCCCAACAGAGAGCTTTTCTGAGCCGAAAAAAACCATCGCTGCAGCGAAGCAGGCCGGAAAACGTATAATACGGTTGGTATGGGGAATATTAAATTTATATGGCTCTGCCCGCGTTAAGCCGGAACATTGCGGTTATTAACGCTGGAAGCGGCTATATCTACATACAGTTATTCTGCCGGCATATATCATAATCTCTTTTGGCGGAGAAGTTTATGCCGTTTATATGCACCGTTTGCGGTTATTGGTAAGCGGGAAGTATGGCAGGGGCAGGTAATTGCAAATGTGGGTTATACTGGATATTCCACAGGACCTTATCTCCATTTTGAGATCAGGCAGACAGCTTCCATGTAAATCCGGTGAAATGCGCAAGCCCATAAAGAGCTAGATAGGAGAATAACAGTGGAAAGTAAGAATAAATTTTGGAAAGGCGCCCTAGTAGGAGCGCTTCTGACCACATTGGCAGGTCTTGTAATTGTGGGTATGTCTTTGGGAATCTTTCTGATTGGCAGGGCTGCAATTGACGGAAAGGGTCAGACAGCCGAATCCGTTCAGGCAGAAAATCAGGAAGGCAACCTGGATATGAACCGGATCGTAGCCAAAATCCAGACGATTCAGAGCGTGATCGATAAGTATTATCTCTTTAATGAAGATACGAAAAATGTGGAAGACTGGATATACAAGGGAATGCTGTATGGACTTGAGGATCCTTATACGGTCTATTATACCGCAGACGAGTATGAAAAGTTAGTAGAGGATACGGCTGGAGAATATTGCGGGATCGGAGTCATGGTCAGCCAGAGTGCTGCAACTGGAATCATTACGGTGACTAAGGTCTTTGAAGGAACACCTGGGGCTGAGGCAGGAATGCAGCCAGGCGACTTGATCTACAAGGTGGGCGATGAGGAAATGACCGGTATGGATCTGGAGCTGGTGGTAAAGGATCATATCAAAGGGGCAGAAGGAACGTCGGTAATCGTTACAGTTCTTCGTCCAGATACCGGAGCCTACATTGATATGACAATGGAGCGCCGTCAGATCACAGTTCCTACGGTGGAGCATGAAATGCTGGCAGACAATATCGGATATATATCGGTCAGTCAGTTTGATACGGTTACAGCAGGTCAGTTTAAGAGCGCCATTGATGATCTGGAAAAACAGGGTATGGAAAAGATGATCGTGGATTTGAGAAACAATCCTGGAGGAGTTGTGGATGCGGTGGTTTCCATGCTGGATTATATCCTTCCGGACGATCTGGTAATTGATAATCCCAACCTGGAAAAAACCAAGAAGAATAAAACGCTCCTGGTCTATATGGCAGATAAGAACGGAGAAGGAGAGCAGTATTACGCCTCTGACGGTCATAAGGTAGATATCCCCATGGCAGTTTTAGTCAATGGTCAGTCCGCCAGTGCCTCCGAAGTATTTTCCGGGGCGCTAAAGGCTTATGGAAGGGCGGAACTTGTGGGTACAAAAACCTTTGGAAAAGGAATCGTCCAGACACTGTTTCCTCTAGACCATGGTACGGCTATTAAGATGACTGTGGCTCATTACTACACGCCAAGCGGCTTTGACCTCCATGGAAAAGGTTTGGAGCCTGATGTTACAGTTGATTTAAAAGAAGAGTTAAAAACAAAGATCAAAATAGAGCATAGTGAAGACAATCAGCTTGCGGAAGCTATAAAAGTGCTGAATGAAAATCATTAGATTTTAACTAGATTGTAAAAGGAAAAAGCCTTCTATGGCCGGCAAATTTAAATTGCTGGCCATAGAAGGTTTTATCTTTTATATATAGCTTCTTCCATCAGCATGTTTCCAGAAGACTGACAAACCGGCGGCATGCTTCTTCGCTGGTAGCCCAGGAGGTAACCAGCCGGATGGCGGTATGGCTGTCATCGATCCGCTCCTGAACCGAAAAGAGGAAGTCTTTTTCCAGCTTTGCAATCACCTGGTCAGGAAGGATGGGGAAAAGCTGGTTTGTCATGGAGTCAGAGTAAAAGGAATATCCGCATGCTTCAATTCCTTTTCTCAGGATGGCTGCCATCTCATTTGAGTGAGAGGCTAAATCATAGAAGAGGTTGTTGGAAAACAGCTCTTCAAACTGGATCCCTAAGAGCCAGCCCTTTGCCAACATGGCTCCCCGCTGCTTTACCATAAACCGGAAGTCCGGTTTTAAATCCTGATGGCAGATTACCAGGGCTTCTCCAAACAACGCGCCTCCTTTCGTTCCGCCAATATAAAATACATCGGTAAGCCTTGCAATATCCTGCAAAGTTAAATCGTTTACAGAACTTGTGAGCGCCGCTCCAAGGCGAGCTCCGTCTAAAAACAGGTACAACCCCTTCTGTCGGCAGATATGGTGAAGAGCTTCCAGCTCTGCTTTGCTGTATTGGGTACCAATTTCCGTTGAGTTGGAGATATAGACCATTTTCGGCTGTACCATGTGTTCATCAGTGTGAAGGTCCAGTGCTTTCTTGATATGGGCAGGAGTCAGCTTTCCGTCTTTGCTTGGCATGGCTAAGACCTTATGCCCGGTGGCTTCAATGGCTCCTGTCTCATGAACGTTTATATGACCCTTATCCGTGGAAATGACTGCCTGCCAGGGGCGCAGAGCTGTACCGATGGTGATCAGATTGGACTGGGTGCCGCCTACAATAAAGTGGACATCTGCATCTTCTCTGCCGATTTCCTTTCTGATGAGGGCGCGGGCACTGCTGCAGTTGTCATCCATTCCGTATCCGGTTTTTTGGATTAAGTTGCCATTGATCATGGCTTCTAAAATTTTTGGATGAGCCCCTTCGCTATAGTCATTATTAAAACTGTACATAAATAGTCCTCCTGCTGTTTGATAGTATAGGATGTATGATATACTAAAAGAAGGAGAATTACAATACTAAAAGAACAGATGTTCCCTGTTTCGCTATACTTTTTTACGGCCATATGCTATAATTGGCTGAGATAGACATTGTTGGAGGTGAAATAATCATGGACTTTATGTTACATTCAGAATATGCTCCTACCGGTGATCAGCCTGAGGCCATTGACCAGCTTGTGAAAGGATTCAAAGAGGGCAATCAATTCCAGACATTATTAGGAGTTACCGGCTCTGGAAAGACGTTTACCATGGCAAATGTAATCCAGAAGCTGCAGCGGCCCACTCTCATCATTGCCCATAATAAGACGCTTGCAGCCCAGCTTTACGGCGAGTTCAAGGAATTTTTTCCTGATAATGCGGTAGAGTATTTTGTTTCCTATTACGATTATTACCAGCCGGAGGCTTACGTGCCTTCTACAGATACCTATATTGAGAAGGATTCGGCGATTAATGATGAGATTGATAAGCTGCGGCACTCGGCCACGGCTGCTCTTTCGGAGCGGAGCGATGTGATTATCGTGGCATCGGTTTCCTGTATTTACGGCTTGGGAAGCCCCATCGATTATAAGGAAATGGTTATTTCCTTAAGGCCTGGCATGATCAAGGACCGGGATGAAGTGGTCCATAAGCTGATCGATATCCAGTATGACCGGAATGATATGGATTTCCGGCGTGGTACCTTCCGGGTAAGGGGAGATGTGTTGGAGATTTTCCCGGCCTATTCCGGCAGCGAGGCATACCGGATCGAGTTTTTTGGAGACGAAGTAGAACGCATTACAGAGATAGATACACTGACAGGAGAGATCCGGGCGGATCTGGGGCATGTGGCCATATTTCCGGCATCCCATTACGTTGTGTCCAGGGAGAAAATGGAGCGGGCCGCTCAGACCATCCTGGATGAACTAAAGGAGCAGGTAGCTTATTTTAAGAGTGAGGACAAGCTCTTAGAGGCACAGCGGATCTCGGAACGGACGAATTTTGATGTGGAGATGATGAAGGAAACCGGCTTTTGTTCCGGAATCGAAAACTATTCCAGACATTTGGTTGGAAGCAAGCAAGGAGAGCCGCCCTGTACTCTGATCGATTATTTTCCGGAGGATTTTCTGATCATGGTAGATGAATCCCACATCACCCTTCCTCAGGTTCGGGGCATGTTTGCGGGAGACCGTTCCAGAAAGACAACGCTTGTGAATTTTGGCTTCCGCCTTCCGTCAGCCCTTGATAACAGGCCATTGAATTTTGAGGAATTTGAATCCAAGATCAATCAGATGATGTTCGTTTCCGCCACACCATCTGTTTACGAGGCAGAGCATGAGCTTTTAAGAGTGGAGCAGATCATCCGGCCGACTGGACTTCTTGACCCTGAAATCGATGTCAGGCCGGTGGAAGGACAGATTGATGACCTGGTTTCCGAGGTGAATAAGGAAGTAGCGAAGAAAAACAAAGTGCTGATCACAACTCTGACCAAGCGTATGGCCGAGGATCTGACCGATTATATGAGAGAAGTGGGGATCCGGGTAAAATATCTTCACTCCGACATTGATACTCTGGAGCGTTCCGAAATTATCCGGGACATGCGTCTTGATGTGTTTGATGTGCTGGTGGGAATCAACCTGCTGCGTGAGGGCCTTGATATTCCGGAGATCACCCTGGTGGCCATTCTGGATGCGGATAAGGAAGGGTTTCTCCGCTCGGAAACATCCCTGATCCAGACCGTTGGAAGGGCGGCCAGAAACTCCGAAGGTCATGTAATCATGTATGCAGATAAGGTAACGGATTCCATGCGTGTGGCGATTGAGGAGACCAACCGAAGGAGGGCCATCCAGCAGCGCTATAATGAGGAACATGGAATTACTCCTACTACCATCAAAAAGTCGGTTCGCGATCTCATCGCGATCTCAAAGGCAGCCATTGAGGATGAGAAGGACTTTAAGAAGGATCCGGAATCCATGGATGTCAAGGAACTGGAAAAGCTTTCCAAGGAGCTTACAAAGAAGATGCACCAGGCAGCGGCAGAACTTAACTTTGAGGAAGCGGCAAAGCTGCGTGACCGGATGGTTCAGGTTAAAAAGATGCTTCAGGAGATGGAAGATTAAAGAAATAAAAATGTTGCTGGAACAGATGAATGGTATTGACAATGATTCTCAATAAGAGTAAAATCTCAATGGATGCATCTAAGGCAGGAGTCTTAGAACGTCATCGGCATAAAATGGCTGCATCCAGAGGAGATTATTATGAAGCTGCATGAAGGAGAAATCGGAAAAACCTACATCGTCTACAGCGTGATGGTAAAGGATGCCATCACCAGGCGGCTGGAGGCTCTTGGAGTTAATGAGCTGACGCCTGTTACCCTGATGAATAAGAAGGGAAGCGGTACTGTGATTATCAAGGTCAGGGGTACCCGCCTTGCTCTTGGAAAAAGGATATCAGAAGGAATTGAAATCAGGGAGGCTGCGAATAATGAATAAGGAAAACAGAACGATTCGAGTCGGGTTTGTAGGTAACCCCAATTGTGGGAAAACAACCTTATTCAATGCATTTACTGGAGCAAAGCTCAAGGTGGCCAACTGGCCAGGTGTCACTGTGGAGAGAGTGGAAGGAGAGACTAGCTACAAGGGACGCCCCATCCGGGTCATAGACACTCCTGGGATCTACAGCCTCACCTGCTATACTCTGGAAGAAATAGTAACAAGAAAATGTCTGGAAAGCGGAGAGATAGACGTGATCATCAACGTGGTTGACGCCTCATCTTTGGAACGAAATCTTTATTTGACCCTTCAGCTTCTGGAACTTAAAAAGCCGGTCATTTTAGCCCTTAACATGATGGACATCGTTGAGGACAGGGGAATGGAAATTGATTTGCATCGTCTTCCTGAGATGCTGGGATCTATTCCAGTGGTACCGGTTTCTGCAAGAAAACGGACCGGACTTGATGTCTTGCTTCATGCGGTGGTTCATCATTATGAAGAAGGCCCTCAAGGCGTGGTCGTAAATTATACGCCTAAAATTGAGAACAAAATTTCCAAGATAGAAACTGTGTTAAAGGCTCATTATGGGAAGATGGATAATCTAAGATGGCATGCCATTAAATTCCTGGAATATGATGAGGAAGTATGGAATGATCATCCCCTGGATTTAAGCAATATCATTGACCATAATTATGAGAAGGAAATTATCAACCAGAAATACGATTATATAGAAAGCATCATCCACGAATGCCTGGTGAACAAGGAACAAAAAGCTGCGTTTACGGATAAAATCGACGAATATTTGACCCATCCCTTTTTAGGGCTGCCGATTTTTCTGGGTATTATGGCACTGGTGTTCTTTTTGACGTTTACTGTCGGAGATTTTTTAAAGGGATATTTTGAAATTACATTAAGCTTTCTTTCCGCCTATATGCAGCAGTTTATGGAAAGTATCTATGCCTCTGCCTGGATCACTTCTCTGGTAGTAGATGGAATTATTGCCGGAGTAGGAGGAATTCTGACGTTCCTGCCCAATATCTTTATTCTGTTCCTTGCGCTGGCTTTTCTGGAAGACAGCGGATATATGGCCAGGGTTGCCTATGTCATGAATGAGATCATGGGGCGGGTAGGGCTTTCCGGAAAGGCATTCCTTCCCATGCTTCTGGGGTTTGGCTGTACCGTTCCGGCAGTTATGGCGGCCAGGTCACTTCCCAGTGAAAAGGACAGGAAGAGGACTATTTTAATAACGCCCTTTATGTCCTGCTCTGCCAGGCTCCCTATTTACGTACTGTTTTCCCAGATGTTTTTCCCGAAGCATGCTTTGATCGCAGCCTATTCCCTGTATCTCATTGGACTCATGGTTGCTATTACAATCGCTTATGTGACCCACCGGATGACTAAGGCAGAGGAAGAGGATACCCTGCTTATTGAGCTTCCCGAGTATAAGACACCAAACGGCAGAACGGTAGCGATTTATGTATGGGACAAAGTTAGAGATTATTTAGGGAAGGCGGGAACTACCATTTTCCTTGCGACCATTGTGCTTTGGTTTGTATTAAACAGCGGCCCTTCAGGATTTGTGACAGATGTTTCAAAGAGCTTTGCAGCCGCCATCGGACGAGTGTTAGTACCTGTTCTCCGCCCTGCAGGCCTTGGAGACTGGAGGATAGCAGTAGCCCTTATTTCCGGGCTTTCTGCAAAGGAAGTGGTGGTTTCAAGCTTTTCGGTCCTTTTTGGGATCAACAATATAAATTCCGCTGCAGGAATGGGGGAATTGTCAGGAATTCTTGGGGGGGTTGGTTTCGGAGGCGTGAATGCTTATGCCCTGATGATTTTCTGCCTCCTGTATTCTCCTTGTATTGCAGCTGTGGCAACGATTAAAAAAGAAACGGGTTCTATGAGATGGACCCTCGGCATGGTGTTTTTCCAGTTGGCGGTGGCTTGGGCTGCTTCTGTACTGGTATTTCAGATTGGAAGTCTTATTTTTTAAACTTATAGAGGAATAAGCCTATGAATGATAAGCTGCTTGTGGAAACTGCGGTTCTGGCAGGTGAGATCATGCTGGTAAGCGGTGCGGAAATTTACAGGGTGGAGAATACCATTGATCACATTTTACGAAAGGCAGGCAGGAATACTGCGGAAGCCATAGTTTTTTCTACAGGGATTTTTGCGTCCCTTAATGACCCCGCCATTGAGGCAATAACCGTAGCGAGAAGGGTTACGGTAAGATCCACCAACTTAAACAGAGTTTACCTGGTCAATGATGTTTCCAGAATGCTGTGTGAGGACCGTATGACGGTGGAGGAAGCCTATGGGAGATTGAAGGAGATACAGGATTCGGTTCAGTACGGGCGGAGACTAAAGGACATTGGAATCATGGGAGTGGCAGTATTTTTCACTCTGCTTTTGGGGGGAGGGGCGAGAGACTGCCTGGCGGCGGCTGTGACTGGAATATCCTTAGCAGCAGCCATGGAGGTTTCCGCAAGGATCAGGCTTAATGATTTCTGTGCCAATGGGTTATGCGCATTCTTAATTGCAGTCACCACTCTTTTTATTGGACAGTGGCTTATGCCGGGAATCAAAAGTGACATCATTATTATCGGAGCAATCATGCCTCTGGTTCCCGGTGTTATATTTACTACGGCGATCCGGGATACCTTAAATGGTGACTATGCCTCGGGAACGGCAAGAATCATGGAGGCGGTAGTGATCGCACTTGCAGTAGCTGCAGGCGTGGGAGCGGGCATGGGCTTATTTCAGTGGATGACAGGAGGGCTGTCATGGTAGTACAGACGATAGGAGCCTTTCTGGCGGTAATCAGCTTTTCATTAATATTGGAGCTTCCCAAAAGGCATGTGATTCTGGCGGGAGGAATCGGAGCAGCCAGCTGGCTTGTCTATCTTCTGGTGCAGGCATCATCCGGTTCTGTCATAGCTGCGGCTTTTTTATCCAGTCTGCTGGTGGCTTTATCCAGCCACATCTTTGCACGGATTTTTAAAGCTCCGGTCACAGTGTTCCTGGTGGCAGGCATCCTGCCGTCGGTCCCGGGAACATCCATTTACCGGAGCGTATCCTATGTGATCGCAAACAACCCGGAGCTTTCCAGTCATTATCTGGTGGAAACGCTGCAGGTTTCGGGCGCCATAGCAATGGCTATCTTTATTATGGATTCTTTGTTCCGATTGGGGCAGAAGAGGTGAATGCAATGGACAGCTTATCGCTGCTTCCGGAATAGAAATAGATGTGATTGGAAAGACGGTCTTCTTCTGGTACTTCTTCCTGGTTAATGGAGAAAACGGTTTCTGCTAATTCATCAAAAGAAATATCTTTACTATATGGAATGATAAGGACTTCGTGAATGCTTGAAGGCAGTATGATTAAATCGCTGCCGGTGCATGATGCGAAGTCTTTTAATATGCCTTCATAAAGCAGGCAGCCGGCTCCATTTAATCCAGAGGAATTGGACAGTACGTACATAGGAGGAGACAGAGGCGTGATATCAAAGAATTCCTCCAGGGATTCTTCGTTCATTCCACGTTCGGACGACTTTTTTACAATGTCCTTTATGGCTTCGGAAAGAGAACGGATACGGGATGGAAAAAGGCGGGGCGTATTTGACCTGGCTGCTAAGAATAATTCTTCCGTTGACCGGTTCCAGGCTTTTTGATGGCGGTTGTGGATGAGAGCGGTAAGGTGACTGTCTTCGTCTCTTTGAAGGGAAAGGTAGAATGTAATAGATAGATCCAGTTCCGGATAAGAAATATGGGGGACTTCTTTTAACAGTTCCCGGTTGGCCGGTTCGTTGATAAGCCTGAAGATGATTTTTTCCGTAATCTGTTCCTGTGACAGGAATTCTTCAATGGGAAGTTCATCCGGCAGGGGGCTGCTTTGGTAAAGAGCCGTAATGTCATCAATGATAGCATGAAAAGGCCTGCCCTTTTGATAGGATTCATAGAAATGGTTTAAATAGATGGTGGGGGCTGCCCGTTCGTTGGCTTTCCCAATGCATAGCCCATTAAGGATAAGCCCGTTGTTCTTGGTGACAGGCTGGAGCGTTAGGGTAAATTCCGGCCCCAGCCTTTCTTTCAGGGAATGTTTGATCGTTTCCAGAAATGTTTCGTATACCATATGGATACCTCCTTAGGTTTGTTTATGTAAACTGCTTGATGCAGAGTTACAACAAGAATAGATTTAGATAAAACACATGTTATGTGCCCCTTCTGGAAATAATTACCAGCGGCTTAATGATAGAAAGTATATTATAGTTTAGCACAGGAGGATTGCACTATGACACAACGTGAAACTTTAAGATGTGAGGATTTGCTATATGAAGCAATCAGAATAGCAGAACAGTCAAGAGAAGAGTTTAAAATTGTAAGGCAGTGTTTTAAAAATGATGATATGTATGGCTGTGAGAGGAGTCAGCGAAAATCAGACAGGCATTGGGGATATGCAGAAGGTATTTGTAAGGCTTTAAAAGAACTGGGATTTGAACACAGAGAAATGAAGAGACTTCAGGATTTAATCAAGTGGTGAATGTTAAATTCACCGGCAATCGTAAGACGGGCTTATCAGACAATGGGACAGAGACTAAACAACCGATAGATGATTCTCTGTTAAGAGTAAAAGAATGCGAAATGTAAAATTAAGGAATATAATGAGGACAACATGAAATACACTGTAAAAGTGGAATTCATAATATTATGTCTTATTCTTAACACAGGAATGAAAATTGGAAAAGCTCTGGCTTTGACATGGGATTAATAAACGGATAGGTATAAGAAAGCCCGTAAAATCAAGGGTTTTAGATAAATAATCCAGAAAATAAAAAGTGCATCTGATAGGAATCGAACCTACGCACGCGGCTCCGGAGGCCACTGCTCTATCCACTGAGCTACAGATGCATCTTTTATATTCTACTATAGATTCTTTTAAAGCGCAATAGTATTTGTTGATTTTTGTCTGTTTTTTTGTTAGAATGAAAAGGAGATTGATTCTCCAGGAGGTCAAGCCCATATGAAGGACTTAATTGAAAAATGGAAGAACGTTTCCAAGGAAGAAATCAGACGGCTGCTGAAATTTTTGTTTTTTCCCTTGGCAGCGGTTATACTGATTTTTGCCGTTATTGTTTTGGATAAGCCCGAACAGACAGGAAATAATTCGGCTAATGCATCCACGGAAGCAGTGGATCCAGGAGAGGCAGAGGGCACGCCATCAGAGGCAGCAAAGGAAATTACGCTGCAGGAAGAGGCCATACCGGCAATTCATGATCTGATGGAAGCTTACTTTAAAGCCAGGAAGACCTGTGATATAGAGGCACTTTCAAAGGTATTTGGCAATACCGGTTCTTTAGAGGCTATAAGAGAACAGGGAGCCAGAATGGAAGAGGAAGTGAAATTTTACCAGAGTTTTGAAAACCTGGTATGCTATACGGCAACCGGATTGGAAGAGGGCGATTATGTGGTATATGCCAGATTTGATATCAAATTCCGTCAGGCTGAAACTTTGGCGCCCAGTCTTGTTGTATGTTATGTAAAAACGGCAGCAGATGGTAGCTATTATCTGGTTGCAGATACCAGCGCAGAACAATCTGAATTTATGGAGAAGGCAAACCAGTCTGAGGCGGTGCAAAAGCAGGCAAAAGAGGTAAACGGCGGTCTTGAGAATGCTTTAAAGTCTGACGAAAATCTTCTGGCTGTCTATCACATACTGATGGATGAGAAGGAAGAACCGGAGGATACAACTGATTCAGTCAGCCAACCAAACAATACGTAAAACAGATGCTTCTCTGCGTGGCACCCTGCAGAGGAGCATTTTTGGTAAAGGAGAGCAAGTTAATGAACGTTAGGGACTTTTATTTTGATCTGCCGCAGGAGTTGATTGCCCAGGACCCCCTTGAGGACCGTTCTGCATCCAGGCTTCTGGTCTTAGATAAACATACGGGAGAGATCCAGCACAGACATTTTAGGGATATCCTTTCCTACTTGCGGAAAGGGGATTGTCTGGTCATTAATGATACCAAGGTCATTCCGGCCAGATTGTTTGGAGTGAAAGAGGGAACAGAGGCAAAGATCGAAATCCTCTTATTAAAGAGAAAAGAGAATGATATTTGGGAAACCCTGGTAAAACCGGGAAAAAAGGCAAAGGTGGGAACCGTGATAACCTTTGGAGAGGGCCTGTTAAAAGGAACCGTGATCGATGTGGTAGAAGAAGGAAACCGGTTGATCCAGTTCTCTTATGAGGGGATTTTTGAAGAAATACTGGATCGTTTGGGGCAGATGCCTCTGCCGCCTTATATTACCCACCAGCTAAAGGATAAGAACCGTTATCAGACGGTTTACGCAAAGCATGAAGGATCAGCGGCGGCGCCTACCGCAGGGCTGCATTTTACAAAAGAGCTGTTAGAGGAAATTGAGGATATGGGGGTGGCCATCGCCCATGTAACTCTTCACGTGGGGCTTGGAACCTTTCGTCCGGTGAAGGTAGATGAGATCGAAGCGCATCATATGCATTCTGAATTCTATATTATAGAAGAGGAAGAGGCAAAAAAGGTCAATGAGGCAAAGCAAAATGGTGGCCGCATTGTCTGTGTGGGAACCACCAGCTGCCGTACGGTGGAGTCTGCCTCTACGGAAGAGGGGATATTAAAGGCAGGAAGCGGATGGACGGAGATATTCATTTATCCTGGATATCGTTTTACGATTCTGGATTGTCTGATTACGAATTTCCACTTGCCTGAATCTACGTTGGTAATGTTGGTATCCGCTCTTGCAGGGAGGGATCATGTGCTCCATGCCTATGCGGAAGCCATTAAAGAGCGTTATCGTTTTTTCAGTTTCGGCGACGCCATGCTTCTTACGGACCTTCGTTATGAGGGGGAGTCTTAAGGACTGGAATGCAAGATTACTTATGTTAAGGGAGAATGTAGAATCCTGTAGTTAATAAGAGGTAGGGGGCACGCTTATGGAAGAGAAAAAAAACTTGGTAGGAGGCATATCCAGGAAGACCCTGGAGCGTCTTCCAATGTATCATCATTATCTGGAACGGAAATACAGGGAAGGAACAGAGACAATATCAGCGCCGGCCATTGCTCTGGATCTTCAGCTAAATGAGGTCCAGGTGCGCAAGGATCTGGCGATGGTGGCAAAAACAGCTGGAAAGCCTAAATTGGGATATGTGGTGAAGGACCTAATCAGAGACATGGAAGAGTTTTTAGGGTTCCATAATACGAACCAGGCGGCTCTGGTAGGAGTTGGATCCCTGGGAAAAGCCTTGCTGTCTTACAAAGGGTTTGAGCAGTACGGAGTGGAGATTGTCCTGGCCTTTGATTCCGATGGAAGAAGGGTGAATACAAAAACAGGGGGCAAGCCGGTTTTTCCCATGGACAAGCTGGAAAACCTCTGCAGGAGAATGAACATTCACATCGGAATCATCACGGTTCCGGCGGAATATGCCCAGGAGGTATGCAATCGCCTGGTAGGCGGCGGTGTAAGGGCCATATGGAACTTTGCTCCCACCCACTTAACCGTACCAGACCATGTTCTGGTGCAGAATGAGAACATGGCTGTGTCGCTTGCGGCTCTGTCCAAATATCTCTATGAGGTTGACAAAGAAGGCAGTCAGTGGACTGAGGAGGAAGATAATTGAATACTGTATTGTTACAATATGCCGTGGAGGTGGAAAAAACAGGTTCCATAACCAAGGCGGCTGCCAACCTCTACATGGACCAGCCTAATTTAAGCAAGGCGATTAAAACGTTGGAAGAAAGCCTTGGCGCACCGATTTTCAGGCGGACTTCCAAGGGCGTGGTTCCTACGGCGAGGGGAAGGATTTTTCTGGAGCATGCCAGAAATGTCCTGGACCAGATCGAAAAGATGGAACATCTATATAAACCAGATCAGGTGGGAGGGGTGGAATTTTCCCTTTCTATGCCAAGGGCTAGTTATTTAAGCCTTGCATTTTCCCGGTTTATCCGAAGCCTGGATAAGGAAGAGGGAATGAATGTGTGGCTGAGGGAGACAAATTCTGCAGATACCTTAAAGGATGTGGAAACCGGAGAATATAATCTGGGTATTATCCGGTATCAGTCCTCTTTAGAAGGATATTATGCCCAGGCAGCTGTGGCAAAGGGCCTATTACTGGAGCCGGTTCTGGAATACTCCCTAAGGCTTCTCATGTCCGGAAATCATCCCCTGGCAGGGAAAAAGGAAATCATGGGAGAAGACTTGCTGCCTTATATTGAGATTGCCCATGGCGACGGGCCATCTGGCCGCCGGGAGAATTTTGAAAAGAAAGGAAAGGTTTCAGAATCCCAAAAACATGTTTACGTATTTGAACGGGGAAGCCAGTTCGACCTTTTAGAGGAAGATCCTCACACGTATATGTGGGTCTCTCCCATGCCAGAAGAGCTCCTTACAAGGTATGGTCTGGTGGAACGGCAGTGCAAAAAAAAGGCCGGGACATATCAGGATGCGCTGATCTACAGAAAGGGATATTCGTTTACAGACTGGGATAAAGGGTTTCTGAATCAGCTGGAAACAGTGAAGAATATTTTTTTGAAATAAGAACGTTAAATATATATCAGTATTTATATACTGATATATATTTTTTTACCTTTGTATTTCCTGTCTGTTTGAGCTACAATACAGCTATAGCAAAGAACTGGAAACTCACAAGGAGGATTATACGATGGCTAGATTTACATTACCGAGAGACCTATATCACGGAAAGGGCGCCCTGGAAGAGCTTAAGAATATAAAAGGAAAAAAGGCGATCGTGGTTGTCGGCGGCGGTTCCATGAAACGTTTTGGATTTCTTGACAGGGTGGAGACATGCCTGAAAGAAGCCGGAATGGAAGTAAAGCTGTTTGAAGGAGTAGAGCCGGATCCCAGCGTGGATACGGTGATGAAAGGTGCAGAAATGATGCGGGAATTTGAGCCGGATTGGATCGTTGCAATCGGCGGCGGATCTCCTATTGATGCGGCAAAGGCAATGTGGGCATTTTATGAATATCCTGATACCACTTTCGAGGACTTATGCATTCCCTTTAATTTCCCGACTTTGAGAACAAAGGCAAGATTCTGCGCCATTCCGTCCACTTCCGGTACGGCTACCGAGGTAACGGCATTCAGTGTCATTACGGATTATAAAAAAGGAGTGAAATATCCGCTTGCAGATTTCAATATCACACCGGATATCGCAATCGTTGATCCGGACCTGGCTGAGACCATGCCTCAGAAGCTGACCGCCCATACCGGTATGGATGCTCTGACTCATGCGGTGGAAGCTTACGTATCAACCCTCCATTGTGACTACACCGATCCTTTGGCACTTCATGCTATTAAGATGATACATAATGACTTAATTGATTCCTATAACGGGGACATGGAAGCACGTGCCCGTATGCATAATGCCCAGTGTCTTGCCGGTATGGCATTCTCCAATGCCCTTTTAGGCATTGTTCATTCCATGGCTCATAAAACAGGCGCTGCTTATTCAGGGGGACATATTGTTCATGGATGTGCAAACGCCATGTACCTGCCTAAGGTAGTTAAATTTAATTCCAAGGTACCGGAGGCTGCAAAGCGTTATGCAGATATTGCCCGCTTCATTGATCTGAAGGGGAATAATGATGAGGAACTGGTTGATGCATTGATCGCAGAGATCCGTTCCATGAACGAAAAGCTGAATATTCCTGCTTGTATTAAGGAATACGAAGGCGGAATCATTGACGAAGCAGAGTTCAATGATAAATTAGGGACAGTAGCAGAGCTGGCAGTAGGTGATGCATGCACCGGCTCCAACCCAAGACCGATCACGGCCGCTGAGATGGAGAAACTGTTAACCTGTTGTTACTATGATAAAGAGGTAGATTTTTAAATAATCTCCAGTAAATGAATGCAATGTGTGCGGCAGGCGCGAAACCCTTTGGTTTTGCGCCTGTTGTGCGTGAAAAGAGGTTTGACAGTAAAGTTCATCTATGATATGGTAATCGGGAAAATAATTGAAGTTTAAGCAAACCGAACCATAACAGAAAGCATGGGATATCAGAATGAAGCAGGCAATTTTAGTAGTAAGTTTTGGGACAACTTATCATGAAAGCAGAATGAAAACCATAGAAGCCATTGAGCAGTCCATTAAGGAAGAATTTACACATTATGAGGTGCGCCGGGCATTTACAAGCCGGATCATTATCGGAATATTGAAAAAAAGAGACAACATTTACATAGACAGTGTGGGGGAAGCCTTAGAAAAGCTGGCACAGGAAGGATTTCAGCGTGTGGTCGTGCAGCCCACCCTGGTTATGGGAGGGGAAGAGAATGACGGTATAGTAGCTGCCGTGCAACAATATGAGAACCGGTTCCGCCGGATCCTGTGGGGAAAGCCGCTGCTTTCAGAGGAAGAGGACTATAAAAGGCTTTGCAGTGTGCTGGCAGAGGACACGAAGGAATATGACAGAGAAGGAACGGAGATTCTACTCATGGGACATGGTACGGAGCATGAGGCAAATGAGTGCTATCCGCGTTTGGCGGAGGTTTTCAGGCAGAATGGATACAACAGGTATCATATAGGAACCGTGGAGGCGGAACCAACCTTTGAATCCTTAAAAGAAGAGGTTGAGAGAACCGGTTCCAGCCGTATGGTGCTGCAGCCGCTTATGATCGTATCCGGTGACCATGCCCACAATGATATGGCAGGAGACGGAGAAGAATCCTGGAAAAGCCAGCTGGAGTCTGACGGCTTTCAGGTAGTCTGCCGGTTAAAGGGCATGGGAGAACTGGAGGGAGTACGCCAGATGTTCCTTGATCATACCGAAGAAGCATGTAAGAAGCTGGAGGATATGGGATGAAAAAAGGGAGAGCAGTTGTTTTGATCGCAGGTATAACAGCTCTTTTGCTTATGGGCTGTGAAAGAAGGGTGGAACCGCTCAGCAAATCCGGTTTTATGCTGAACACCTTTGTAACTGTGACTCTTTACGATGAGGACGATCCTAAAATTTTATCTGACTGTCTGGATTTATGCCGGTCCTATGAAAATATTTTCAGTAAAACCATTGAGGGCAGTGAGGTTTATAAATTAAATCACAGACCTGCCGGTGAAAATACCGTGACACTATCCCCGGATGTGGTGGCTCTTATTTCCAAGGGCCTTTATTATTCCCAGATATCAGACGGGGCTTTTGACATTACCGTGGAGCCCTTGTCTTCTCTATGGGATTTTACAGCCCCTGATCCGGTTGTACCGCCTGATGCAAAGATCCAGGAGGCCAGGAAAAAGATAGATTACCGGAATTTAAAACTTGAGGGAAATACACTTACATTTTTATCCCCGGATACTTCCCTGGATTTTGGGGCAATCGCCAAGGGATATATTGCGGACCGGATGAAGGATTTTCTTATAGAACAGGGAGTAAAGAGTGCCGTGATCAATCTGGGCGGAAATGTCCTTTGTGTAGGGAAGAAGCCTGACGGAACACCATTTAAAATCGGCCTTCAAAAGCCCTATGCAGACCGGAATGAAACCATAGAGATCATGAATATCAACGACATGTCTGTGGTATCATCAGGAGTGTATGAGCGTCATTTTGTTAAAGATGGTGTGAACTACCATCATATATTAAACCCGGGGGATGGCTACCCATATGAAAATGGGCTTGTGTCCGTCACCATTTTGTCAGAGTTGTCCACAGACGGGGACGCCCTTTCCACCACCTGTTTTTCCCTTGGCCTTAATAAGGGAATGGAGCTTCTGGATTCCACGGATGGCGTATACGGCGTATTTATTACAGAGGATGGGGAGGTTTACTATTCCCAGGGAGCCAGGGAGTTTCTGGTTGGGAAGCCTTAGAATCCCTTTACAATTTTCTTTCCCTATAATACAATAGAGGAAATACCCTGCGGGTATATCTGTATGCCCAATAAGTAAGGGCAGGAAAGAGGAGACACCCTGCGGGTTTGCCTGTATGCCCAAAAAGTATGGGCAGGAAAGAGGAAATCTAATTTTGCAGGAGAGAAAAGATGATTAGAAAAATCTGGGACAAGGTCATGAACCGGGAAGTCATATCCTATTTGATATTTGGAGTGCTGACGACCCTGGTTAACTGGGTTGTCTATTGGTTTATGGTGAAGGCGGGCATTGACTACCGTGCCGCAACTGCGGCAGCATGGGTTGTTTCCGTCCTCTTTGCCTTTGTTGTAAATAAAATCTTTGTTTTTCAAAGCTATGACCTGCATCTGAGCTTTGTCATGAAGGAGATTCTATCGTTTACTGCATGCAGAGCAGCGTCAGGCGTCATGGAAATGATTCTTATGGTGATAATGGTTTCCTGGCTCAAAATGGATGAATATGTAAGTAAAATTCTGGTATCCGTGGTTGTTGTAATTGCAAACTATGGATTCAGCAAGGTTTTCATATTCCGGAAGAGAGAGGAAGAACCCCTGTAAAGAGAGGTAAATGAAATGGAACACGATGACGAGATTGAAAAGATATCGAAAGAACTAGAGGATATGCTGCGAATGACATCAGGTGAAAAAGAAATTACAACAGGGGAAAATGACTTGAAGCAAGGAAATGATAAGGAGAAGGTAGCTTACGATCCGATAGAGGAGAGAGCAGAACAGGAATTTGACCTAGCCTCTGCGCCCAGGATACGCCTTGATATTCCGGTTGACGGGATGGAGGAGCTGTATGATGGAGATCTGGATTATGATGATTTGAATTACAGAGAAAACTTGGAGCAGGAGAAAGAGGCCGTTCCTGTTACTGATTTCATGGACATTCAGGAGGAACCGGAAAACGATGAAGCTGAGGAAGAATTGGAAACCGGGCAGTTAGAAAGCTACAAAGAAAGGATATTCGCTAAAAAAGAGGGGACAGGCAACAGCCTGGTAAGGCCCTCCGACGGACTCCTTGCAGCTTTTTTCGTGCCAATGGTGATCATGGTCATCATATTTGCCCAGCGGGGGATTTTTCCTTTTGGTGAGGAAAGCTTTTTAAGGACTGACATGTATCATCAGTATGCTCCGTTTTTTTCTGAGTTCCGTTATAAACTGACCCATGGAGGAAGCCTTCTTTACAGCTGGGATATCGGAATGGGCGTGAATTTTGCAGCTCTTTATGCTTATTATCTGGCAAGCCCTTTAAACTGGCTGCTGGTACTTTGCCCGAAGAATTATGTCATTGAATTTATGACCTATCTGATCGTATTTAAGATCGGATTAAGCGGACTTTCCTTTTCCTGGTATCTGCGCAGGCATAACAAGACCATGGACTTTGGAGTCGCTTTTTTTGGCATCTTATATGCTCTGTCCGGATATATGGCGGCTTACAGCTGGAATATCATGTGGCTGGATTGCATTCTGCTATTCCCGCTCATTATGCTGGGCCTTGAGAAGCTGGTAAAAGAAAAGAAATGTTTCTTATACTGTATTACACTGGGATTATCAATTTTATCAAATTATTACATATCCATTATGATATGTATTTTTATGGTATTCTATTTTATTGCTCTTCTTATATTAGAAGGCTTGAGATCCTGGAAGGAAATCTTTATCCGCGGGGGACTGTTTGCACTGTTTTCCTTATTAGCAGGAAGTCTTTCTGCTGTAGTTCTGCTTCCTGAAATTTATGCGCTGCAGTCAACTGCATCGGGAGATTTTAATTTTCCCCAGACAATCAGCTCTTACTTTTCCATATTTGACATGATCGCCAGACACCTTCCGGCGGTGGAACCGGAAATCGGGCTGGACCACTGGCCTAATATCTACTGCGGTGTGGCAGTTCTTATGTTTTTCCTTCTTTACCTGGGCTGTAAACAGATCAGACAGAAGGAAAAGATTGTTATGTGCTCCCTGCTGCTGTTTTTCTTTGCCAGCTTTTCCGTTAATACACTGAATTTTATCTGGCATGGATTTCATTATCCAAACAGCCTGCCATGCAGACAGTCTTTTATTTATATTTTTCTCATGCTGTTTACCTGCTATCAGGCTTACATTCACTTGCATGAGATTCCATGGAAGCATGTTGTAATTGCCTTTTTTGCTTCGGTGATCTTTGTTTTGATGGCGCAGAAGCTTATAACGGATGAGGCTTATCACTTTTCTGTATTTTATGTGGCTATTTTGTTCCTATCCATTTATGCCGGCCTTATCAGCCTTTACCAAAGGGGAGTCAGCCGGAATGTGTTGGTACTACTGGCTCTTGGTGTGGTCTCCTTAGAAGCCGCGGTTAATACCACGGTCACCAGCGTGACGACCACCAGCAGGACCAGCTATGTAAAGGATAATAAGGCTTCTTCGGAGCTGGCAGAAAGCCTGATGCCGGGTACCTCTTTTTACCGGATCGAAAAGGTTACCCGAAAAACAAAAAATGACGGTGCCTGGCTGAATTTTCCTACGGTCTCCCTCTTTTCTTCCACAGCCAATGCAGATCTTACGGCATTCTTTAAAAAGCTGGGCTGTGAAAGCTCTACCAATGCTTACAGCATTACGGGAAGCACGCCCCTGATAGATGCCCTTTTTGCGGTCAAATACGGGCTTTACTCGGAAGAAACTGAGGATGATGGCGTATCCGTACCGGTTGCTTCAAAGGATGAGATGTATCTCCGGGAAAATACCTATGCCTTGTCTTTGGGGTTTGTGTTACCATATGACTTTGAAGATAACTGGCAGCTGGATTTAACAAATCCGGCGGAGGTACAGAATGATTTTTCCGTGATATTAGGAGCCAATCCGGTACTGTCTGAGGTTCCAAGTGAAATCACCGGAACCAGCTTTACGTTTACACCGGAAGCGGATGGAGACTATTATGTATTTGTCAGCAATAAAAAGGTGGAAAAGGTAAATGCCCTGTTAGGAGAAAAGACCAAAAACTTTGATAATGTAAGCCGCGGCTACCTGCTGGAACTGGGCTATTTAAAAGCAGGGGAAAAGATTACCCTGCGAAACGATGACAATGATCAGGATCTGGTAGCGGTCGCTTACCGTTTTATTCCTGAGGGCCTTGAGTCTGTGTACAACATTTTAGACAGGAATTCCATGAAGCTTACAAAATGGACGGATACGCAGATACAGGGAACCGTTACGGCTGATAAGGCCGGCCTGCTGTTTTTAAGCATTCCCTATGACAAGGGCTGGACGATCAGGGTTGACGGAAAAGTCGTAGAGCCTTATAAATTATTTGATACGTTTTTAAGCGTGCATATGACTGCCGGGACCCATGATATTTCTCTGGAATATATGCCAGAGGGACTTAAAACAGGGGGTATCATAACGGCTGGAAGCGTGGTCTTTCTGCTGATACTTGCAGGTATATCCTCAGGAATAGGGAAAAAGCGCAGACCCATGCGGGTTCACTCTACCAATTAAATCGTAGCAGCAATACAAAGGAAAGGAGATTTCTCAATTATGAAACTATGGGGCGGACGCTTCACAAAAGAAACCAATCAGCTGGTTCATAACTTTAATGCATCTATATCATTTGATCAAAAATTCTATCATCAGGATATTGAGGGCAGCATTGCTCATGTGAAGATGCTGGCAAAACAAGGACTTCTTACGGAGGAAGATAAAGATAAGATCGTAAAAGGCCTTATGGAGATCCGGGAGGATTTAGAAAGCGGAGCCCTGGTAATAACGGGGGAACATGAAGACATTCATTCTTTCGTGGAAGCAGTATTAACGGAACGGATCGGGGAGGCTGGAAAGCGCCTTCATACCGGACGGAGCCGCAATGACCAGGTGGCTCTTGACATGAAGCTGTATACCAGAGATGAGATCGATGAGCTTACCCTTTTGGTGGCTGGACTTCTCTCTGAGCTTTTAAAGCTCATGGAGGAAAATCTTGACACTTACATGCCTGGATTTACCCATCTGCAAAAAGCGCAGCCAATCACCCTGGCTCACCACCTGGGGGCTTACTTTGAAATGTTTGACAGGGATCATTCCCGCCTGCATGACATTAAAAAGAGGATGAACTATTGTCCCCTTGGCTCTGGCGCCCTGGCTGGTACCACTTATCCACTGGATCGGGAATACACGGCAGAGCTTCTGGGATTTGCAGGGCCGACTCTTAACAGCATGGATTCCGTGGCCGACCGGGATTACCTAATCGAGCTTTTAAGTGCATTATCCACCATTTCCATGCATTTAAGCAGATTCTGCGAAGAGATCATTATCTGGAATACCAATGAATACCGGTTTGTGGAAATTGATGATTCCTACAGTACCGGAAGCAGCATCATGCCTCAGAAAAAGAACCCGGACATAGCGGAACTGATCCGGGGAAAGACCGGCAGGGTTTACGGTGCCCTGGTATCGCTGTTGACCACCATGAAGGGAATACCTCTTGCCTACAACAAGGACATGCAGGAGGATAAGGAGCTGGCCTTTGATGCCATTGACACGGTGAAAGGCTGCCTTGCCCTGTTTACAGGAATGATTTCCACCATGACCTTCCGAAAGGATGTGATGGAAGCCAGCGCCAAAAACGGTTTTACCAATGCAACCGATGCGGCTGATTATCTGGTAAATCATGGAGTAGCCTTCCGGGATGCCCATGGAATCGTTGGACAGCTTGTACTTTTCTGCATTGAAAAGGGCATTGCCCTGGATGATATGAGTCTGGAAGAATATAAGGCCATCAGCCCGGTGTTTGAGGAAGATATTTATGACGCCATCAGCTTAAAAACCTGTGTGGAAAAAAGAATGACCATTGGAGCTCCTGGCCAGGAGGCAATGAAAAGAGTTATTGAAATTTATAAAAAGAAGCTTGATAAATATAATTATTAGAAAAAACCGGAAAACAGCGGAAGAGTCTGCCGCTGTTTTCCGGTTTTTTATGGTATTCATTGCTTATCCGAAGATCTGCTTACGTAAGCGGCAGCCGGTAGGGGTCGCGGCAAGGCCGCCCTCTGAAGTTTCCTTTAAGGAAGAGGACATGAGGTTTCCCACCTGCTTCATGGCAAAGATCACCTCATCTGCGGGAATGGCGCTTGTGATACCGGCACAGGCAAGCTCCGAAGCAGTAAATGCATTGGCTACTCCCATGGCATTGCGTTTAATACAGGGAACCTCTACCAGACCTGCCACCGGGTCGCACACAAGACCCATGGTATTTTTCAGGGCGATGGCGCAGCTGTCGGAAACCATCTGAGGCGTTCCGCCAAAGATTTCCGTAAGAGCTGCAGCAGCCATGGCGGACGCGGATCCCACCTCGGCCTGGCACCCTCCCTCCGCTCCGGCGATGCTGGCGCATTTGGCAATGACCATGCCAATGGCCGATGCAGTGAACAGGGACATGATGATATCATGTTTTGGTAAGTCAAATTCTTCCATAACGGAAATGAGAGCTGCCGGAATGACACCGCATGAGCCGGCCGTAGGAGCCGCCACGATCTGACCCATGCAGGAATTGTATTCCGTCACGGCAAGAGCCATGCTGATGGCATTTCCAAGGAGATGGCCGTAATGGTTTTTTCCCTCCTCTACCGCCTTTTTTAATTTGGCGGCGGCTCCTCCTGAAAGTCCGCTGGAAGAACGGAGAGCTTCATCCATGCCGTTTAACACAGACTGCCTCATAACCTCAAAACTGCTTTCCATGGTGGAGTAGACATCTTCCGTTCTGGTCTCCATATCCTCGGCCTGCTGCTCTATCACAATTTCCGATATTTTTTTATTGGAAGATGAAGCGGCGGCCACAAGCTCTTCCACGGAATTATATTTTAATTGCATAGGTTCCTCCTGGTCAGTTTAATTTTAACAAAATCGTGTTGTATACATAAGGGATGGTTTGGATCTGGGAGACCAGAGACTGGTCAAAGTCAGAGTCCATTTCAATGGTCATGATGGCAAGTCCGCGTTTTTCCTGCCTGTTTAAGCGGAAATTGCAGATGTTGGCATTGCCCACGGCCACCAGGTTCGTCACATGAGCAATGATTCCGGGAACATCCTGGTGCATGACGATCAGGGTGGTATTCTGCCCGGTAAAATAAACTTCCATGTCATTTACCTTGTTTATGACGATGTTGCCGCCTCCTACAGATGCTCCCTGGACGGAGATGGTACTGCCCTGATCTGAGGTAAGGGTGACCAACGCCGTGTTTGGATGGGCATTTTCAATGATTCCGGTATGGATCGTGACGGATATCCCCTGTTCCTTGGCGGTATCAAGGCTTGTTCGGATTCCCGGGTCCCAGGGGTCCAGTTTTAAGATCCCCCCCACAATGGCTTTGTCCGTGCCGTGCCCTTTGTAGGTTTTTGCAAAGGAGCCGTGAAACAGGATATCTGCTTTTGCAACAGGAGCACCTAGAAGCAGGGCGGCCGTTTTACCGATGCGGGCAGCGCCGGCCGTATGGGAGCTGGAAGGTCCGATCATAACAGGACCGATAATATTAAATACATTCATGGCAATTCTCCATTCCAAGTATGGTTTCTCTCATTTGTTTACAGGGGTTTAAATTCCGGCTTTCGCCCGCGGAACTCCGTATAATAGGAAAATCCGCATTGCCTTAGAAGTTCACCCGCTGTCTGAAAGTCTGCCCCTAGATCTTCCGGTATATGGGCGTCAGAACCGATGGTTATGATCTCCCCGCCTAATTCCTTATAGCGCTTTAAAATATCATTACATGGGTTTGGCTGACCGATCCCTTTCCGGAAACCGGCTGTGTTGCATTCAATTCCTTTGCCCCGCTCAATAATCGCTCTTAAAATGTCATCTAAAATTTCACGGTATGCTTCATAGCTGTAGTAACGGGCTTTATTCGGGCCATAACGGACGATGTAGTCGATATGGCCTGCTACGTCATAGTTATCAATATTTTTCACATTATCCAGTGTGGCCTGGAAATACTGAAGATATGCTTTCTGCTCCTCTCTTCCTTTAAAAAACTCCGGATAAGCAGGATCTTTTCTGTTAATAAAGTGGGTGGAGCCGATGACAAAATCAAAGGGATAGCTTGCTAACAACTCCCTGTAATATTCTATTAAATGGGTCTGAAGTCCCAGTTCGATCCCTATGCGAAGGTCGATCCGGTCTTTGTATTCTTCCCTTAAGGCAGACATTGCTTCAAAATACTGGTCTGTCTGAAGGGTAAAATCGATGATTGAGTCCACGTCATAATCGTGGTGGTCCGTTACACAGAGGGAAGTCATTCCAAGGCTTATGGCCCGGTCCAATTGGGCCCGCATTGGGGTTTCGGAGTCTCCTGAAAAGTTTGTATGAAAATGATAATCTGGCAGCATGGGGTTCTCCTTTCACAAATTAAATTCATTATAATCAATCTAAAGAAGAAAAGCAACGCAGGGAAGCGGAGTTTTTATCAAAAGGAATCTGACAAAGTAAAAAAAATAACCTTTTCAGCAAAATAATTAAATTCAGTAATTCGTCTGCCTGGGATATACTTTAAGAAAACCACCGGAATGAAATGATCCGAACTTTCTTTTGACAACCCCTGCCAAACTCGCTAGAATAAGGGTGAAAAATCATATGAATGGGGAGGCTGCTATGGCTGGTCTGATGGATGTATGGAAGAATATGAGGATTAAGACAAAGATCCTGATTATGTATTTAACGGTCGTATTATTATCCTTTGTAATCACCTTTTCGGTCATATCTGTTATTAACAGCTCCTACACGAAAAAAGAAATTATGGGAGCAGGAACTCAGACGGTCAGCGCCCTTAAGGGAAATTTGTCCCTGATCTTTGATAATGTGACCCAGTTTTCAAACCTGATCTATTTTGACAAAAATGTTCAGGAGGCTTTAAGAAATGTGGATAACAGGGCCATTGATCCGTCGATCCAGAGAACCATCAAGCAAAGTCTGGTGAATATGATCCTGTCAGGAGAATATATTTCCAGCGTTTTAATTATGGATTCCTATCATAATGTGTACAGCTCCTATAAAAAGACACCCAAGGGTATTGACGGAGAAAAGATTCTGGAGTCTGAGTGGTACCGGCACTTAAGTGAGCACAGGGGAAACGGTTTTTTTATGAAAGGCAGCGAGGGGGTCATTGAATTTTATGGAGATACCCCTTATATTACCTATATCCGGGAGATCCGGGATGAAAATACATATAAGCCTTTGGCCATCCTGCTGGTTACGGTCAATGAGGAGACAATACGCAATTACTTTAATGGGGTCAGCAATTCCAGTGACAGTGATTTTTATATCCTGGGTGATGAGGATGAATACATTGTGGCCCCTGGGAATCCCGGACAGCGGAACGGCGAAAACCGGCTGGTGATCACTCAGGACATCGGCATAGAAAACTGGAAACTGGCCGGATCCTTTCAACTGGATAATATGACAGCCATGGCGCCCTATTATTCCACCGTAATCCTGCTGATCATGTGTATGAACGTTGCTTTTGTCTTCATCTGCTCGGTCATGCTCACCCGTTTTATCTTCCATCCCCTGTTAAAGGTGGAAAAGCATATGATGCTTGTGGAAAAAGGTCAGTTTGATGAAATGGAGGTGGACCGGCAGAAAGATGAGATCAATAATTTAAAGCGGGTATTTAATCATATGGCAAGATCCATTAAAAACCTGATCCAAAAGGTGAAGGAAGAAGAGCAGATCATTGCAAAGGTGGAACTGGATCTGCTTCAGGCCCAGATTAACCCCCATTTCCTGTACAATACCCTTGATGCGGTATCCGCTCTTGCTCTCATGCGGGATTATGATAATTGCTTTAAAATGACTCAGGCTCTGGGAAGCTTTTACAGGAACAGCTTAAACAGCGGATTGGATTTTATTACGGTAAAGGATGAAATAAGCTGCATACAAAGCTACTTGACTATCTTAAATATCCGATATGACAATGAAATAAAGGTAGAGATGGATGTAGAAGATGAGGTGAAGGATTGCAGGATATTAAAGCTGCTTTTGCAGCCGTTGGTGGAGAATGCCGTTCACCATGGTATTAAGCCAAGGGAAGGAAAAGGAACCATTTCCATCAAGGCCTTTTCCGATGAGGATGAAATTATTTTTCTGGTGTCTGATGATGGGGTCGGCATGAGCGAGGAAAAGATCGAAGAAATCATGGAAGGCAGGACAGTGACCGGTAAGTCAGGATTCGGCCTTTATAACCTGATGCAGCGGATCACCCTCTACCATGGGATCAGGCAGCCGGTCCTTATCCATAGTGAAATCGGAAATGGGACGGAAATAGCAGTACGAGTAAAACGAATGGAAGCAAAGGGAGTGGAGCATGGAGATCAAGGTACTGATTGTGGATGATGAAAAATTGGAACGGGTGCTGATCAAACGGGGATTTCCCTGGGAAGATCATGGATTTTCAGTCATTGGGGAGGCTTCCTCCGGTGCGGAAGCATTGGAATTTATAAAATACAGAAAGCCGGAGTTGGTTTTGACGGATATCAATATGCCCCATATGGATGGTCTGGAGCTTGCGGAACATATTTCAGTTTTGGATGAAAGCATTCATGTGATCATGATCACAGGTTACCGGGAATTTGAATACGCAAGGCGGGCGGTAAAGCTGGGGGTAGAGGATTTTCTGTTAAAGCCCATTGATATGAATGAGCTGAAGGAAATCGCTCTTAAGATCAGGGGAAAAATCATAAAGGAAAAGGACCACCGTAAGGAGGTGGAGATGTTAAAGCAGAGTGTGTCTGCCGACAAGGACATTTTAATGGAAAGCTTCTTTCAGCGGCTGGTGGAAAAGCGGACCAGAGAGGAGGAAGCGGTGAAAAAGCTTCTTGCCTATGGCTGCGAAGCGCTGTTAGAAGGGTGCTGCTGCTTAAACATTCATTTGAAAGAGGAACAGTCAGGAGAAGCAGACGGCAGCCTCCATAAAAGGGCTATGGTACTCCTTGGCAGTGATCCCATAGACGGAACCATATCCTTTCTTCATTATATGAAAAATATGATCCTGTTTTGTACGGCCAGACGCGTAAAGGACAGCGGGGAAATTGCACGGCAGATCCATCAAAGGCTGAGGGAAAACCGCATTGATTCCACCATTGGCATCAGCAACAGCCATGAGAGCTATGAGGGAATTGCTGAAGCTTTTGATGAATCGGAACATGCCCTCAGTGCATCGGTTCTTTTAGGGGATAACCGGATCATCACGTACGAAGAATATATGCATATTATGGAAAAAAATCCGGATAAGCTGACCTTTGACTGGGAGGACTTCCTTTTTTCCCTGACCAATGGAATTTCTGACAGGGTATCTGCTGCAATCGGGGATTATGTGGAAGGAGTCAGGAACTCAAGGGTAACGGAAGTAGAATATTTAAGACTCACGGTTATGGACCTGATGTCTAAAGCCGGAAGCACCCTTAATAAGTATGGGGTCAGCTTGGAACAGCTCATAGGAGAAGACCGTCTGTATGAATCCATACAATCCATACAGACGGTGGAAGAGTGCCGTCAGTTTCTGGATGAATCCATCCATATCATTTTGAATTATCATAACAGTAAGAAATCAAAGCAGGGAAATAAGGTGGCAAACGAGGCCCTGGAATATATCGATAAAAACTTTTGCGATCCCGCTCTTACTCTTAAATCCGTAGCATCGGCTGTTTTTTCCAATGAAAGCTACTTAAGCAGAGTTTTTAAAAAAGAGGCCGGACAGAGCCTGATAGAATATGTCCTGAAAAAAAGGATTGAAGAGAGCATCCGCCTTCTTAATACAACGGATTACAAAGTATAAGAAATAGCAGAAAAGGTAGGATTCCGGGATTCCCATTACTTTGGCATCTGCTTTAAAAAGCATGTGGGAGTAACCGTTAAGGAGTTTAAGCAAAGGTAGTAAAATTTCTAACCTTTTGGGTCAAAATATTTAATTGAGTTAAAAAAAGAGTTTCGCTATACTGATATCAGAAGGAAACAAAGAAACCCAGGAGGAGATTGAGATGAAAAAAAGTTTATTAAAGAGAGTTTCGGCCGTGGTGCTTACAGCAGCCCTGGCAGCAGGTATGACAGGCTGTGGAAGCAAAGACAGTGCGGCCCCAACAAACGCCGGCAGTTCAGGGGAGGGAAAGACGGAAAAGACCGTTTTAAATGTCTGGCACCAGTGGTCCAATGATACCAATGAACTAAAGAAAAAATATGATGAGTCGGTTGCCGCTTATTTAGCAGAAAACCCCAATGTGGAAATCAACACCCAGACTCTGGATACGGAGGCTTATAAGACGAAGATTTCCGCAGAGTTTGCAGGAGATGCAAAGGGAATTGATGTGTTCTATTACTGGGGGGCAGGAACCGCAAGAAAGATGATCAATGCGGATAAACTTCTTCCTCTGGATTCCTATATAACAGATGAGGTTAAGGGAAAACTCCTGGAGGGCTCTACGGCAGCTTTTGAATACAATGGAAAAACCTATTCTCTTCCCTCCTTTTCCTGGTATATGACCTTATACTGCAATAAGGCCTTATTTGATCAGGCAGGAGCAGAGCTTCCGGATACTTACGACAAACTGGTATCCGCAGTTGAAAAGCTGAAAGCTCTTGATGGGGTGACCCCTCTGGCTTCTGGCGCAAAGGATGGCTGGAATGCGGCATTCATCTATCAGGCATTGGCACTGCGGACCGTAGGGGCAGAGGGAATCAACAAGATGCTCACCGGCCAGGCTCCCTTTGAAGGAGAGGGCTATGCGGAAGCGGCTGATATGGTCCAGGAATTATACAAGATGGGCGCATTTGGAGCCAATCCTCTGGAGCAGGGCAATGATGATGCCAATGCAGCCTTTGGAACCGGAAGAGCAGCCATGAGGCTTATGGGAAGCTGGTTTGCAAATGGCATTTATACAGATAAAGCTGTTACCATCAATCCGGAGGATGTGGTGGCAATGAAAATCCCCATGATTACCGGCAAAGGCAATGAAACCGATTATTGCGGCGGATTCGTAGAATCCTTCTGGGTAAATAAGAGCACGAAGAATCCGGATGAAGCTGCTAAATTCACCATTTACATAAACGAAAAGATGGGAGAAGCTGCTTATGAGTCAGGCTCAGGTTTCAGCGGATGGAAAACAGAGGTGGATGAAAAGGGCTTAAATCCTCTTTTCGTACAGATCAAAGATCTCCTATCCCAAGGAAAGACCTCAGTCCTTGCATGGGATACATCTCTTGATGCGGAACCTGCCACCATTCATAATGAACAGGTGCAGACCCTGTTCGCTCCAGGTGCCGATACGGGTGAGTTTATAAAGGAACATGAAGCAGCTATTAATAAGTAAGTAAGAGCAAAGGGGGTATCGCTTACAGAAACAGGCGATACCCATTTTTTGCCCAAGGGAGATTGTCCATGAATAATATGTTGGGAAAAAAGAGCTTTGTGGCCTGTTTTGTACTGCCTGCGCTCATTCTGTTTATCAGCTTTAGTGTGATACCCCTTTTTATTTCCGGAGCCTACAGCCTATTCCAGTACGATGGCATGGGAAAAATGAAGTTTATTGGTCTTGGGAATTACATAAGGTTATTCGTAGAGGACCGCCACTTTGTGAAGGCCGTTTTAAATTCCTTTCTTTTAGTGGGCGCATCCTTACTCATTCAGCTGCCCATCTCCCTTTTTCTGGCTATGGTCCTGGCAAGGGGAGTAAAAGGCGAAAAATTCTTTCGTACCGTTTACTTTTTGCCGGTGGTCATTTCCAGTATGGTGATCGGTCAGCTTTGGATGAAGATGTTCAACAGCGAATACGGACTTTTAAACCTTTTGATCCGTGCCCTGGGAGCCACTGATTTCAGCTATTCCTGGCTTTCCAATCCCAAAACTGCATTTCTCTCCACTCTGATTCCTGCGGTGTGGCAGTACATCGGCTATCATATGCTGATTTTTTATGCAGGGATCAAATCCATTTCCCAGGATTATTATGAGGCAGCTCAAATCGACGGTGCCAGTAAGTGGCAGGTGAATACAAAGATAACCCTGCCCCTATTAGCCCCGGTGATTAAGACCTGTGTCATATTTTCCATTACCGGCTCTCTAAGGGCTTTTGACTTAATTTATGTCATGACCGGAGGCGGCCCAAACCATGCCAGTGAGGTACCTGCAACTCTGATGTACAATAATTTATTCCGCAGAGGCCTGTATGGGTATGGAAGCGCACAGGCATTTTTCATTGTAGTGGAATGCCTGCTGTTTACCTTTATTGTGAGCAGGCTGTTTAAAAAAGCGGAAGAAAATGCATCAGCCATATAAATGCGGAGGCGGTCCTATGAATATGAAAAAAAAGATAAAGTTTTTGCTGCTGTGCCTCATTGCACTGACTCAGCTTTTTCCCTTGTATTGGCTTTTTACCTTTTCCTTAAAAAGCAATGGTGAGATTTTTGGAGTTAACCCCATCGGGCTTCCCCAGATCTGGAGATGGGAAAATTACGGAAATGCATTTACCCAGACAAACTTAATCCGGTACTTTTTAAACTCCGTATTCTATTCCATGGCAACCGTGGCCGTTGCTGGAATGTTATCTGCCATGGCTGCTTACGCCATAGCCAGAATGAAATGGAAGCTTAAATCCCTGGTATTTGGAATTTTCGCATTGGGAATTATGATTCCGGCCCAGGCCGCTCTGCTGCCCCTCTTTCAGGTCCTTGATAAAACCGGATTAAAGGGCGGATACTTAGGACTTCTTATTCCTTATATTGCGGGAGCTCTTCCCATGAGCATCATGATCTTAATCGGATTTTACAAAGGCATCCCCATAGAAATAGAAGAGGCAGCCTGTATGGATGGCTGCGGGATTTTCCGGTGCTTTGCAACCATCATACTTCCCATCATCAAGCCGGCGATTGCCACCGCATCAATCTTTACATTTTTAGGAACCTGGAATGAGCTGATGTTAGCCAATACCTTTGTGGACAGCGACCGGTACCGGACCTTGCCCGTGGGAATTATGTCCTTTGCAGGTCAATATTCCACTGACTGGGGCCTGATCGGAGCGGGCATGGTCATTGCAACTCTGCCCACCATTGTTATCTATTTTATGTTGAGCAATCAGATTCAGGATAGCCTGGTTGCAGGTGCGGTGAAAGGATGATAAAATTATGCTTGATAAAAGAGGAAGAGGTTTATTGGAGCTGATACTATAAAGCTATGAATACAGTTTGCTCCTGCATTCCTGCCAGTTGTAATATTCTGAAAGGTGACAGGTACATATGAACATTATTATTGAGAAGGGAACAAGATACGACATTGACCAACTTGAGCAGCTCTATGACGATCTGAATGATTATCTGGAGGCTGGCATAAACTATCCCGGCTGGAGGAAAGGCATATATCCAGCCCGTGAAGATGCAGTGACCGGTGTTGCTAATGACAATCTTTATGTTGCAAAGGATGCAGGAAAGATCGTTGGTTCATTGATATTAAGTCATGAGCCGGAGTCTGCATATCATAAGGTGCACTGGGGAATAGATGCTGACTATTCCGATATATTTGTGATTTATACATTTGCTGTTCATCCTGAGTATCTCAAAAATGGAGTTGGCATGGCATTGATGGATTTTGCAGTTCAACATGGGATGAAAGAACACGCAAAAGCGATCCGCCTTGATGTTTATGAAAAGAACTTACCTGCTGTTAGGCTGTATGAAAAATGTGGATTTAAGTATGTGGATACTGTAGATTTGGGACTTGGTAATTATGGATTGCATTGTTTTAAACTATATGAAAAACTACTGTAAATTTCACCATGGTAAGAACTGCCCGCTGATTTTCCAACAGCAGGGCGGTTTTTTATTTGCATGAGGGTAATAGTTTTACCTAAATTTCACCAAAATTTTACATAATTTTTAAAAAACATTGAAAAAGCAATTCCGCCTATGTTATATTTTAAACTGTGTGTCATCTGGAAAGAGGGAGGCGCACTGGAATAAAAACATAATCAGTGTTTATAAGGAGGTACTACATGTCTGTAAATGACATATCGAGTCTGTTTGGATTTATGGGGGGACTGGGAATGTTCCTCTATGGCATGAATACCATGGCAGACGGCATGCAGAAGAGCGCAGGAAGCAGAATGAGCCGTTTTTTGGGAATGCTTACAAACAACCGTTTCTTAGCGGTGCTTCTGGGCGCACTTATCACAGCAATTATCCAGAGCAGCGGAGCGACCACAGTCATGGTGGTCGGTTTTGTAAGCGCCGGGGTGCTTAACTTGACCCAGGCGGTCGGCGTTATCATGGGAGCTAACATTGGTACCACCATTACGGCCTGGATCGTATCCATGAATCAGCTGGGAGATGCCTTTTCCATATTGCAGCCCTCCTTTTGGGCCCCTCTCTTTATTGGAATCGGTGCGGTTCTTCTGCTGTTTGGCAATAAACAAAGGATGAAAACCATAGGAGAGATCCTGGTGGGCCTTGGCATGCTGTTTGTTGGTCTGGATTTTATGTCAGGAGCAATTTCTCCCTATACCGATGCCCCTATTTTTTCAGAGGCATTCCGGCTTTTAGGAAGAAATCCTTTGCTGGGCATGCTGATCGGCGCCTTAGTAACGGCTCTTCTTCAAAGCTCTTCCGCATCGGTAGGAATCCTTCAGACCCTTGCCATGAACGGTGTAGTTACTACCAATGCAGCTATATTTATCACTCTCGGCCAGAACATCGGTTCCTGCGTAACTGCTCTCATTTCCAGTATTGGCGGATCCAGGACTGCAAAGCGGGCAGCAGTGATACATTTGTCCTTTAATGTGCTGGGAGCTCTTATTTTTGGCATCGGTTCTTTTGTCCTTTTTATGGTCACCCCGGCTTTGGCGGCCCATAACATCACTGCAGTACAGATTTCCATATTCCATACGTTCTTTAACCTGACCAATACACTCACCCTGTTCCCGTTTGCGAAACAGCTGGTGAACCTATCCGGATTTGTTGTTCCGGAAAGAGGAACCGATGATGTAGAGACGGCGGGAGAAGAAGCTGTAACCATGAAGCACCTGGATGAGAGAATCTTTGAGTCTCCCGCTTTTGCAGTAGAAACAGCCTCCATGGAGGTGGTACATATGGGACAGATTACTTTGGAAAATGTGAAGCTTGCCATGGAGGCAGTCCTCACGAAAAATGCGGATAAAGTAAAAGAAGTGTATAAAACAGAAAAGACGATCAATAATATGGAAAAGATGTTGATGGAATATCTGGTCAAAATCGACAATCTGTCCTTAACAGAGGAACAAAAATTGGTAATCAACAACTTATTTTACAGCATCAATGATATAGAACGGGTAGGAGATCACGCAGAAAACCTGGTGGAGCAGGCAGAATATATGATTCAGCATGAAATCACTTTCTCTGACACCGGTGCTTCTGATCTTGAGATTATCTGTCAGGCGGCTTACAATTCCTTTTTCCATTCCATAGAAGCCAGAAGAAAAGGAGACATGGAAGATGTCCGTAAGGTAAGCAAATGGGAGGATGAAGTAGACCTTCTTGAAGAGGAGCTGAGGGAAAAGCATATTGAACGTCTTTCTTCAGGCGGGTGCAAACCATCGGCAGGTGTTGTGTTCCTGGAGCTTATCAGCAATCTGGAACGTATTTCTGACCATTCCTACAATCTGGCCAGCTATGTGAAGAATGAGATTTAGGCAGGTCAGGATTAAAATTAAAAAAGGACTTGCTATTTAGTGGAATATTAGGTAAAATAAAGGGTAGTTGATTAATATTTAACAATCAAATTTAATTTTATTCTTAGGAGGAATTGAATTATGGCAGTAAAAGTGGCGATTAATGGTTTCGGCCGTATTGGCCGTCTTGCATTCAGACAGATGTTTGGCGCAGAGGGCTATGAAGTAGTAGCTATTAACGATTTAACAGATCCAAAGATGTTAGCACATTTATTAAAATATGACACTGCTCAGGGCGGATACGCTGGATACTATGGTGAGGGTATTCACACGGTAGAAGCTTCCGAGGACTCCATTACTGTAGATGGTAAGACTATTAAAATTTATGCTCAGGCAAAAGCTGCTGAACTTCCATGGGGAGAGATCGGCGTTGATGTAGTTCTTGAGTGTACAGGATTCTACTGCTCCAAGGACAAAGCTCAGGCTCACATTGATGCAGGCGCTAAGAAGGTTGTTATCTCCGCTCCGGCAGGAAACGATCTTCCAACCGTTGTTTACAGCGTTAATGAGAATGTATTAACAGCAGATGACAAGATCATCTCAGCTGCTTCCTGTACAACAAACTGCCTGGCTCCTATGGCTAAGACTCTTAACGATTATGCACCGATCCAGTCCGGTATCATGAGCACAATTCATGCTTACACAGGCGATCAGATGATCCTTGACGGACCTCACAGAAAAGGTGATTTAAGAAGAGCAAGAGCAGGCGCTGCCAACATCGTTCCAAACTCCACCGGTGCTGCAAAGGCAATCGGTCTGGTTATTCCGGAATTAAACGGCAAGTTAATCGGTTCCGCACAGCGTGTTCCGGTTCCAACAGGCTCCACTACCATCTTAACAGCAGTTGTTAAGGGTGCAGATGTAACCAAGGAAGGCATTAACGCAGCTATGAAGGCAGCAGCAAGCGATTCCTTCGGATACAATACAGATGAAATCGTTTCCTCTGATGTTGTTGGTATGAGATTTGGTTCTTTATTCGATTCTACTCAGACCATGGTTTCCAAGATTGGCGATGATTTATATCAGGTTCAGGTTGTTTCATGGTATGACAACGAGAACTCCTATACAAGCCAGATGGTTCGTACAATTAAGTACTTTGCTGAATTAGGCTAATGATCCACAAAGGGTCCGGTCGTTATGGACCGGGCCTTTTATTTTTATAAATATTGAAGAATAAAGGAAACACCTTACAGGTATCCCTTTATGCCCGGAAAGTATGGGCAAAAAAATAGGAAAGGAGCATTGAAATATGCTTAATAAGAAAACAGTTGATGATTTAACCGGATTACAGGGTAAGAAAGTTTTAGTGAGATGTGATTTTAACGTGCCGTTAAAGGATGGAGTGATTCAGAACTTCAACCGTATTGACGGAGCTGTTCCTACAATTAAGAAATTATTGGACCAGGGCGCAAGAGTGATTCTTTGTTCCCATTTAGGAAAGCCGAAGGGCGAGCCTCTTCCTGAGATGTCTTTGGAACCGGTTGCTCCCGCTTTAAGCGAAAGACTTGGGGTAGAAGTTAAATTTGTAAACGATCCGAAGGTAACAGGTCCTGAGACAAAAAAGATCGCTGATGAATTAAAGGATGGAGAAGTTCTGCTGCTTCAGAACACCCGTTACAGAGTGGAAGAGACTAAGTACGGCAAGGATGAGAGCGCAGATGAGTATGCAAAAGAGCTGGCTTCCCTTTGCGACGGCATTTTCGTAAACGACGCATTCGGTACCGCTCACAGGGCTCACTGCTCCAATGTAGGTGTAACCAAATACACAACAACCAATGTAGTTGGTTATCTGATGGAAAAGGAAATCAAATTCCTGGGCCAGGCAGTTGAGAATCCAGTACGTCCTTTCGTGGCAATCCTGGGTGGAGCAAAGGTTTCCGATAAGATCAACGTAATCAATAACCTGCTTGATAAGGTTGATACTCTGATCATCGGCGGCGGCATGGCTTATACCTTTGCAAAGGCTCAGGGCAAGGAAATCGGAAATTCCTTATGTGAGGAAGATAAGCTTGACTATGCCTTAGAGATGATTAAAAAGGCAGAGGATAAGGGCGTAAAGCTGCTGCTTCCTGTAGATAACTTAGAAGGCAGGGAGTTTTCTAATGATACAGAAAGAAAGGTAGTAAGCGAGATTGATCCAGGCTGGTCAGGATTTGATATCGGACCAAAATCCATTGAACTTTTCAAGGATGCTTTAAAAGGCGCCAAGACTGTTGTATGGAACGGACCGATGGGCGTATTTGAATTCTCTAATTTTGCGGAAGGTACTTTAGAGGTATGCCGTGCAGTTGCAGAGCTTTCTGATGCTACTACGGTAATCGGAGGCGGTGACTCCGTAAATGCGGTTAAGAGACTTGGTTTTGCTGACAAGATGACCCATATCTCTACAGGCGGAGGGGCTTCTCTGGAATTCCTGGAAGGCAAGGAACTGCCAGGAGTCGCTGCAGCAGATAATAAATAAGAAATTCGACTTACGATACCGGCCCGGACAAAGAATGACTGTCCGGGTCTTGCAAGCAGGAGATCCCGGTCTCCCGAATGACAAACATAAAGGAAGGTTGATACTATGTCCAGAAAGAAAATTATTGCAGGTAACTGGAAGATGAATATGACCCCAACCGAAGCGGTTGAACTGGTGAATACATTAAAGCCTCTGGTGGCAAATGATGAGGTAGACGTTATTTTCTGTGTTCCGGCTATTGACATTATACCGGCAATGGAAGCTGCTAAGGGAACCAATATCCACATCGGTGCTGAAAATATGTACTATGAGGATAAAGGAGCCTATACCGGAGAGATTTCTCCTGCCATGTTAAAAGATGCAGGTGTGAAATACGTGGTAATCGGCCATTCCGAAAGAAGGGAATACTTTGCGGAATCAGATGAAACTGTAAACAAAAAGGTTTTAAAAGCCTTTGAATACGGCATCACACCCATTGTTTGCTGCGGAGAAACACTGACCCAGAGAGAACAGGGAATCACTCTTGACTGGATCCGCCAGCAGATTAAGATCGCTTTCTTAAATATACCGGCAGAGAATGCGGCTAATGCGGTTATCGCTTATGAGCCGATCTGGGCCATCGGTACAGGAAAAGTTGCAACAACCGAGCAGGCGCAGGAGGTTTGCGGCGCAATCCGTAAATGCATCGCTGAAATCTACGACGAAGCAACCGCTGAAGCCATCCGCATCCAGTACGGCGGTTCCGTATCTGCAGCAAGTGCACCGGAGTTATTTGCACAGCCTGATATTGACGGCGGCCTGGTTGGCGGTGCTTCCTTAAAACCAGAGTTTGGAAAGATCGTAAATTACAATAAATAAGTGGGTAAAAGCTGCTGCCCCTTCCTTAAATGGTGGGGAAGGCAGCTTTTTCCTCATAGTAAAGGCGGGTACCGGAGTCGGGTTATTATTTCATCATTCACCGGTTGCAAGAAATGGGCAAATCATGTAAAATAAATACTGTGAGACAATGATTTCTTTAAGATTTCCCACACTAATGAGGCATAGCGATATAGATGTAAGATGCTTCTATTACAATAGAACAAAGAAGAGAAAAAGGAGAACTAGTTATGAGCAGAAAACCGATTGTATTAATGATACTTGATGGTTATGGATTAAATGATAACTGCGACCATAACGCTGTTTGTGAAGGCAAGACCCCGATCATGGATCAGCTTATGAGCCAGTACCCATTTGTGAAAGGGAATGCCAGCGGACTGGCAGTAGGCCTTCCTGACGGACAGATGGGAAACTCAGAAGTAGGGCATTTAAATATGGGCGCAGGCCGTATAGTATATCAGGAGCTTACCAGGATTACAAAGTCTATAGAAGACGGTGACTTTTTTGAGGTGGCAGAATTTTTACAGGCAGTGGAAAACTGTAAGAAAACCGGAACAGCCCTTCATATGTGGGGCCTGGTATCCGACGGTGGAGTTCACAGCCACAACACCCATATTTACGGCCTATTAGAACTGGCAAAGAGAAACGGCCTTGATAAGGTCTATGTTCATTGCTTCTTAGATGGACGTGACACACCTCCGGCTTCCGGAAAGAGCTTTGTGGAAGCATTAGAAGCAAAGATGAAGGAGATCGGTGTGGGTAAAGTTGCATCGGTCATGGGCCGCTACTATGCAATGGACAGAGATAACCGCTGGGACCGTGTGGAACGGGCATACAATGCCCTGACAAAGGGAGAAGGAAACCTTGCGGAATCGGCAGCTGCCGGAATCCAGGCTTCCTATGACAAAGGGGTTAACGATGAATTTGTGGAGCCATTTGTTGTGACAGAAGATGGAAAAGCATTAGCTACGGTGAAAGACGGCGATTCCGTGATCTTCTTTAACTTCCGTCCTGACCGGGCAAGAGAAATAACCAGGGCATTCTGTGATGATGAGTTTAAGGGATTTCCAAGAGAAAAGCGCCTGAACCTGACTTATGTATGCTTTACGGATTACGATGAAACCATTAAAAACAAGCTGGTTGCATTCAAGAAAGAATCCATTACAAATACCTTTGGCGAATTTTTGGCTCAGAATAACATGACACAGGCCAGAATTGCTGAAACTGAAAAGTATGCACATGTAACCTTTTTCTTTAACGGCGGAGTGGAAGAGCCGAATAAGGGAGAGGACAGGATCCTGATTCCTTCTCCAAAGGTTGCCACCTATGACCTGCAGCCTGAGATGAGCGCTCCCATTGTATGCGATAAGCTGGTAGAGGCAATCAAATCCGGAAAATATGATTGTGTAATCATAAACTTTGCAAACCCTGATATGGTTGGCCATACAGGGATCGAAGACGCAGCCATTAAGGCGATTGAAACCGTGGACACTTGTGTAGGAAGAACTGTTGAGGCGATCAAGGAAACGGATGGAATTCTGTTCATCTGCGCTGATCATGGAAATGCAGAACAGCTTTTGGATTATGAGACAGGAGAACCATTTACCGCCCATACCACCAATCCGGTTCCGTTTGTTCTGGTAAATGCTGACCCAGCTTATAAGTTAAGAGAAGGCGGCTGCCTGGCAGATATCGCTCCTACTCTGATTGAACTCATGGGATTAAAACAGCCAAAAGAGATGACAGGAAAATCATTACTCGTGAAATGAGTTTAATTATGCCAAAAATAAGGGCTTTCCAGTGATTATACTGGGCAGCCCTCATTTTTATATACGAATTAACCGTTCCTATCCGGCGGCAGCAGGCTTTCTTTATGTAAACTACAAATTAAATTCGTCCATATTTTTTTTATGCTTCCATTTCTAATGAAAATAAGATAGAATAGAGAAAGATATCTTAGGAAGGGTTTCAGATGAGTATTCGAATCAGATTTTCTTTGGAGCCAAAGAAAAAAATATTTTCAGGAATGGTCTGGAATGGCCAGTCAGCGGAAGGTATGGCAAAGGAGCTGGCAAAGGAAATGGGGTACCGCTGTTTACGGATCGAAGGATTTTTGATTGTACAGCTATGCCAGGAAGGCTATGTCTGGTTTAAGTGGAGCAAAAGCAAACTTCAAGGAGAGAGCCAGACGAACATTGCCGGCCCTGGATTCCATGCGGCAGCCATCGATTTTCTGGAGCGGCTGGCAAAAAAAGAAAAGCTTAGGCTCAGGCTCGAGGACAGGACCGGATATTATATAAAAAGGGACTTTCTTGCCATGAGACAGAAGTACTTTTACCAGTGGTTTTCTGATCTTATGAAGCTGGTATCCGGATGGAGCGGGGATGGGGAATACATGTTTTGCTGGCCTGCGGTCTATTATATACCGGATCGTCAGGAGGGGAAACTGGTCACCCATATTCGGTCATTTTCTTTTAAAGAGATAAAAGGGATGATGCATTCTGGTATAGGCGTTGCATTTGCCAGGGATTTTTTTGTATGGAATGAATTGGAAATGGATGCTTATTATTACAGAAACAGCGCCATGGTCCTTCTTCACCAGTTCTGTTATTTCATGCCTTCGGCCCGCAGCAGGCAGGATGAGCAGGTAAACCAGCAAATTATCGAGTTCCTTGAAACGTCGCTTTCCATGGACCGCAGGCTTCCCTTCCCCAAGAAGGAGTATTTGGAGGTATGCAGCCTTGACGGTCATATTCCTGTGGATTTAGAAGGCGTGGCAGCTTTGCCGGAGGAGGTTTCCATTGGATGCAGAAGGCATCTGGTTTACCGGAAGATCGGCAATATGAGCTTTGGGATTCCGGGAAATTTTCTTTATGATGAGTCAAATAGCGGCAGCATGGACCATTACTATGACGGAAAAGGGTATGGAGGCCATGATTATTACATCTATGCAGCAGTTTTTGAAGGGCGTAAAGCTGAGTTTAAGAAGCAGTGGTTTGAGCAGGGGAAAGGGCCGGAAATCGTGGATTTTGACGTAGAAAAGGCCAAAGCACGGGTTGCTTTTTATGAACCGGAGGAGAAGGAAGGGGAAGTCCTTTATGGGATGTCCGCACAGGTGCTTTACAAGGAGCAGCGTATGAACATTAATATTATAAGCAGAAAGCCGGGGGAAAGGGATTGGGCTTTGGGGCTTATTAAAAATATTAAGATTACAGAGTAGAGGATTATATGAAACAAAATGAGATGAAAACGGGCACATTGTTAAAACGCTTTGTGCCCTACTATAAAAAATATACCAAAGTTATGGCCATGGATTTATTCTGTGCATCGCTTACCACCATCTGTGAGATGGTATTGCCTTTGATCTTACGTTATATTACCAATCAGGGATTAAGAGACATAACGTCCCTTACAATTCGTACGATCATCGGGATCGGTGCCCTTTATTTTGGTCTCAGGATCATAGACGGATTGGCCAGCTTCTATATGGCTTACACTGGCCATGTTATGGGAGCAGCAATTGAGACTGATATGAGGCAGGATGCATTTGCACATCTGCAGAAGCTGTCGGATAATTATTTTAACAATACAAAGGTTGGGCAGATCATGTCCCGGATCACCAGCGACTTATTTGACGTGACGGAGTTTGCCCACCACTGTCCGGAGGAATTTTTCATCGCCTTCTTAAAGACGGTGGTATCTTTTATTGTACTAGCGGGAATCAATCTCCCCCTGACGCTTATTATTTTCCTCCTGATTCCGGTTATGGCGGTATCATGTACCTACTTTAACTTACAGGTGAGAAAGGCGTTTAAACATCAAAGGAACCATATCGGGGAGCTGAACGCCAGGATCGAGGACAGCCTTCTTGGAAACCGGGTAGTCCGGGCATTTGCCAACGAAAAGATTGAGATTGAAAAATTTAACCGGGATAATCTGGAATTCCTGGAGATTAAACGGAAAACCTATAAGTACATGGCTGCTTTCCAGAATACCATCCGGTTGTTTGACGGTCTGATGTATGTGGTGGTCATCGTTGCAGGCGGCATATTCATGATTCAGGGACTGATCGAGCCCGGGGATCTGGTGGCTTACACCCTGTATGTGACCACACTGCTGGCAACTATCCGCAGAATCATAGAATTTGCGGAACAGTTCCAGAGAGGAATAACCGGAGTCGAACGTTTTATGGAGTTAATGGATGCCAGTATCGATATCTTTGATGAAGAAGGAGCAAAGCCTCTTCACGATGTAAAAGGAAATATTACCTTTCATCAGGTTTCCTTTGAATACCCGGATGACCATAATCCGGTGCTGAGCAGCATAAACCTTGATATCAAAAAGGGAGAAAAGGTGGCTCTTGTGGGACCTTCCGGAGGCGGAAAGACCACGATGTGCAACCTGATCCCCCGCTTCTATGATCCGACAGAGGGTGAGATCCTCATTGACGGCCAGGATATCAGGAATGTGACCTTAGAAAGCTTAAGAAGCACCGTAGGTGTGGTGCAGCAGGATGTGTATCTGTTTTCGGGAACGGTTTTTGAAAATATTGAATACGGCCACCCCGGAGCTTCCAAGGAGGAAGTGATCCAGGCTGCAAAGCTGGCCGGAGCTCACGAATTCATAACAGGACTTAAGGATGGCTACAGTACTTATGTGGGAGAACGGGGGGTAAAGCTTTCAGGGGGACAAAAGCAGCGCATCAGCATTGCCAGAGTATTTCTTAAAAATCCTCAGGTGCTGATTCTTGATGAAGCCACCTCTGCTCTTGATAACGAAAGCGAGCATGTGGTTTCCCAGTCCCTGGAACGTCTGGCAGTAGGCCGAACCACTCTGACCATTGCCCACCGACTTACTACGATTCAGAATGCGGACAGGATACTGGTGCTTTCTGACAGTAATATTGTGGAAGAGGGAAATCATGAGGAGCTGCTTTTAAAGCGGGGAATGTATTATCAGCTTTATACGTCTGCAGGTGAAGAAGAACAGGCTGCCCTGACAAGGTAGTCAAATACCGTGCAGCAGGCTATGGGGGAATTGATCCTCGCAGCATTCCGGCGCCCGGCTCATTGCTTACGGAAGTCAAAAAGTCCCAGCAAGCTGAGAACTTTTTGACCCTCGCAGCATTCGCCAGATGCATCAATGCAAGCATTCCGGCGCCTGGCTCATTGCTTACGGAAATGAAGGAGAACAGAAATGAAAGTAGCGGTAGTAACAGACAGTAACAGCGGAATTACCCAAAGACAGGGAGAGGAAGCTGGGATTTACGTAGTTCCTATGCCATTTATGATGGCAGGGGAAACGTTTTATGAGGATATCAGCCTGACACAGAAGGATTTCTATGAAAAGCTGGAGGAAGGGGTGGACATTTCCACCTCTCAGCCATCTCCGGCCGATCTTCTTGATCTGTGGAACAGACTGTTAGAAGAATATGAGGAAGTTGTACACATTCCCATGTCCAGCGGATTGAGCAGTGCCTGTCAGACTGCCCTTATGCTGGCGGATGATTACGAGGGAAAGGTGTTTGTCGTCAATAACCAGAGGATCTCTGTCACTCAAAGACAGTCGGTTATGGAAGCTAAGAGAATGGCAGATGATGGAATGACTGCAGCTGCCATTAAGGAAAAGCTGGAAGAGACGAAAATGGAATCTACCATTTATATTACCCTGGATACGCTGGAATATTTAAAAAAGGGTGGAAGAATCACTCCGGCAGCGGCTCTTTTGGGGACATTTTTAAGAATTAAACCGGTTCTTACCATTCAGGGAGAGAAGCTGGACGCCTTTGCCAAGGCAAGAACCATGAAGCAGGCCAAAACCATGATGATTACGGCTGCGAAAAAGGATATGGAGGAGCGGTTTGGAGATCCGGAAGGAATCCGTACCGGTATTGCCGTTGCCCATACCAATAATGAAGCGGCTGCCATGGAATTTAAGAAGGAGCTGGAGGAGATTTTTCCAAAGACCGGGGAAATCTGCGTGGACAATCTTTCTTTAAGCGTATCCTGCCACATTGGGCCGGGAGCATTGGCCATTGCATGTACAAAAAGGCTGGATATATGACAGAAATAAGGTTGGAGGTGCAGGGACATGTTCCAGGTAAAGCTTTTTAATCAGAAACATGCCATAAGCCTGCGGGTCACCTTAATCATTGCCCTTCTGGTGGTTGGAATCTTACCGGTATTTATTCAGAATTCTGTCATGCTGGGTACATACCGGCAGAACCTCATTGAGTCCAGAATGCAGGACATCCAAAACCAGTGTTGGATTTTAAGCAACAAGATGACAAGGATCGGGTACCTGACCATGGAGCCCAGGGACCCTCTCTTGGATAATGAAATGTCCGTGAAGGCAGATATGTTCAATGGGAGGATCGTGGTGGTAAACCGAAATTTCAGGATCATCAGCGATACCTTTTCCCTTTCTGTTGGAAAGCTCAATATATCTGAGGAGGTCCTCCGCTGCTTTGACGGAGAAAACAGCAGCAAATATAATACTGATAAACATTATTCGGCGTTAACGATTCCCATTTATTCCAACAGCCAGGAAAAAGAAATTGCCGGAGTTATGATTGTGACGGCATCCACGGAGGATTTGCTGAACCGGATCTCCATGGTTTCGGATAAGGGATCATTTCTTCAGCTTATGATCTTTTCCGTTCTGGCCATTGTTGTGGTTTTTCTTGCAAAGCTTTTGATGAAGCCCTTCCGGGAGCTGCAGCGGACGTTAAACAGAGCTGCAGAAGGGGATATGGACGAGAACATCAGCCCCTATGCTTATAAGGAAACCATACTGATTACGGAAACCATTAATCTGACGTTAAAGAAGCTAAAGGCAGTGGACCAGTCCAGGGAAGAATTCGTGTCGAATGTTTCCCATGAGCTGAAGACCCCGATCACGTCCATCCGGGTGCTGGCCGATTCCCTGATAGGAATGGAAGATGTTCCGGCAGATCTATACCGGGAATTTTTGAGTGATATATCCGATGAAATCGAACGGGAGAACAAGATCATTGATGACCTGCTTTCTTTGGTCCGCATGGACAAGACTGCCGGGGGAAATTTAAACATTGCCCAGGTGAATATCAACGGACTGATGGAGCTGATCTTAAAAAGGCTGCGTCCCATTGCCGGGAAACGCAATGTGGAACTTACTTTTGAAAGCATCCGGGAGGTCACTGCCGATGTGGATGAGATGAAGCTGTCCCTGGCTTTAAGCAATCTGGTGGAGAATGCCATCAAATACAATGTGGAAGGCGGCTGGGTACGGGTGACCCTTGACGCGGACCATAAGTTTTTTTACGTAAAGGTGGCCGATTCCGGAATCGGGATCTCGGAAGAGTTCCAGGAGCATGTGTTTGAACGGTTCTACCGGGTGGATAAGGCAAGATCCAGAGAAACAGGAGGCACAGGCCTTGGCCTTTCCATTACAAAAAAGATTGTGCTGATGCATCAGGGGGCATTGAAGCTTCAGAGCAAAGAGGGCGAGGGAGCCACATTTACCGTACGGATTCCACTCACGTATATTTCTTAGAAACAGGAGGCTATTAGATGAAATTGAAACTGCTAAGGGGGGGGCTCCTTTTCCTGGTGTGCTTTCTATGTCTGACCGGCTGTGGAAAAAGAGAAGGAAAGGGAGCGGAAACCATTGGAGATGTGTATAAAATTTATTATTTAAACTCAGCCATGACAAAGTTGGAGCCTCAGGATTATCACATGACACAGAAACCGGAAGGTGACTTGGAAGATGTGACAGACTGGAGGATCAGGAATCTGATGGAACAGCTTCGGACGGTACCTAAGGACTTAGACCGGCAGGCAGCAGTTCCGGATAAGGTGGGCTTTGAGCGTTACAAGCTGGAGGACACGGTCTTATATCTGTATTTTGATAACAATTATGCCATGATGAATGGAACCAGGGAGATTCTATGCAGGGCTTCCCTGGTAAGAACACTGACTCAGGTAAAAGGAGTGGATTATGTTGCCGTGTATACTGCGGAACAGCCCTTAATGGACAGTTCCGGAAGTCCGGTAGGGCCTATGGCTAATTCTGATTTTATTGATAACATCAGCAACGTCAACTCCTATGAGAAGACAGAACTGCCCTTGTATTTCTCTGATGATACCGGTGAAAAACTGGTGAAAGAGACAAGAGAAGTGGTGCATAACGTAAACACTTCCTTAGAAAAGCTGGTCATTGAACAGCTGATCGCCGGTCCGGGAAGGCCGGGGATGAATCCGACTCTGCCGAAGGATACAAAGCTTCTTAATGTGTCGGTCAATGAAAACATCTGTTATATTAATTTTGATTCCGCATTTCTGAATAACAACCTGGAGGTAAAGGAATATATCCCGATTTATTCTATCGTGAATTCTCTGGCTGCTGCCTCTTCCATCAATAAGGTGCAGATTACGGTAAACGGTTCTCAGGAAGTCATGTTTCGGGATTCCATCTCCTTAAACCAGCTTTTTGAACGCAATCTGGATTACAATGCGGAAAATGAAGAAGTATCTAGTGATATAGGAGGAACAGAACAATAAAACGCCCATTATGTCTGATTGCAGGGGGATTTGTACTTGGAGAGACTGCCGCTTTGCTGGTTTTGACATCCTGGCTTTTTATTCCGGCTTTTTTAGCTGCCGGAATTGTTCTTTATGGTTATTGGAGAGGCAGAAACCGGCTTTGGGTTCTTTTGCCTCTTCTTTTTTTATACCTGGGTGCGGCATGGGCCGGATACGATTGCAAAAGGTGGGAGGAGAGAGTAAGAACCATTGAGGAGCTTTCCGGTGGTTATGCGGAAGCAGAGGGAAGGGTTTCTTCCTTTGAAGAAAAGAATGGATCGCTTCAGATTGTTTTAAAGAAAATCAAGGTATGGAAGCAGGAGAGCTGCTATTTAGTTCCAGGTCTGATGGTGTCTGTGAAGCTTTTAGGAGAGCCGGGTACAGACATGCCGTTATATCCTCAAAGAACTGGTGATAATAAAGATATAGGTCTGCGCCTGGGACAGCTTATCAAAGTAAAGGGAGAGATACAGCCTTTTCAATCAGCCAGGAATCCGGGGGAATTTGACAGCAAGGGATATTATGAGGGGCTGGGGATTGACGGAAGGTTTCTTGGGAAGGAGCTGGAGATTCTGGATCCAAGAGTAGATCCTCTCTTAGATGGGATACGCCAGGTCAGGGAATGGGGTCGTTCCCTCCTTTATAAGTATACCTCCAAAGAAGATGCCGGTGTATTAACAGCTGCTGTATTGGGGGATACGGGCGGGCTTCCGGAAGATATTAAATCTTTATATCAGAAGAACGGAATCTCCCATCTTCTTGCAATCAGCGGTATGCATATGTCCTTCCTTGGTCTTTCTTTTTACCGGATTTTAAGGAAAACAGGACTGGGTCTTGGAAGCGCAGGTTTGGCAGGAGCTGTCCTGGTTGTATTATACGGGATTTTAACAGGCAGCGGTCCTTCGGTGGTGAGGGCAGTGATTATGATGTCTGTCGCATTTATGGCCTCCTATCTTGGAAGGACCTATGACCTTTTATCCTCCGCTTCCCTGGCGCTGCTGCTTCTGGGACTAAAGTCACCTCTCCTCCTTACGAATGGAGGTGTTCAGCTGTCCTTTGGTGCTGTTTATGCCATCGGTGGGGCAGGCCCCATCCTTGAAAAATGGCTTGGAAGGAAGAGGTTCCTGTCAAGTGCTGTTTCCACAGGAGTGGCGGTACAAATAGTCACCATGCCAATTACCCTATATCATTTTTATCAGATTCCTTTCTATGGACTATTTTTAAATCTTTTGCTTATTCCATTAATGGATTGGGTGGTTTGTTCCGGAATCGGAATTATTTTACTTGGAAGCTTCAGTCCCCTTCTTGGGATCGGAGCGGCGGGAACAGGACATTACATTCTTACCTTTTATGAATGGATCTGCAAGATCATGGGGGGACTTCCAGGGTACAGCCTGACCTTTGGCAGACCGGAAGCTGGACGGCTGGCGGCATACGGACTTATTCTGTTCGCAGGGCTTTACTGTTTGAAAGTCTGGGGGGAGTATGAGGCTAAAAGAACCGGTGAGAATAAGGAAGAGAAAAAGAAAGGGTGCTTTGGATTAAAAGTTCTTATACTGGCAGGGATGTATTGCTTTTGCATTCTGTTTTTTAAGCCTGGTCCTGTGAGAGGTCTGGAAGCAGTGTTTCTTGATGTGGGACAAGGGGATGGCATCCTGCTGCGGGCAGGAAGGTCTACAGTTTTAGTGGATGGTGGAAGCTCTTCTAAAAAGTCTCTGGGCAAATATTCTCTGGAGCCTTGTTTAAAAAGTATGGGAGTACCTGTGATCCAATATGCATTTATCAGTCATGGGGATCAGGATCATTTAAGCGGTGTCGCCTATCTTTTGGAAAACAGTGAAGATATAAGAATTGAAAATCTCATGCTTCCCTATCATGGTAGAGAGGGTGAGGCAATAAAGAAGCTGGAAGAACTTGCAAAGCAGCGGGGGACGAAAGTGTTGTACGTGGCAGGAGGGGGTGGGGTTCAGGTAGAGGATCTTCGCATTACCTGTCTGTATCCAGGAAAAGAAGACCGGCCGGAAACCACCAATGAGGAGTCAGAAGTATTAATAATGGACTACGGAAACTGCCGTATGCTGTTTACAGGAGATATGGAAGAAAGAGGAGAAGAAGAACTTCTTAAAAGGCCTGGGGAAAAGCAGATGCTGGCAGATGTGAATGTGCTGAAGGTGGCTCATCATGGTTCGAAATATTCTTCCGGGGAGGCGTTCCTCGACGCCATAAAGCCCCGGTGGGCTGTGGTGTCTTATGGGGCGGGCAATTCTTATGGACACCCTCATAAAGAGGTTTTGGACCGCTTAAAAGAGAGAGGAACTGAGGTTTTTAAAACAGGAGAAGGAGGGGCCATAATGATGTGGACCGATGGGGAGAAGATCCGGTTTGAAAGTTTCGTTGACGGAGAGAAGTTCTCCCGTTATAATTAGAGAGGATAAAAAAGTCATGCCAAAGAGGGAGGAAACCATGCAGACGCTGACTCAGGATATAAAAAACCACAGCTTCAAGCCGGTCTATCTTCTATATGGAGAAGAAGCCTTTTTGAGGAACAGCTATAAAAATCAAATGAAGGCAGCCATTACGGCAGGCGATACCATGAACTTTAATCAGTTTGAGGGAAAAGGGATCGATGTGAGGGAAGTCATCAGCCTAGCAGATACCATGCCTTTTTTCGCAGAAAAACGTCTGATCCTGGTGGAGAACAGTGGCTTTTTTAAATCGGCTTCCGATGAAATAGTATCTTATCTTTCCCATATGCCGGATACCACCTGCCTGATCTTTGTGGAATCAGAGGTAGATAAGCGGAGCAAGCTGTTTAAAAAGGTGAAGGAACTGGGGTATGGGGCAGAAATGGAACGTCAGGATACGGCCCAGCTTGCCAGATGGGCGGGGACTCTGCTTTCCAGGGAAGGAAAGAAGATCACGGGACGTACCATGGAACTGTTTCTTCACATGGCCGGAGATGATATGGAAAATATCCGCATGGAGCTGGAGAAGCTCATAAGCTATACTCTGGGAAAAGAGGTTATTACGGATGAGGATGTGGAAATCATCTGTACAGTACGGACAACCAATAAAATTTTTGAAATGGTTGCGGCGATCGTGAACAGGGAAACAAAAAAGGCAATGGATCTTTATGAGGACTTACTCACCTTAAAGGAACCTCCCATGAGGATCCTGTTTCTGATTGCCAGACAGTTTAACCAGATTTTGCAGGCAAAGGAGCTGATGGGAAAAGGAATGGATAAGGGCGGAATTGCTTCAAAGCTTAAGATACCTCCTTTTGCAGCAGGAAAGATCATGCCACAGGCAAGGACTTTTTCCAAAGATCAGATTTTGTCTTATGTAAACTTATGCGTAGAAACGGAAGAAGCAGTTAAGACCGGGAGGTTAAATGACCGAATGGCGGTGGAATTGCTGCTGACGCAAAAATATTAGGGGTTAACGATTAAACCGGTAAAACTTGGTTAGTTTATTTGGAAAGGAGGTCGGGATGGAAGAATTGTTGAAGAGGAAGCAGATAAGGGTATTTTTATCAAGTCTGCTGCTTGCTATGCTGGTTATAATATTTTATAAAATTGTTATGAATGTTTCAGATGTGATGATTTGGCTTAAATCATCTACAAAGGTACTTATTCCCTTCTTTTATGGATTTGTCATAGCATATCTGCTGAATATCCCATGTTCTGCACTAGAACGACGCTTAAACAGGCTTAAATCCAGTCCATTTCAAAAGAGGTCCAGAGGGATCAGTGTTTTTATCATTTATGCTTTATTTATCTCTGTTGTAGTTCTGGTTATAAACAAGGGAATTCCCCTGCTTCAGAGAAGCATATTGGATTTTATAACAAATTTCAATACTTATTATAATAACGCTATAATGGCTGTTGAACAACTGCCGTTGGAAAAATTTGGCTTATCCGATAAGCTGGGAGAGATTTTGCCGCCCCAGACTGCCTGGAAAAATGTGTTGGAGAGAATTGGCCTGAAGGAAATAATGGGCTCGCTAAATGCTGTCCTGGGAGTTACCTCCCATATTTTTAGCGGGTTTATTACAATTGTATCTTCCGTATATTTCCTTCTGGAAACTCATAATGTCAAATTTCAGATGAAGCGGCTCATGGATTTGTTTCTTCGCGAAAATGTCAGAAATGGAGCTTTAAGGTACGGAACTATTATCAATGACAGTTTTAAAAAGTTTATTGTATGCCAGCTTTTAGATTCCCTGATTTTATGTACGATTACCACCATTGAATTTACCATACTTGGTTCCAGGTATGCGTTGGCGCTTGGGGTTATGCTGGGGATCTGTAATATTATCCCATACTTCGGCTCAATTTTTGGCTCCATTGGTGTTGTGATTATCATTGCGTGTACAAGCGGAATCAATACAGGTGCGATTGCCGGCCTGGTTTTGCTTATTACTCAGCAGATTGATGGAAATGTGATACAGCCAAAGCTTATGGGAACCTCGTTTTCCTTAAGCCCGGCTTTGATTGTTATAGGGATCACTGTGGGTGGTGCAATTGCCGGGATATGGGGAATGGTTTTGGCAGTACCCGTGGTTCATATATTAAAGATTATTGCCGGGGATATCATTGCAGCCAGGGAGAGAAAGGTCCGGGAAGCTCATACAGACCCGGTCACAGTCAATACACCCCTTTCCCCTGATGATGTCTCTTCCGGTCATAAGAAATAGATTTGCCTGAGAGGGCAGGTTCTTAGGAACCTGCTTTTCTGTTTGAGGCATAAGAAAGGAGTGCCCCTTCCATAGGTATTGTAGTCTATGGAAGCAGCACTCCTTTCTTTATGGACCGGGAATTACGGAATCCCATTTTTATCGCAGCCACTTTCATCAGTTGGTGTCCTCTTCTTCATCGTTTTCACAACAGAGATCCTGATAGGCAGAAATGGTACTCAGTGTGTCACCAAGCTGTGAAAATATGGAACTTATCAAAGCGATTTCATCAGCAGACCGGCCCTCGGCGATACGGCAGGCCATGGTAGATATAAGAATTACAAGTTCGCAGGGTTGCATAAAGATATCACCTCTGGATAGTATATGTGGCAGAGGGGCGGCGGCAAGACAGAAAATATCTTACACTATCTTATAGATGTTAAAAGGTTCTAAAATATCTATCAGTGATCGTTCCTATATAATGATTCCATGGGAATCCTCTTCTTCTAATAAAAATTCATAGTTCAAATAAATCACCTCAATGAGTTATCTCTTATTCATCAAAAATGGCATCATCGAGCTATTTCATTTCTTCTGTCACCTGGATGCCAGTCCGTTCAAGGGCTGCTACCGGCTCCAACATTTAATAGCCTATCCCCCCTGGTACATTCCCACCCCAACCATCATATAATAATACAAAAAGGACAAGGTGATTTAATGGTTAAAAGCGAAGCAACAGAAACTATGCCAAACATAGAGCTTTTGGGAATACAGGAAAATCTAAAGAATTCCGATTACACGGAGATTGAACGTTTCCGGGAATCCTTTGATGCAGATAAGATGGGATTTGTAGGCCTAAGGGAAGGAATTTAATATGGAAGTTCAAAAACTATTGACACCATACAATTATAGCAACGGTCAGATTGACCGGATAAAATATATTGTAATTCACTATGTAGGAGCTCTCGGAGGAGCAGAAGCAAACTGTAAATATTACGCCTCCCAATACATTGGAGCCAGCGCCCATTATTTTGTCGGATTCAGCGGAGAAATATGGCAATCCGTTGAAGACATAGATATTGCATGGCATTGCGGAGCAAAAACATATACCCATCCGGAATGCCGCAACAGCAACAGCCTGGGAATAGAGCTCTGTGTCAGGAACAATGGAAGTCAGTCAGATACAAGCAGAGACTGGTATTTTGAAGATGCAACAGTAGAAGCCGCTGCTCAGCTGACAAAAGAACTGATGAAACAGTACAACGTTCCGGCGGATCATGTTATCCGCCATTATGATGTAACGGGAAAAATCTGTCCCAATCCTTATGTATACAATCATACCAAACATACCTGGGATAGTTTTAAAGAAGCACTGGCAGAAGAGCAGCATAAATCCGGATGGATTGAAGAAGAGGATGGCTGGAGATTCTACTTAGGGAATACCGGAAATTATGTTACAAACGATTGGTATAAGGACGGAGAAAACTGGTACTGGTTCGATGGTGCCGGATTTATGGTAAAAGATACATGGAAAACCGGGTCAGATGGCAAATGGTATTATCTAAATAACAACGGTTCTATGGCAGAAAACCAGTGGATCATTTGGAAAGAAGAGCTATACCGGGTTACGGAAGACGGAAGCATGTTTGAAGGAGAAATGAATCTGAGCACTGATGAAAAAGGTGCCCTGCATATTGTCTGAAAAGAAGACGGGAGCCAGGCAATCCGGCCCCGTCTAAAATTATGGAAGCCATCGAAAGATGCTGGAAAATATTCATATACTATGATAAAATTGCCTGTATAGCAGATAATTGTGTCTTCCATGGAATTCATCAGAAGATGATCCAATGAATCAGCGGCAGCGGAAATTTTCAACTTCATAAACAACAGTCAGAGAGGTAACCCTATGCTGGATTATAAACGAAACCCTATTCCAATCATTCTTATGCTCTATGCCATTTGCTTTGCATTCCGGACAATAGAATATTTCATACTCCGTACCGACCAGACAATGATCGGCGAAGCATTTATACATAAACTGGCCGGCATTCTACTGCTGGGGGTATCCATTCCACTATTCCGGTATTCATGGACAGAAGTAGGTTTTTCTCCTGTAAAGGCGCTGCGAAATATTTTATTAGGAGCATTGCTTGGCGCCGTTGTTTTTACTTTAGGCTATGGAATTGAAATACTGATTCAATCATCAACAGACAATTTTTCGGGACTTAAGTTTTACGTAACCAGCTATTCCGTTTTAGGAAACCGGGGGATGCAAAGCAGCATTCTGTTTATCATGATCTGTATCGCAGGAAATATGATCAATGTGATAATGGAAGAGGGAGTTTTCCGGGGACTGTTTGTCCGGCTGGCAGAAGAAAAGCATTCCTTTCCTGCCGCATGTATTCTGTCTTCCGTTCTCTTTGGAGTCTGGCATATCAAGCAGCCCTTAAGAAATGTAATAGACGGCAACCAGTCCGTGGCAGGTGCATTTATAGCCGGCCTGATTCTGGTCGTCACCAGTACTTTGCTTGGAATTCAGTACTGTATGCTTTATAAGCTTACAGGTTCCCTGTGGGCAGGAATGGCAGCTCATTTTGTGAATAACACCACGTCCAATCTGCTGCACGTAGTCACAACTTCCGGCGTGGATGAACTACTGACTGTCCGCATTACCATTGCACAAACCCTATCATTTCTCATAGTACTTTTCTTTTATATCTCTCGTAACAGAAAAGAATAGATCCCATTCATGTGGAAGAAATGAGAACATCCTTCTCAAATAAAACCTGGAGGACAATGTGCATAAAATTAGCGATAATTATTAGACATTTATAACAAACAAAATAAAATATATTGACACAGGCCTAAGAAAATGTTATTTTGTAATCATCAAAAACGTTTTCGTAGATAGGTATTTCATGCAACACTTCTAAAATGAAGTGTTAAAAAAAACCAAAGACCAAAAACGTTTTTGGAAAAAACGAGGTGTAGAATGGCAAAATCAATTTATGACGTGGCACAGGAAACGGGATTATCAGTAAGTACTGTATCAAGAGCATTAAACGGATACAGTGATGTATCGGCCAAAACCAGGGCGCGCGTGGTGGAGGCAGCGGAAAGACTTGGATATGTCCCCAATACCAGTGCCAAAAATCTGTCTTCAAAGAACAAAAAGAATGTGGCTTTACTTATCTGCGGACTTTTGGAAGAGGCCCAGTCTAACGAGTTCATGATGAATGTTATCCAGGGAGCTTATACCTACATGATGAAGCATGAGATCAATCTGGCCATGTATTCCATTGGAAAGGAAGAACAGGAAAAAAAGGATTTTGACACATTTTGCAGAGAATATTCATTATCAGGAGCCGTAATTATGGGACTCAGGATAACGGATCCTATGGTAAAAAGCCTGCCTCACTCTGCCCTGCCCTGTGTGTCCATTGATATCCAGCTGGACGGAGCATGCACATCAGCAGTTATGACAGATGACAGAAAGGCGTTTGAGCAGGTCACCCAGTACGTGATCGATCGTGGACACCGGAAACTGATTCTTGTTTATGGGCGGAAAAAGTCCGATGTTTCCATCAGACGTCAACAGGGTTACTTAGATGCCCTTGAAAAGAACGGCATTGATCCCAAAAGCTGCAAAGTGATCTATACGGACTTTATGGAACAAAAAGCGTATGAAGGAACAAAGAAACTGCTGAAGGAATATAAAGAGGAGGCTGGGACTGCGTTTGTCTGCATGAGCGATTTAACGGCCATAGGAGTTTTAAGAGCAGTTCAGGAGCTGGGATATCAGAGCCCAGAAGATTTTTCCATTACCGGTTATGACGGCAACTACTTTATGAAATACATTGATCCTTTTATCACCCGCATCAACCAGAACATGTGGCAAAAAGGCTACGATGCGGCAAAGCTTCTCATGAAAATGGTAAATGACGAAAAGTATTCCAGAGTTCATATGACGAAATATTTTCTTGAAGAAGGCAAGAGTGTGAAGCAATTGTAAAAAAATATTAAGGAGGAAATTTATGAAAAGAAAATTGGCGGGGATTATGGCAGCTGTTATGGCTGCAGCAACGGTGATCAGCGGCTGTTCCGGTGGGAACAGTAAGACAACGGCACCAGGGGCAGGCAATTCTGAAAATGCATCGGGTAAGGAAATACAGATGACTTTTCCAACCTATCTGGCAGGTGAAAATGTAGGTGCTGTGTTTTTCCTTCCTGAAATAGAGCGGTTTAATCAGAAGTACGCAGGCAAGTATAAGATTGTGATCGAGGAGGTTCCTCAGGCCCAGTATGCGGAAAAGATTAAGCAATTGGCCCAGCAGAATAAGCTTCCAGCTATTGTCCACGCACCTGGCTCAGGTGGTATCGATCTTCAGTGGTTTAAGAGCGTTGTTCTAGCCAATGGCATGGCATATGACTTAAGCGAATTTGCAAATGCTAACCCGGAGGTAAAGAATAACTGGATTGATGACTCCATGGATTACTGCACCGCAGACGGAAAACTCATCTGCAAGCCTCTTTCCGTGTTAAAGCCTGTAGGGCTGTATTATAACAATACCATGTATAAGCCGGAAAAAGCCGTTAAGGATATGAAACTTGACGAGTTCATGGAAAGCATCGGAGATAATAAGTTTGCATTCCAGACTGCGGAAAACGCCTGGACATCAGGACTTCTCCTTACGGCCCTTATTGCCAATCAGGAGGGGGGAGAGACGTATCTGGCTCAGTACGTGGATGATAAACTGTATGATTACAACGATGCAAAGATCGTTTCCGCTATATCCATTCTGCAGAAACTCCTTCAGAGCAATGCATCAGCCAATACTATTGGCGCAGCTTACGCAGATGCAGCCAATGCATTTATGAGCAAGAGTGCTGCCCTTATATGCAACGGTTCCTGGATGGCCTCTGATTTTGATGAAGAATCAGCAGACAAGTGGTCAAATGGATTTACGGGTGAGGAAGTAACTTCAGATATTTATCCAGGAAACTTTGCTATTGCAAATCCAAGAGTATTCGGTGAATTCTGGATCGCAAATACCGCTTCTGATGAGGAAAAAGAACTGGCAAAAGCTTTCTTTGCTTTCCGTGATTCCAAGGAAGAAATCGAGCAGCTGGTACTGACCGAAGGCGGAGTGGCTCCGAAGCTTGATTACAGCGACGAATTTTTAAAGAAACAGGCAGAAAACCGCATCTTATCCCAGCTTGCCGGGAGCATGGATGAAAATACCAGATATACCGCATCTATTTTCGATGTGATGCCAGCTTCTGTTGCTGATACGGAATTTGGAAAGCTGCTTCCTAAGCTGGCAGATGGAACCCTTACACCGGAGGAATTTTGCAGCCAGTTGACTCAGAAGGCGGAAGAAGCGAAAAACTAAACATCGTACATGGGAATTAAATACTGTTGCAAAAGCCTGTGAAAACAGGTGTATTGCAGCAGTGTTTTTTAGAAAGAGGGGAAGAAAATGAAAGCAGGAAAATCAAATTCCACTGTTTTGGAGAGAAGGAATTATAAGTGGTGCTACTTATTTTTGCTGCCCTCCCTCCTGATATTTTTACTGTTTTACTTATCACCAATTCTTACAGTAATCGCCACATCCTTTACCAAGTGGGATGGCTTTAACAAACCGGTATTCATTGGGCTCAAAAATTACATCGATCTTTTTCATTCCAAAACCTTCCTCATATCTTTGAAAAACCTTCTTGCCTGGTCCGTGATTGCAGCCACTCTTCATGTGGGATTCGGCGTGCTGATGGCATTTGTTCTGTATGCAAAGCCCAAAGGCTGGAAATTCACCAGGGTGATTTTTATGGTGCCTAACGTGATCTCAGCGGCTGCCTGGGCCATGATATATAAATTTATCTTCAATGACGATATGGGTATTTTAAATAACCTGATCCGAAGATTTTCTCCGGATTTTCATGTCCAATGGTTCTTTCAGTCACCATATGCATTCTGGGCAGTTACGTGCACCTGGATTTTTTATGCGGTGATTGTGACCCTGGTGGTATTAAATGATTTGATGGCGGTTCCGGAGGAAGTGGTGGAAGCCGCCAGGGTCGACGGGGCATCCCCGTGGCAGCTGACCCGTCATATCATGCTTCCGCTTTGCAGAAATGCCATTGGAACTGGAGTGATCTGTTCCATTACTTCCAGGATCGCCATGTATGAGCAGATCAGGCTGACGACCGCAGGCGGCCCTGGGGACGATACCATGAATATACCGTTAATTCTGGTCAATTCCATATCTGATATGAAATACGGATACGCCAATGCCAACGGTATGGTCATGTTTGCTTTGGGCCTAATTATTCTGGCAGCCGTCAATATTACATTCCGTATGAATGACAGCATCTATTAGGAGGAGGGAAAAATGAAGAAAAAAATTACTGTGTTTTTTATGTATTTTCTTATGATATTTACCGTGATCATATCGGTCTTTCCGATCCTCTGGGTGATCATGTCATCCTTTAAAACAAATGCCCAGATTCTTGGAAATCCATTTACATTGCCGACTTCCATAAGTTTTGAACCATATATATACTTATTTGAGAAATATGATTTTCTACGGTACGCGGTCAATTCCTTTCTGGTCTGCATTACCTCAACGCTCCTGTCTCTGCTGTTCTTTGCCATGGGCGCTTATGTGATCGGAAAGTACCGTTTTCCGGGAAAATCCTTGATTTTTGCCTTGTTTACCATTACCCTTCTGGTCCCTTCCCATTCCAAGGCACAGCCCATCTTCTCCCTGATCATGAAGATAAATCTGTATGACAACATCTGGGGTCTGGCGGTGGTTTACTTATCCATGGGGCTTGCAATGTCCGTGTTTATCTTAAAATCCACCTTTATGTCCATTCCATCATCCTTAGATGAGGCGGCCAGGCTGGAAGGGGCAGGATTTCTCCGGGTATTTTTCCAGATCAATCTTCCTCTGGCAAAAGGAGGGCTTGCTACGGCCGGGATCCTTATGTTTTTGAATAACTGGAATGAATTTTTTTACGCTTCCCTGCTGACCTCTTCCAATAAGAACAGGACACTGCCGGTGGCGCTGCAATTTTTTACCGAATCATTTTCATATGACTACACAAAGCTGTTTGCTGCTTTGACCCTTGTCGTGCTTCCGGGCATTATTTTATATGCGCTGGCCCAGGAGCAGGTGCAGGCCAGCGTTGCGGCATCAGGAGTAAAAGGCTGACAATATAGGAGAGCATAATGATTAACACTATGAATTTTTTGAAGGGTCAGGGAGATTTGAAAAACTGGCTGATTGAGGAAACGGAATTTGATGCCCGGAACCTGGGAAAATACGAAGCGGTTTTTGCCCAGGGAAATGGTTACATAGGGATGCGAAATGCTCTGGAAGAGCGGTATGTGGAAGAGGTGAGGAACACGTTCATCACCGGAACCTTTAATAAAGCGGGAGACGAAGAGGTGACAGAACTTCCCAATCTTCCGGATGTAACTGCTATGGATATCTTTGTTGACGGATACCGTCTGAACCTGCAGTCAGGCAAGGTCATGGAGTATTCCAGGATCATGAACTTAAAGAACGGAGAAACCACCAGAAAGGTTGTGTGGGAATGTCCATCAAAAACTCTGGTAACGGCTGTTTTTAAACGGTTTGTATCCTTGAAGAATGATCATATTACAGGGGAATATCTGGAGCTGTCCTGTGACGGAAGCGCGCAGCTGGAGATTGAAACTGGAATTCATGGGGATGTGACAAACCATGGGGCCATGCATTTTGAGAATTTAAGGCGCAGGATCTATGACGGCGTAACCATGCAGTATCTGGCGGAAACGACCGAATCCCGGGTGCTGGCGGCAGTCCACAGTGCCTGCAGGATAAGCCGGGAGGAAAAGCCTCTCCCGGTTATGGGAAGAAGAAATATGGATCTGCGCTGGTCCGTGATAGCAGAGGCCGGTGAAACCATCCGCTTGGAAAAGATATCCTGTTTTCATTCCTCCAGGGATCTGGCCTATGAAAAGGAAGAACACTCCGGTACTCTGGAACGTCTGAAAGCAGACGGCATGGAATGCTTACGGATCGAATTTGATAAAGGATATGACAGACTTCTGGTAGAGTCAGAGGCGGTGTGGAAAGAATTTTGGAAAGATCATGAGGTGACCATACGGGGAAAAGATGATTTTGATCAGCTTGCCCTCCATTTTGCCCAGTATCATCTGAATATCATGGTGAAAAAGAACGACAACCGTGTGGGGATCGCTGCAAAGGCTTTGACAGGAGAAGGCTATAAGGGTCATTCCTTTTGGGATACGGAAATGTTCATCCTGCCTTATTTTACCCTTACGGACCCTCAAACCGCCAGGACCCTTCTGGAATATCGCTACAGAAATCTCTATGGCGCCCGCAAAAAGGCAGCAGAAAACGGATGGGAGGGGGCCATGTATCCATGGGAGTGTGCCTGGATCGATGACGGTGAGGTGACTCCCTTATATCTTGGTACCGACGTGGTAACGGGCAAGGTGCAAAAGTGCCTGACAGGATTAATTGAGCATCATATCAGCGCAGATGTGGCTTATGCGGTATGGCAGTATTACCAGGCCTCCGGAGATCAGGACTATATGGACCGGTATGGATATGAAATCATTTTGGATACGGCTCTTTTCTGGTCCAGCCGGCTGGAATGGAACGAGAAAAAGGGCTGTTATGAAATCCTTGATGTGATCGGGCCGGATGAGTATAAGGAGCATGTGGATAATAATGCCTATACCAATTATATGGCGGATTATAATATGGAGCTGGCTGAGCTTATTATGGAAGCTTTGCCTAAGGAAAATAAGGAGGTTTCAGAACGGCTGGACCAGAAGTTCCATTTTGGCCGGTTAAAACAGAGTCTAAAAGAAAAGAGGGCAATGCTATACTTACCGGTACCTGGGGAAAATGGCATTGTCCCTCAGACCGATCAGTATATGAGCTTGGAACCCATTGATCTGGCACCTTATAAGGCCTCCGGAAAGGTCCTGGGAATCCACCAGGATTATAATATGGAGCAGATGGGGAAACTGATGGTTTCCAAACAGGCCGATACGGTCATGCTGGATTTTGTGATGCCTGATTTATTTTCCTTGGAAACAAAAAGAAAAAACTTTATATTTTATGAAGATAAAACCCTTCATGATTCATCCTTAAGCCGCTGCGTTCATGCAGTTTTAGCCAATGATTACGGAATGGAGGACATGGCCTATCAGATGCATCAGGCGGCATGCTCCATCGATATGGGACCTAATATGAAATCATCGGAAGAAGGAATTCATAGTGCCTCCATCGGAGGGATCTGGTTAAGCTGTGTCATGGGCTTTGGAGGGCTGAGGATCCGCCGTGGCGGCCTGGAGCTTAATCCCAAGCTGCCTAAGGCCTGGGATGAGCTTCGGTTTCCTCTGGTATGGAAGGGCCAGAAGCTGACGGTTACAGTGGATAAGAAAGGCGTTACAATCGCAAACAACGGAAGCTGCCCGGTGTCACTTATGGTTTTTGGAAGAAGCAGCAGGGTGGAACCGGAAGCATCTGTTTACGTGGAAAAGAAAACCTATGAAGCGGTTATTTTTGATTTGGACGGAGTGATCTGTCATACCGATCATTACCACTATCTTGCATGGAAAGAGGTGGCAGATGAGTTGGGGATTTATTTTGATGAGATCATCAATAATCGGCTGCGGGGTGTCAGCCGGAAGGAGAGCTTTGATATCATACTGGAACGGTATGATAAGGTCATGAGGGAAGAAGATAAGGAAAGATATCTAACAAAGAAAAATGAGGGTTATAAAAAGCTCTTGGAAGGTATGACCCCTTCCGATTTGTCGGAGGAAACTAAGGATACGTTGATGGAGCTTAGAAAACGGGGGTTGAAACTAGCGATCGGCTCCTCCAGCAAGAACGCAGGACTGATCTTAAAGCAGTTGGGATTGGAACATTTCTTTGATGCCGTCTCTGACGGAAATGCAATCACTCATTCAAAGCCTCATCCGGAAGTATTTCAAAAGGCAGCAGCAATGCTGAACTGTAAGGCGGAAAACTGCCTTGTAGTAGAAGACGCCGAGGCAGGACTTATAGCAGCAAAATCTGGCGGAATGGATTGCGGGGCAGTGGGAGATGCGGTAAAATCTTTATTAGCAGATTATAAGCTGTCAGCTTTCAGCCAGCTGCTGGAGATCATCGGATAAGGAGGGATACAGATGGAGGAGCACAGGAGGCTACTGGATATCCATTCCGTGCCTTTTAGCCGATACGGCTCTTATTTGGCATTTTCCTATCCTCAGGATGGAGCGAAGGAATTTGACGGCCACATTGCGGTACGGGTACTCTACGGTGCGTTTTCCCAACAGGAGACTTATCCCATCATACCGGTAAAGGATGATGGGAAACCGGAAGTGACGATTTCAGTTTCCATGTCGCCCTGGGAACTGAATGTGACTTCTGAAACAGGAGAATACTCCATATGCTTTGGGGATGAGGAAGGGTTTCTCCTGAAATCAAACAGCCCTGTTCTTATCACAAAGACAAAAGCGGGTACCTATGACAGAGTGATGGGACACATGGATGGAAGCTTTGAAATAGCGGGAGATGATATGGCCCTCCATGTGACCCTGCGAAAAGGAAAGGCAAAGGATCAATCGGCATATCCGGACAATGGCTTTGGAAGCAGCAGGACGGAGCTTCTTCTAAGCCCGGAGAAGGGAGAGCTGTTGGCTGTGATCACCCTTACCGGTTTAAGCCCCCAGAAAAAAGAGTACGGGAGCTATGCCTTGTGCCGTCAGGCGGTAAAAGAGGAATATCTGGAGTTTGAGAAAGGGATCATGAAAGATTTAAAGGGGAAAGATCCTGCTTTTAAAAAAGCCGGAAGGGAAGCAGCTTATGTTTTGTGGCATTCCGTGCTCCAGCCTTCCGGTTATATCAAAAGACCGGTAATGGTCATGACAAAAAATTGGATGAATCTTGTATGGAGCTGGGATTATGCTTTTAACGGCCTTGCCCTGGTCTCGTCCCGTCCGGAGCTGGCATACGGACAGTTTTTAGCCATGGCGGATCAACAGGATGAGTATGGCGCATACCCCGATGCATATCAGGCGAGGACGATCATCCGTTCCTTTGTAAAGCCTCCGGTTCAGGGATTTATTCTAAAGAAAATGTTTCAGATCCATGATCCGGGCAGGGAAGTAAAGGAGAGGCTGTACCGTTCTGCTGCCTCCTTTACCGATTGGTGGCTGACTTACAGGGTGGAGGAAAACGGCATCCCAACCTATCAGCATGGCAATGATTCCGGCTGGGACAATGCCACTGTTTTCCGTCTGGGCTTACCGGTCCAGTCGCCGGATTTATCGGCATGGCTTGTGTTGCAGATGGAGTTTCTGGAGCATACGGCAAGGCAGCTTGGTTGGCTGTCAGAGGCTGAAGCGTGGAAGGAAAAGGGGGAAAATCTGTTCACTAAGCTGCTGGCCTATTTTGTGAGAGATGGCCGGTTTGAAGCGGTGAAGATCCCTGAGATGGAAGTGGTCACTTCTGATTCCCTTATTTTATATCTTCCCCTGATTCTTGGGGAACGTCTTCCAGAGAAACTTCGGGAAAATCTGATTTCAGGGCTTTTAGAGAGAGGCCATCTGGCCGGTTCCTGGGGGTTTGCATCAGAGCCTTTGGACAGCAAGCTGTTTGAAGAAGACGGATACTGGCGGGGAGCGGTATGGCCTGCCGCTACCATGATTCTGGTAGATGCTTTAAGACAGTGCGGCAGACAGAAAGAGGCACGCTTTTATGCGGAACGTTTCTGTAGACTTTGTGCTGAAAAAGGATTTTATGAAAATTACAGTGCACTGGACGGGCGGGGCCTGAGGGATCATGGTTTTACCTGGACTGCCAGTGTGTTTCTTATTTTGCTGCGTGATTATGTATTGGATTAAAAAGGAGAAGACTATGAAAATTTGGTGGAAAGAATCTGTAGTATATCAAATCTACCCCAGAAGCTTCTGTGACAGCAATGGGGATGGGATCGGTGATATAGGGGGGATCATAAGCAAGCTGGACTATTTAAAGGAACTGGGGATTGATGTGGTCTGGTTGTCTCCCGTATACGATTCTCCAAATGATGACAATGGCTACGATATCCGTAATTACCGTGACATCATGAAGGAATTTGGAACCATGGAGGACTTTGACAGACTTTTGGATGAGCTACATAAACGGGGAATCAAACTGGTTATGGACCTTGTGGTAAACCACACCTCAGATGAGCATTCATGGTTTTTAGAAAGCAGAAAATCAAAGAATAATCCTTACCGGGATTATTACATATGGAGAGATGGAAAAGACGGAAAAGAACCTAATAACTGGGGATCCTGCTTTTCCGGACCTGCATGGAAATATGATAAGGAAACTGACCAGTATTTTCTTCATCTTTTTTCCGAAAAACAGCCTGACTTAAACTGGGATAACGGGAAAGTCCGGACAGAAGTATACGATATGATGAAATGGTGGCTGGATAAGGGCATCGACGGATTCCGCATGGATGTGATCAGCCTGATTTCCAAGCGGGAAGGACTTCCCAACGGTCCGGCCATGATCAATGGGTATGCCAGCTTTAATGTTTCCGCTAATGGACCAAAAGTTCACGAATATTTAAAGGAAATGAACCGGGAGGTTTTATCCGGCTACGATATCATGACAGTAGGAGAGTGCTCCGGTGTGACTCTTGAGGAAGCGGCCAGATACGCATCCTCTGATGGAAGTGAACTTAACATGGTATTCCAGTTTGAGCATATGGATGTGGATGGGGATACTGACAACAAATGGACGGATAAGAAGCTGCATCTTCCGGATCTTAAAGCCATCATGACAAAATGGCAGAAGGGGCTTGAGGGAGTTGCATGGAACAGCCTGTTCTGGGATAATCATGACCAGCCCAGAGTTGTTTCCCGATTTGGAAGCGACAGTGAGGAATACCGGGAACGTTCAGCCAAGATGCTTGCCACCTGCCTCCATATGATGCAGGGAACTCCTTATGTGTATCAGGGAGAGGAACTGGGAATGACCAATGTCCCCTTTGAATCCATCCAGGATTTTCGGGATCTGGACAGCATAAATGCCTACTATGAGCTGACAGAAAAAGGAATTTTCACCCAAGAGGAAATGATGAAGTATTTAAGGTATAAGAGCCGGGACAATGCGAGGACCCCCATGCAGTGGGATACAAGCGTAAATGCCGGATTTTCAGAAGCCAGCCCGTGGATCATGGTAAATCCCAATTATGAAAGCATCAATGCCAAAGAACAGGTGGAACGAAAGACATCTGTATTCCATTATTATAAACAATTGATTGCTCTGCGCCATGAATATGAGATCATCGTTTATGGCAGTTACGAGCTGCTGCTTCCCGATGATCCGGATATTTATGCCTACGTGAGGACCTTGGGAGACAGGAAGCTACTGGTCGTATGCAGCTTCTGCGGACGGACATTAAATTACAGCGTACCAGAGGAATTTGAATCAGGAAACGTTTTGATCAGCAATTATGATACAAAGGAGAGAATAAGCGGAGAACTGAAACCTTATGAAGCGTTTGTGATTTATCAATAGTTTAACCTCATTAAGTGAGTGGGCAGATCGTGAATATCCCATTGACTATAAATAAAAAGGCTTTTGCAAAATAGTTCTGCATGAGACTATTTTGCAAAAGCCTTAAAACTGCACAAAAAATCCCATTCAGTGGGTTATTCCGAATGGGATAAAAGTCTGTTCTATGAATTAAGCCATTGTGTTTACAGCTTTTGAGATTCTGGATACTTTTCTGGAAGCGGTATTCTTATGATATACGCCCTTAGTAGTAGCCTTATCGATCTCTGAGATAGCGTTTACTAAAATTGCCTGTGCAGCAGCCTTGTCACCGGCAACGATAGCAGCCTCTACCTTCTTGATAGATGTTTTCACTTTGGATCTGATCGCTTTATTTCTTGCAGCCTTTGTTTCGTTTACTAAAATTCTCTTTTTTGCAGATTTAATGTTAGCCAATCGGTACACCTCCAATAATATGATATATGATTATTCTTTGTTTTGCATCAAAGCCTGGACACGGACAGTTCAATGTAAACATACCTTTGTATTCTAACGAATTTCGAAGCAGATGTCAATACATAATTCCCGTATTTTTGCAGAAAATACCTAAGAAATGCTGGAAAGCCATACAGGCATGCCTTTATGCCCAAAAAGCATGAGTAATAAAGAGGAAAGCCATACAGGCAAACCTTTATGTCAAAAAACATTGGCAATAAAGAGGAAAGCCTTAAGGAATACCTTTATGCCCAAAAAGCATGGGCAGTAAATAGGAAAGGTGGAAAAAATGGAAAACACATTTACAGTGCGTACAGACCTTGCAGTAGAAGAGAGAGAGAGTTTCCCGGGTGATGGCGGTGAGATATCAGGTGTGTCTCTGCGTGAGTGGCATCGATCAGACAGCCACATAAAAATGACTGAGGTAAAAATCCTTGATGAAAAAGGCTCAAAGGCCATGGGAAAACCTATTGGGACCTATATTACCCTGGAAGCCGACGAGCTTTCCATGAAAGACGAAGATTATCACAGAGAAGTATCGGAGGAGCTGGCAAACCAGATCGAACGCCTCCTTTCAGGAAAAGATTACCGGAAACCGAATTTTCATGTTTTGGTGGTAGGGCTTGGCAATTCATCCGTAACACCGGACTCCCTTGGCCCCAGAGTTTTAAAAAATCTCCAGGTAACTAGGCATCTGAAAATCCAGTACGGAGATGATTTCTGGAAGGGAAGAACCATGCCAATTATCAGCGGTATCGTTCCGGGAGTCATGGCTCAGACAGGAATGGAAAGTGCCGAAATTTTAAAAGGAATTATTAAAGAAACTGAGCCGGATCTCATCATTGCCATTGATGCGCTGGCAGCCAGAAGCGTAAAGCGGCTTGGGACTACCATTCAGCTTACGAATACAGGAATCCACCCAGGTTCTGGAGTGGGCAATCACAGACACAGCCTTACTTTGGAAAGCCTTGGCGTACCGGTCATGGCCATCGGAGTGCCTACCGTTGTAGGGGCGGCAGCCATTGTCCATGATACGGTTTCCGCCATGATCGGAGCTCTTTCAAAAAGCATGGAAACAAAAGGAATGGGAGATTTCATCGGCAAACTGAACTCGGATGAGCAGTATGATCTTATCCGTGAATTGCTGGAACCGGAATTCGGACCAATGTATGTGACACCCCCGGATATTGATGAAACGGTAAAGGAACTTAGCTTTACCATCTCGGAAGGAATCCACCTGGCATTTTTGGGACAGGAAGATTCGTAGTAAATGGCAGGCATTCCGCATAGGATATTATGAATAATCTATGCAGGAAGGCGGTTATGAGGCGAAGAAACAAGGATATTAACTGGTATATAAAAAAAATGATGATCATCATAAGCCTGGCTCTGGCCGTTCTTCTCAGCATTAAAGAAGTTTCAGAAGTGAGAAAAAAGGCAGATCCGCATAAAGTGGAAAATTGGGCGAAAGAAGGGGCCGGCTTTGGGATTTCCTATATCTGGAGGCTCCAGTATCCGGCCGCAACATGGGATGAGAGTGATCAGAGCAGCATTCTGTCCGGAACCCATGAAAAATCCATGATAAACGTTCTTTGTGATATCCTTTTCAGTCAGTCACCGCTTTACCGGTTCGGCGGCAGCGGCAAAACGGAAACGAACCATGGAGAAGCAGACCCGGCCTATGAAGGATATTTAGAAAGCGGAAGATTTTATGAGGAACATAGTTTCCTTTTATATGACGGTGGAGAAGAAAGTGGAGAAGACGGAAGCATCAATGCCGGAACCCATAAGGCACAGCCGGCAGAGCAGCTGCCGGCAGGAGGGGACACGGCAGCCAATCAGATACCGGAACAAAATCAGACAGCAGAGGCTGACCAGGCGGCAAAAGCTGATAAAGGAAATACGCTGACTGCGGATAAGGACCCTGCCATGACCTGTGCGTCCAGCACTTTATGGCCGATAGCAGGGGCCGTATACCGCAGGGAACAGCTGGCTGACTATGACTTCCTCATCCAGCATTTTTACAGTATCCATACCTCCACAACGGCAGGCAGGGATTTAATGAAGGCGGATGAGTTCCTTTCAAAAGATTTTACCCTGGAGGGCGGAAACGATAAACCACAGATCCTCATTTACCATACCCATTCCCAGGAGGAATTTTCGGACCACGGGCCGAATAATCCCAATGCGACCGTGGTGGGAATTGGAAACTATCTTACAGAGCTTTTGACCAAAAAAGGTTATCATGTGATACATGATACCTCGGTTTATGATTTGCAAAACGGGAAGCTGGATAGAAACAAAGCATATACGTATGCCCTGGATGGCATTACAGAGATCCTCCAGAAAAACCCCTCGATCGAGGTGATACTGGATGTTCACCGGGATGGGGTAAATGAAAATCTGCATATGGTAAACCAGGTCAACGGGAAACCCACTGCTCCCATTATGTTTTTTAATGGGGTCAGCCAAACACCAAAAGGGCCTATTGAGTATCTACCCAATCCTTATCGAACGCAGAATCTCGCTTTCAGCTTACAGATGCAGCTTGATGCTGCAGCCTATTTTCCAAATCTGACGCGGAAAATATACATAAAAGGACTACGGTATAACCAGCACTTGCGAGCCAGGTCGGCCCTGATTGAAGTAGGGGCCCAGACCAATACATACCAGGAAGCGTTAAATGCCATGGAACCTCTGTCTGAAATTTTGGATATGGTGTTGCAAGGTAATTAAAAATGGTATATTTAAAATGATAAAGCAGGGAATCCGCTTAGATCTTAGGTATTCCCTGCTTCAGCAGCTTTTCTCTGCATGGAACCAGAAATGGGCATAGAAAAACCACCCTTGTAAACTTTGGCGAGTGAAAAGGATGGAGTTTCTATTCTAAGTATTTGGCCAACCCCTTATATTAGGGCGGTTGTTTCTTTAATATTATTCTAATACATATACATAGTTACTGTATTTGCAAGTGAAAGTGGTACCATTTTAGTAACACCATAATACTGCTATTTTTACCAATAACAGCAAACCAATCAATCATCCTTGCTATTTCAACGGAATTACAAGGAAATTCAACGCTTTCACAGTGGACAATCGGTAATTTTAATGGTATATTTTTAAAGATATCATAGTAATCTGGCGGATTGTGCCCTTAGGGATGGGCCTGGCCGGAAAACACCAGAAACATCAGAAAAGAGGAATTAACTTTATGGCAGCTGCCCAGCAGAATAAGATACGTAACTTTTGTATTATCGCTCATATTGATCACGGAAAGTCAACCCTTGCAGACAGGATCATAGAGAAGACAGGTTTGCTCACCAGCAGGGAAATGCAATCCCAGGTGCTTGATAATATGGATTTGGAACGGGAGCGTGGAATTACCATTAAGGCCCAGGCAGTCCGGACCGTTTACAAGGCCGAGAATGGCGAAGAATACATTTTTAACATGATTGACACTCCTGGTCACGTGGACTTTAACTATGAGGTTTCCCGGAGCCTTGCAGCCTGTGACGGAGCCATCCTGGTTGTGGATGCTTCCCAGGGAATCGAGGCGCAGACACTGGCTAATGTTTATATGGCTCTGGATCATAATCTTGACGTATTTCCGGTATTAAATAAAATCGATCTCCCAAGCGCGGAACCGGAGCGTGTGGTGGAGGAGATCGAAGACGTTATCGGGATCGAAGCCCATGATGCTCCCAGGATTTCTGCAAAGACAGGGCTAAATGTGGAAGCAGTTTTAGAAGCGATTGTTGAAAAGATCCCGGCTCCAAAGGGTGACCCTGAAGCTCCCCTCCAGGCCCTGATTTTCGACTCTCTTTATGATTCCTATAAAGGCGTCATCGTTTTCTTCCGTGTTAAGGAGGGAACTGTAAAAAAAGGCGACAGGGTGCGCATGATGGCTACCGGAGCAATAGAAGAGGTGGTGGAGGTCGGATATTTCGGCGCTGGCCAATTCCTACCGTGCGAGTCACTAAGCGCCGGTATGGTAGGGTATCTGTCAGCCAGCATAAAGAATGTAAAAGAAACCGCAGTGGGTGATACCATTACCAATGCGGATCGGCCTTGTAAGGAACCTCTTTCAGGCTATAAGAAAGTTACTTCCATGGTTTACTGCGGCCTGTATCCTGCGGATGGAGCTCGTTACAATGATCTGCGTGATGCTTTGGAAAAGCTTCAGCTTAACGATGCTTCCCTGTTCTTTGAGCCGGAGACTTCTCTTGCCCTTGGCTTTGGCTTCCGATGCGGATTTTTAGGTCTCCTTCATCTGGAGGTAATCCAAGAACGTCTGGAACGGGAATATAATCTGGATCTGGTAACAACGGCACCCGGCGTTGTTTATCGTGTTTATAAAAAGAACGGTGAGAAGTTGGAGCTGACAAACCCTTCCAACCTGCCTGATCCAACGGAAATTGAATATATGGAAGAACCAATTGTCAGCGCTGAGATCATGGTGACCACGGAATTTGTAGGCGCCATCATGACCCTGTGCCAGGAACGACGGGGCGTGTATCTGGGCATGGAATACATGGAAGCCACCAGGGCACTCTTAAGATATGAGCTTCCTTTAAACGAGATCATTTATGATTTCTTTGATGCCTTAAAATCCCGTTCCAAGGGTTATGCGTCTTTTGATTATGAATTAAAGGGCTACCAGAGGTCAGAGCTTGTGAAGCTGGACATTCTGGTAAACAAGGAAGAAGTGGATGCCCTTTCCTTTATCGTCCATGCGTTATCGGCCTATGACAGGGGACGGAGAATGTGCGAGAAGCTTAAGGATGAGATCCCCAGACAGCTTTTTGAGATCCCCATCCAGGCTGCTATCGGCGGCAAGATCATTGCCCGTGAGACAGTGAAGGCCATGAGAAAGGACGTTTTAGCCAAATGTTATGGCGGTGATATTTCCCGTAAGAAGAAACTTCTTGAAAAGCAGAAGGAAGGTAAAAAACGTATGCGCCAGGTTGGTAACGTAGAGATACCGCAAAAGGCATTTATGAGCGTACTGAAATTAGATGATGAATAAAAAGAATCTTGAGATTTATGTGCATATCCCGTTCTGCGTGCGTAAATGCGCATACTGTGATTTCCTATCTTTTCCCGGTAACCAGCAGATGCAGCGGGAATATACAGAAAAGTTAATAGAAGAGATCAAATTCCAGAGTGCCAAAGTCAAAGAATACCAGGTGATCAGTGTATTCATAGGGGGAGGCACTCCTTCTATATTGGGTATAGGGGACATGGCTGCAGTTCTTCATTCTCTCAGGGAAGCGTTTGAGATTCTTCCTGGTGCAGAGATCACGATGGAGGTAAATCCTGGTACGGTGACGGCCGAGGCGCTTTCCTGTTACAGAGAAGCAGGGGTAAACCGGATCAGTATGGGGCTTCAGTCTGCAGATGACAAAGAGCTGCGCTATTTAGGCAGAATTCATACCTATGATGAATTCCTGAAAAGCTATCAAAGAGTTCGTATGGCCGGATTTGACAACGTAAATGTGGATTTGATTTCAGCAATTCCAGGGCAGACATTGGAATCATGGAAGAATACCTTAAAAAAGGTGACAATGCTGAAACCGGAGCATATATCTGCTTATAGCCTGATCGTGGAAAAGGGGACACCTTATTTTGATCGGTATGGGGAGCAAGGAAACATGGAAAACATGGAAAACCACTCCCTGACCCTGGAAGAACGTAATAGACTTATGTCCCTGCCGAATTTGCCGGATGAGGATACAGAGCGTGAAATGTATTACCTCACCCAGGAATTTCTAAACGAACAAGGATATGAAAGGTATGAAATATCCAATTATTCCAAAAACGGATACGAATGCAGGCATAACATCGGCTATTGGACTGGAGTAGAGTATTTGGGCTTAGGTCTGGGGGCTGCCTCTTATTTGAATGGATGCCGTTTTCATAATACTCCTGCACTCGATGAGTATTGCAGAGCCAGTCTGGATCAGGAAGAAGCATTTCAGAGAGTGTTGAGGCAGGAGTTTGAGCAGCTGACGATAGAGGAAAAGATGGAAGAATACATGTTTCTGGGGCTGCGTCTCATGAAAGGTGTCTCAGCCCAAGGGTTTGTCAGCAACTTTGGCCACAACATCCGGAGCGTTTACGGTATGGTGTTAGATGCAATGGAAGAGGAAGGGCTTATGGAGTTTAAAGATGGCTGTTATCGTCTGACTTCCAGAGGAATCGACATCAGTAATTATGTTATGAGCCGGTTTTTAAAATGAGCATAATCCGTAAGCGATAATGAAAAATGGTAATTTTTAACATTATTTAATACAATTAACCTAATATTAATTACATTATACAACTAGTTTGTTTTACGTTTCAGTAGAATAATAGTCGAAGATAAGAAGAGAAATTTTGGGTTTTATGTCCGACATTATTATACGATAAATAGAATCATTTAGTTCGAAGAAGCTTCGTTAAAAAAATGACAGCACGGAAAGTTGATAGTTTTTCTTTTCAATGCCAGACAGAAATCTTCTTATTTATTCTCAAGAGGATTTCTGTTTTTTATTTTAACTTTCCCTGAATGTAGAATATTTTATCCCTGAATTGGGAACGATTCGTATTTGAATATATGGTACTGCATAATAGGAGGACAATATGGATAAAGTCTGTAAGTGTAAAGCGAGAATCGTTACAGATACGCTGATCGATGAATATTGTGCGTGGTTGCACGGTTGTGAAAAAAGCAAAGAAACAATTCGGAGTTACCGATATAATCTCAGCTTATTCATGCACTATCTCAATGGAAGATCTGCTAATAAAGAAATTGTGATAATGTGGAAGGGTGTTATGCGCGAAAAGATGGCTCCTGTGACAGTTAATGGGGCTCTGGCTGCGCTTAATGGTTTTTTTAATTATTGCAGTTGGGAGGATTGTAAAGTGAAATTTCTTAAAATCAGCCGCAATACTTTTTGTTCAGAAAACAAGGAGTTGTCAAAGGATGAGTATAGGAGATTGGTAAAAACTGCTTTTGAAAAAGGTAATATAAGATTGGCTTTATTGCTGCAGACGATCTGTTCAACTGGAATCAGGGTATCGGAGTTACCTTTTATTACGGTAGAAGCCGCAGTCAGAGGACGGGCGGAAGTGGATTGTAAGGGGAAGGTGAGAACTGTGTTCCTTACAAGACAGTTATCTCAGATGTTAATATTGTATGCACAAAAAAGACATTTAGAAGGAGGTATGATTTTTATAACAAGGAATGGAGCTGCATTGGACAGAAGTAATATCTGGAGAGAAATGAAAGCATTGGGCGTAGAAGCGGGCGTCGCACAGGAAAAAATTTATCCCCATAATTTACGACATTTATTTGCCAGATCTTACTATGATTCAGAGAAGGATTTGTCCAGGCTTGCAGATATATTAGGACATAGCAGCGTTAATACGACACGTATTTACACGATAGAAAGCGGCTATAACCATATAAGGCAGCTGGAAAGTCTGAAATTGCTGGTTGAAATTGACGACAGAATTCCTCTTTTGTTGTAAAAGCATTCTAGTATCTTAAAATATTCTACTACATAAAGGAAATAAAATCCACTATTTTTCTTCAAAATCTCCTTTTTTTGAAATTCAGGTACAACAAAGAAGCTGGTTTGCATAATTTTTGTAAAACCGGCCTTTTAAAGTGTTTATATTTAGATAAGAAAAACCGGAGCGTTATATCAAACCCGGTTTTTCTTTTTTTTAAACAACAAAAGAGGAATTCTGTTGTATTTTGCAAAAAGGTATACATGTTGAGTGCCAATTTCCCCTATGGCGGAAATAACTCCATGAAGATGTAACTTAAGAGAAAGGAAGGTAGTGATGAGGAATGAAAAAGAGATTATGTGTGCTAACGATCTTTGCACTTTCGGTGGGCTTTTTAACGTCATCTTTCCATGAAGATGTCTATGCTGCCGAAGGCTGGAAGCTCGAGAATGACGAATGGTCATACCTTGGTTCGGATGATCAGCCGGTGACAAATGTCTGGAAAAAATCAAAGGACAGTTGGTATTACTTATCATCGGAAGGAACGATTCTTAAGAATTGTATGTTCCATCTGGGAAACACCAGTTATTTCGTGGATGAAGATGGAAAGATGGTTCAAAACACATGGATCTGGATTGATGAAACCAAAGATCCGGAAGGTGATTTTGAAGAAGGCTGGTACTATTTTGGAACTGATGGCAAGGCGTATCAAAGAAAGGGCAACAGTTTCAAAAAGAAGATTAATGGAAATACCTATCTTTTTAATGAAGATGGACTTATGTTAACCGGATGGATTGATGAAAATGGAAATTCCATTAATGATTCGGATGATCCGTTTGTAGAAGGGGTTTATTACTCTGGAGAAGATGGGGTTCTGTTTACAGAAAAATGGCTGGATTATGGTGAAATCGGCTATGGGACCGGTGGTTCTGAACTGCTTAGCAACATGACCGACCGCTATTATTCGGATTATGAAAAAATGTGGATCTATTTTGATGAAAGCTCCAAAAAGGTTTACAGCAAAGGAGAGAATTTAAAGCAGAAGAATATTGGCGGAAATGCTTATGGATTTGATGAAAATGGAATTATGAACCCATGGTGGGGCAAGGTAGCAACCATTAGCAATGCGGATAAAAGCAATCCTACCAGCTCCACATCTGCGAGATTCTATTCCGCATATGATGGAGGCAAGCTTCTGAAAAACATGTGGTTCTGGATGTACCCGTCGGAAAATCTGGATGAAACGGATTATTCTGATCAGGAATGCAGCTGGTGGCACACGGATGAAAAAGGGGAAGTCTACCGGAACAGGATCCGTAACATCAGCGGAAAAAATTATGCCTTTGACGGAATCGGAAGGATGAAGACGGGCTTTGTATTGTTCGATGGAAAATCGGAGTTTGTAGCCCAGTACGATGTGGACGACTGGAGTTCAGAGGATTTTATAGATGGCTCATTATATGGAATTGAAAAATCCGATCTGTATTTGTTTGCGCCGGACGAATTAAATGACGGTTCCATGCAGATGGGAAAGGAGATCAAAGTGGAACTGGAAGATGGTGTCTTTACATTTGGATTTTCCGGAAACGGAAAGGCCTATGGGAACCGGAACCAGCTTCAGAAAAATGATAACAGATACTACATCAATGGAATTAGGCTGGAGGCAGATGAAGAATATGGCTATGGTGTAGTAGAGGTTCGGAAGAACGATGAGACGTATTACCAGGTGGTAGATATTAACGGAAAGATTGTAAAAGGTGATAAAAAGGCAGTAAAGGATAAAGAGGGAGGATATCTCCTTATTATAAACGACAGATTTGCAGCATGGGTGGGAGATGATGAAAAGCCCAGATGGCGAACTGGAACTGATGGAATCGGTTTCTATCATTATGATAAAGATAACAAAGAGAATCCATATGAAGGAGGTCTGATTGCAGGTTATGATACAGAGCCTTCCACAGATGAACTGCCTCCGGAAGAAAGGCTTAATTTCTAATCAGAGGAGAAATTGAATATGACTACAAAAAGTAAAAAAGCAGGAATATCAAAAAGATGGTATCAATTATGGAAACGCTTTTTTGCGATGGTTCTGTCGGTTTGTATCATAGGAGGCCAGTTATTGCCTGGAATGAGCGTGATCGCGTATGCTTCTTCAGAATTAACAAATGAAGATCTTGGGAACGGGGCAAGCGAGGCAACTGCATATAAATGGATAGGGCCGAGAAGCGGAACGGGCGAATCCGGGGGGAACTCATACCGCTTTGACTTGTGCGGTTTACAAGCAGGACAGACAGAATATAGCACAAGTGGAATTCAAACAACCTTTAGCTGGCAAGGGTATGCAACCTACCTTCAGGTTGCTGGCGGCACCACATATAAGGCAAATGGGGGCACCAACGGTGCTGTGGAAGATTTGGCCAGTATGGGAGTGGAATTTAAAATTGCGGTTTCACCAAGTCCGGATGACAAATATGTATTTGTAGACTATTACATTTATGACAAAAACGGACAGGGTGGAATCAATGGCAGGACTGTTAAATTGGGAACAGGTACTGATGTAATGATCGGAGGCGGAAGCGGTGGCTCGTCAGACGATTATGCTACGGTATACAAAAATAACCGCGGCTTTCATATGGTGAACCAATATACAAAGACAACATTTGACTGTATCACAAACGACAGTAATCTCGGTGTTACACCGCCGACCACCAGATGGATAGGCCATTATAGTTCATGGGGAGGCAACGTATTCAACGAAGGTGGAGGAGATTCGGTAAGCGGAATTGATTCAGGAATGGCTTATTCTTGGCATTTTCAGCTGCATCCATATGAGATGGTACATAAGCGTGTAGCCTTTGCAATCAGAGATACATCCTACTATGTATCAGATTTATATGGAAGTGACAGCAGTTCGGCAGAAGGGACATACACCAGTCCATATAAAACCATTGAATATGCTTTAAATAAGATTGGAAATAAAAAGGGATACATCTATGTGATGGATTATCCGGATATAACAGCCCCAATAGCAATATCCGGGTCTTCTTCAAAGGATATTACGATAGCAAGTACGGATTTTGATCATTCCGGAAATCCTACAAATGAAAATTCTGATTATATTAAGACCTTAAAACGGGCAGATTCCTATACAGGCTCCGTTTTTAATGTTTCAAGCGGGACATTAAAATTGACAGATATCATCCTTGACGGAAATGGCGTAGAGACTTCCTCGCCGGTCATATCTGCAGCCTCCGGAACAGTTGAGATCAATAGCGGAGCAGTTGTGAAAAATTGCAATGGAACTTCAGTCGGATCAGGAAGTGCGGTAGAGATAACGGGAACGGCAAATCTGTCAATGAATTATGGAACAGTAAAAAATAACATTTCCAATGGTAAGGGAACTGTTTACTTTGATAGTAACGGTAGCTTTTCTGTAAAAAATCTGGTGACGATTGAGGATAATGTGAATTCCTCCGGAGAAAAAAACAATGTTTATCTTGCACAGGGAAAGCAGATTACTGTAAATGGAGATCTGGATGCCTCACAGATCGGCGTGACTGCACAGCAGATACCTGAGGCTTCGGTCGGAGATTCAACAGAGATGGGACAGGAAATTGTCATCGCTGTACCTTCAGCCGATTATTCTGCAAGTATTACCTCTTGTCCGTTTGCAGACAACTTCTTTGCAGATAAGGATACAGGAAACGGAACAGGGATTTATACCGCAGTTGGCTCCTCAGCTTTAAACAATTCGCGGAATACGGTCTTAAAGCGTAACGGATATATCGTAAGCTTTGCGTACCGGGATACTGCCACAGGAGGAACCGTGACCGGTGCACCGGATACCCCCAGCCTGTCCTTCGCATCAGGAGATGGGGTGGTGATTTCGCCGCCATCGGCTATTTCCGGGTATGAGTTTACCGGAACTTCCATTGACCAGGGGACCGGCGGTACCTTAACTGCGGTGGAAACAGAAGGGACAGATTTTGGAAAAATAACCGGGACTATGCCGGGGCAGGATGTGGTAGTTACCTATGAATACACCCGTATCGATGCCTCCATTGCCTTTGTAGTCAACGGAGGTACACCTCAGCCGCAAACCCTGACCGGAACGGCCGGAAACAGCGTAAATGCCCTGCTTCCCAGTGTAAGCAGGTACGGATACGTGTTTAAGGGCTGGAGCAAAGTGAATAGTCAGACGAGTCCGGAATATATCTCCTCTCTGCCGGCTGTATATCCAGAAGATCCAGTTACCTATTATGCCATATGGGAGCCGGACTCTAATGTGAAGTTTGATTATACGGTGGATTACACCAATCAGAACGGCTCCATCGTGTTCCAGTCGACGACCACGGCAAATACCTATTCTGTGGAGTCGGTGATCCAGTCCCAGAAAAAGAACATCCATGGATATTTGTGGAGTCTTTCGGATTCCCTGACCAGCCCCGCTGAATATAACTATGACGGACTGGGAGCAGCACCGATCGGAACCTTTAACGGCTCGACCGGGGAATTTGCCGGAAGGATGCCGGGACAGGATGCGGCTGTGAAATACGCATACAAGGTAGACTGGAATAATCCGGCGGCCAGATCGGATCTGACGGTGCGCTATGTGACGGGGAACGGAACCGTGATCCATGCGCCTGGTGTAACGCCGTATTACCCGGAGGATGCCATAAGCACAAGTCCGCTGGATATATACGGATATCAGTTTGTATCAGGAAGCATAACAGCCGGAGATACTGCGGATGATTCGGATGGGAATCTGGTCAGTGCAGTCCAGGGAAGCTTTGGAAGCAGCGGTGGTTTTATGGGCTTCATGCCGAACCAGCCGGTAGAAATTACATATGTATATGAGGCAACAGGGGAAGGGTATACATTTGCCGTAAACTTTTTAGATAATGATACCAGTGACAGCAGTTTAAAAAATATCATAAACCCAGAGATCCAGCAGAAAACAGCGGATACAGCGGTCAGCGCGGAGTACAGGGATTTATACGGTTATAGCTATGCAAGTGCTGCGGCGGTACCGTCTTCCAGCGGAAGCTTTGATGGCAGCCGTAATTATACGGGAACCATGCCAAGTGATGACTTAACCGTTAGCTACCGATATGACCGTGTCATGTCCCAGTGGGCCCGGATTACTTACAAATCAGGAATCAATGGCGCCATTTCCCATGGAAGCGGAGTGTCTTCTGATGTACAGGAACAGGGGAGCGGAACCGGGGTCTATGAGACGTCCATTCTGAAAAACGATGGTTCTGCAGCAGGTCAGACCGACAGTTATACCTGGAGTACGGTAAAGGAAAAACGCCTGGTTCCCATGACACAGGCGGACCAGTATTACCGGTTTGCTGGTTGGTTTATTGACCAGGATGGAAACGGGACATTGAATGGCGGAGAGCAGCTTCTGACAGAAGATCACCGTTTTACCGGAGATGCGACTGTTACGGCCCTGTTTGAAGAGGACCCGGAGAAATGGATCGACATCCAGTTTGCAGCAGGAGAACACGGTTCTCTGGCAGACGGAAGCATTACCTCCCTGCATATCCAGTATGACAGGACCTGGGGGGACATCGCAGGCCAGATACCGGGCTATGTGCCGGAGATCAACTATCTGGTGGATGGCTGGTATGACGGGGACTTGGATGTGGAAGCAGCTGATGTATTAAAGAACGGACATACCTATACCATACGTTTCTATCAGGATCCGGCAGTATTCGGAACGGATGTGGCAGCTCCCGATGCTTCCACCGGACTTAACGGGGAAGGAAAGGGAAAGATCACCGTTTACCACACCACGGCAGGCTACCAGTACATCATAACCGACCTGGAAGGAAACATCGTGGGAGTGCAGACGGGAACCATTGCAGGCCGGGTATATTTTGACGGACTCTACCCGGGAGCCAGGTACCTTGTGTATGAGGCAGCAGGAAATGTGCATGCAATCGTGGGGAACCAGATCGGAGATACTGAAGGGAACATCAGTGACCCGGTGGAGGTACTGACCCCTGTGGTGGAGACCAACTACCAGATCTTATTTGATGAGAACCACGAAGGAAAAACAGTGCTTGTGATCAAGCCTGCCGATAAGAAGTCGGATTATGCGGTCTTAAGTAAGGAGGGAACGGTCATCGTTACCACGGAGACCGGAAGTGACGGCTGGCAGGCCGTGACAGGAAATCCGGGAAGTGTGACTTTTTCCGGGCTGAATTACAACGAGGAGTACATCGTGGTAGCCAGACCAAAGGGAGAGACCGAAATCACGGCAGAAAGCCGGATGCCGGACGGATCAGTGATCACTACGGACCCAGGGGGAGCATTGGAGATCCCCAACTACATCGTGGAGACCCTGGAAGGCCGTGTGGTAAGTGTTGATCAGGAAGCGATTGACGCAGCCAGATATGAGGAAGCCCATAAGGGAGACCGTGTGGTAATTACAGCAGAAGAGACCAATGGAGCAGGAGAGACGTTCCTGTACTGGAAGATCACCATAGGATCAGTGCCAGGCCTTACCGGAAAGCTGTATGAGAGAGAGCTTGCCTTTGATATGCCGGATACCAATCTGGTGTTTACGGCTTATTATACCCGTCCGGTTGCCAGTCCGAGCAATGCAACGGTGGTTGATGAGATCCGTGGAGGAAGTGAGAATGAAATCGCCCTTGATCCGGGAGAGATACCGGAACTGGAGGAGGAGCTGACGACCGAAGCAGACCGGATCCTGATGGATCAGAACCATGCAGATGTAACCTATAAGGTGGTATATACGAAGAATGCAGCAAAGGCCACGGAATCCAATGCAGTAAAGGCCTCGCCGGAGTATGACAGCGACCACAGCCAGGCGTTTAAAGCAGCCTGGGGACTGAATGTAGACATTGAACGATATGTCAATGGAAGAAAGACGGCCATGGCCACGCCATCGGATGCAGAATTCGTCACCTATATCCAGTTAGGTAAGGATGATGTGGACATGATGGACTACCAGCTGTACCGGATTTTTACGGACCCGTTTGACGGTTCGGTCCAGGCGGAGCTTGTGGAGATGTCAGATGATCCGGAAGAGACCGGAGGGCTGTTTACCTTTACGGCCCAGGCAGGAATGAGGTATGTGATGGTGTATTCCAGGGCATACCGGCTCTACTTCTTAAACCAGACAGCCCTTCCGAGGTACCAGTATTACTTCAAGGTAAGAAAGGGAGAGGCTCCCAGTGACTGGTATTATTCCTATGAGTATGGCCAGGTGGAAGAACCGGCAGATATTTTCATCAGTGAAGAAGGCGTAGAGTACAGCTATGTAGGCTGGAGTTATCGGGAGGACCGCTTAAGTGAGTTCGATCCGGACCGGGAGATCAGCCGGAAAACCTATGTCTATGCCTACTACGAGAACAATCAGAAGGAAGTAACTGATGCCAGGAAAGAGCTGGAGGATGCCATAAAGAACGCGATTGATAAGAGCGATGACTATTTCCTGACATTAAAGGAGACAGAGAAGCTTAAGGAAGCAATCGAAGAGGCCCTGGAGATACTGGACCGTACTTCTCCGAAGGCGACCCTTGATGAACTGCTTGAAGCGCTGGAAAAGCTGAAAGAAGTGACAAAGCCGTTAGATGAAGTACTGGATGAGCGTTATGACCACTATGATAAGATCCAGAGCTCGGGAAGCAAGGGAGGAAGCAAAGGCGGAGGAGGAACCGGAAGCGGAATCAAAGCCAACCCTTACAATCCCAGCAGGAGCAAGAGCTACATCGTGGGAACCAATGGAAACTGGGAAGAGCTTTCAGGAAAGGGAAGCCAGTGGGCCTTTGTGCTAAACGGAGGAATCCGTCTGACAGGAATGTGGGCGAAGTTGGATTATGCAAACGGAGACGTGAACAAGAACGGCTGGTATCATTTCAATGCCAGCGGGATCATGGATTACGGCTGGTTCCGTGATGAGAAGCATGACTGGTATTACTGCAATACAGAATCAGACGGCTGGCTTGGAAAGATGAAGACGGGCTGGCATCATGATAAGGAAGACAACCGCTGGTATTATTTAGACCCTGAGACAGGAATGATGGCAAAGGGCTGGAGGAATATCGGAGGAAAGTGGTATTACTTTACAGAGCAGAACAGTATGGAAACCTATCGGTATGATGCGGCAACGGAGAAATGGATCTATAAGAGCAATAAAGAACGGCCACTGGGATCCATGTATGCCAGTGAGATGACGCCTGATGGATATGCCGTTGGGGGAGATGGAGCCTGGCTGCAGTAAGGAGGAAACAATGAAAAACATGAAGAAATGGAAAGCGCAGACTGCATTGATACTGGCAGCCGCCATGGTTATTACCATGGCGGCACCGCCCGCATCTGCAGCAACGCTAGGATACGGCGATCCTTCTGTCGTTCAATTTGATCCGCAGAAGGGACCGAATCTGTCGCATTCTACATATGCGAATGTACCAAGATATGAAAATAACATTTCCTATGCCACGGGACAGGCAGGATTTGCCCTAAGTTCATCTGGAGATTTTAGCGGCATTGAAACAGAGGACAAAGGCTCCGGACCAAGGCCCAAGCTTCCGGAATTCCAGGTTGAGTGGCCGGGCTATACCTTTGACGGCTGGTATAACGAAAATGGAAATAAGGTTCTTAACCTGCCTTATGCTTTCCCCTATGAGTCACCGGAAACCTATAAGGCGGTTTGGAATGGCAACAGCAGCAGCCAGTTTGATTTCACGGTCATGCATTACCGTGATTTAAATTCGGCAAGAGACAGCATAACTGACGGTACCAGCCAATCCGCATGGCCATCAGACGACGATAGCCAGATGATCCGGTTTTATGATGACGGAACCTGGACGAATCCAGTGACGGCCAATACACCGGTTTCAGCCACCTATAAAAGGAACATACCGGGGTATAAGCTGAAATCAGTGCTGATAAAAAATAACAAGATCAGAAGATTTGACGATGCGAGCGGGGCCGGAACATTGGAAGCGGCCGCTGCTATCAACACTTCTACCAACGCGATCCGGGGATACATGCCTAACGATGATCTTACGGTTGCCTATCGTTATGAACCGGATACCAGCAAAAAATTTACATTGCGGGTAGAGTACGTTGATGGAGACGGTACTGCTATAAAAACACCGGATGCATATGCTTACTCTGCAGAAACAGCCTTCTCTGTTGCACCTGCTGCTATAACGGCATATGAACTTACCGGTGCAGAACTGAAGGCCGGATTTGGAGATACAGATGATTTAGTAAACAGAGGAATCTATTCGGCGGCTTCGGCTGGCTGCAGCTTTGATGCAGATAAGAATTATACAGGAAAGATGCCCAATCAAATGGTGGTAATCACCTATAGGTATCAGATTGATCCGTCTTATACGACCCATATTATTGTAAACACGGTGGACAATCATAACAACATTCTTGAACAACAGCAGAATTTGTCCGTATCCCCGACTGAACTTGTAGATCTGGATATAGAAAGAAAATCAGGATATTCTTATCCGCCGAATATCACGTGGAACGGTAATTTCTCCAACTCCGTTCTGGATGAGGCAAGCGAAAAGCTGACCTTTAATACGGACATTGTCGGAGGTTCTGTTACCATTACCTATAACGAGGATTTGACGGATCCTAACTACTGGGCCCGTATTGATTATTATAATGGTGCGAACGGAAATCTGTCGGGAGATCCCTCTCCCAGGTTTTTCAGGCTGGATACCTATACAATTGATGAATTGACTCAGAGCATCACTCCGTCGGCGGCGACACATTATTTATTTGACGGATGGTATAAAGCAAACGCAAACGGAACAGGAAAAACCGGTGCAAAGCTTACCGGGGATGTGGAGATAACCGGGAACCTAAAGCTATATGCCAATTTTGAAGAGGACCCCAATGAGTGGTTTGATTTAAACTTTGTATCCGGAAGCCATGGAAGTATTGTTTCAGGAGCCACTTCGGCCCATGTAGCAAGAGGAACGATATGGACAGATCTGGCGCTTCCCTCGCTTCAGCCAGATGACAATTATATGTTTGCAGGCTGGTATGATGAGAATGGAAACCAGGTACAAAATGATCTGCAGATTCTTTCCAATCACAGCTATACGGCCAGGTTCACGCTAATGGCAGGTGATGACGGGATTTTAAGCATTCCTGATGCAGATGGTTCTGTATCAGCAGATGGAACCGGACAGATCAGAATCAATGGTGCTAACGAAGAGAGAAAGTATGCAGTTGCGGATGCAGACGGAATCGTCATATCCACCATGACAGGTTCCCAGTTGCAGAGCGGGAAATTTACAGGGCTCAATCCCTGTACCTATTATTATGTGTATGAACTATCATTGACTGCGGCACCTGTAACAGGGGAACCACTGACCGGTCATGTGGATGGCTCCCTGATAAGCCAGCCTGCAAGGGTAGGCATTGTCACTCTTGCAAATAACTATGCCATAGCAAATGATGGAAATGAAGGCAGAAAGAAAATCAGGATCAGTCCAACAGCGGCGGATACGCTGTATGCGCTGCTTGATGGTAATGGAAATGCCGTTTCACAGGAAGGATCAGCAGACGGCTGGTTAGAAGCCGCAGGAAATCCGGCTTTTGCAGAATTCCCAGGTCTGGAATCCGGCCGGGAATATACGGTAGTTGCAAAGCATTTGGGAGAAACAGAGTCTCCGTCTGAAAAGATATTGCTGGGAAATCCCATTTTCCTGGAAGAATCCTCTCTGGTGCAAAATCAGACTTATACTCTGTATATCACAAACGGAGGCTATGTGGCGGAGGTTACCAGAAATAACGTACCCTTGGAGATTGAAGAAGGAGCAACCCAGGTCAGTGTCCGGGAAGGGGATAAGATAAGGATTAAAGCCCCTGATATAACCGGGTACAGTTTTAAGCGGTGGGATTGCCTGATTGGCTCTATGTCTCTTACTGCATCTCAGGCAGAACAGCAGAATCCATGGGTTATTATGCCGGCCGGCGACGTAGTTCTTCAGGCACGGTATGAGTCCGTACCAGCCACGGCGACCTCATCCAATGCAACGGTAGATTATTCCCCTAAAAATGGAACGTTTGCTCTCAATATGCAAACGGATCTGTTGGAAGCGTTAAAACTCGACCTGATTGACAATTCTTCCGATCCAGGTTTGCTGACATCAGGGCATAAAGTGGAATATACGGTTAAATTTGACCGGAGAAATGTACCGACTGCTACGGAGTCCAATGCAGTGAGAGATGCTGCTGCAGTGGATAGTGAAGCATTAAAGATCCCCTGGGTTTTAGGAATCTCATTGTCGAGAAAGGTGGATGGCATTAATAAAGCACTGCCCTCCGATGGGAACCACACACCTGATATTCAGGTTTATGGTACCCTGGATACCAGCCTTCTGGGAAATATGGATTACCAGTTGTGGAAGGTTGAAAATGCGGATAGCGATCCGGTATGTACGGAGATTATGCCTTTGGAACCTGATCTGAATGATCCGGATGCCGGTTTTACCGGTACATTCTTATTTGATGCAAATGTTGGGGACACGATTATCTTAACTTATTCCAAATCATATACGGTTACCGTTACCGATACGATAAGAGGTTCGGTGGCAAGTCTTAAAGCAAGAGCCGGAAGTACTTTAGAAGATACAGACGGATATATGGATCTTGAATGCTTGGAAGACTACACGGATCCGGTTACCGGTATTGTATATGAATTTACAGGATTAAAAAAACAGCCTTTGGCTACCGCAGGTTTTTATGATATAACGGCTCCGATTAACAAAAATCTCCAACTGTACGCAGTGTATGAACAGGAGGATGATTCCTTGTGGCAGGAGGCAAAGAACCGGCTGGAGGATGAAATCAATACAGCTAATGCTTTGAAAAACAATGGTTCGGTAAGTGAAGAAGACAGAAATACATTGACCGATGCAATCCATGATGCAATTGTAGTGCGTGATACTCTGCCCCGTCCCACGATTGATGAGCTGGATCAGGCTTATCAGACATTAAAGGATATTGTTGACGGAATCAGAAATGGCAATGGCTCCGGAGGAGACAATGGCTCTGGTGGAAACAATGGTTCCGGAGGAGACAATGGCTCTGGAGGCGGAAATGGATCCGGAGGCGGAAATGGATCCGGAGGCGGAAATGGATCCGGAGGCGGAAGCGGTTCTGGAGGAGGCAGCAGTTCCGGAATGAGCAGTTCCAGCAGTAGCGTGGGACCGGGTGCTTACCGTTTTGGAAGTTATAAGACTTATACAAATGATGTTGACGGTCACTGGGAGAATTTTAATCCGGCAGCCAATGGCTGGTCCTTCCTATTAAGCAGCGGAACAAAATTAAAAGACCAGTGGGCAAATATCAGATATACCTATAATGGGACCACCCTGATCTATACATACCATTTTGACCAGGAAGGGGTAATGGACAGCGGATGGTTTTTAGATGAAGAAGGGAAATGGTATTTCTTAACCACCGTTCACGATGGTTGGTTCGGACGCCTTAAGACCGGCTGGCATCTTGATGATAATGATGGAAGATGGTACTACTTAAATCTGTTTAACGGTGCTATGCTTACCGGCTGGCAGAAAATAGACGGCGCATGGTATTACCTGACACAGGAAAACAGTCAGCAGACATGGTATCTGGATAAAGCAACCGGGAAATGGGCTTATGCCGGTCAGTCAGAACGTCCGCTGGGTTCCCTGTACCGGGCTGAAGTGACCCCGGATGGATATTATGTGGATGAAAGCGGGAAATGGACACCGGAAACCCCATAGTTTAAATTGAAATCATTCTTCATAGGAGGGGAAAGTGTCTGGATTATCTGGCACTCTCCCTTTCTTTAAAAGGATCATGGATAAGCGGATGGCTGACGCCTAAAGGAGAAACAGGTTTCCGAAGCATCTGGGGCCTGAGTCAATGGTAAGGGAGATTGAGGTAAGAACAAAGAGCACTGATTTAAGGTGAAGTTATAAATCGGTCTTTTAAAAGGAGGAAACATGGAACGAAAGGAAGAAAGGAAAAAAGAAAGGATCCGTAATGTTTATATGGTTTGGAAACGTATTTTGGCAATGGTCCTTTCCGTATGCCTGATAGCCGGACTTACTTTTCAGGAGACGGTAATTGCATTTGCCTATATTCCGGAACTGGGAAGCACGAATCTTGGACTTTCTGCAAGTGATAATATCAACCAGACGTGGAAGTGGAGTAATGATTATTCCAGTACTGGCTCCGGAGGCACAAGCTGGCGTTTTGAGCTTGCAGGAAAAAAAGCGGGGCAGAGTGATACTTACAGTACCGGCAATATGCAGTTTACTTATAGCTGGTATGGTTTTCCCAGTTATCTTTTCATGGCGGCAGATGAAGCTACCAGCAATTCTAAGATAACACCGGTACCAGCCAATGTAACGGGTCTTTATACACCGGATACACAAATAACTCTCGGCAGCGGAAAGTATTATTCCGCAAAACATGGTCAGCATGATTCTGAAGGTAATGCAATCACCGGTTCTTTTAATGGTTATTACAACGGGTATACAGAATTGCTTAAATTCGGATCGGGCGCAAATGAAACACGTATTGAGATGAAGGTCACGACCACTCCCAGTTCGGATGGCAAATATATGCTGGTAGATTATTATCTTGCTCATGTAGGAGGCACAATGCCGTCCGACGGCCGTACCTTCTGGCTGGGCAGCGCCTATGATCTACAAATCAATGGCAGTCTTACAAAAGATATGTATAAAACAGCCCGGGGATTTTATATGAGGGAGACTGCAAATAAGGCGGTTGTTGTTGATGTGATTACAGATGACCCGACTCTTGGAATAACGGAACCTACGACAACGAAATGGGCGGGAAGTTTTAGCGAGCGATGTACGAATATGTTTAAGGAATCCGCGGCGTCTTCCGCATTGTCCAGTGACTGTTCTATATCCTATTCCTGGATGTTTACGGTACGGCCTTATGAAATTGTACATCGGAGAGTTGCTTTTGCAATGAAAGAGGCGGCGTACTATGTTTCTTCTCAATATGGCAGCAATAGTAACTCAGGAATATTTAGTGAGCCATTACAGACCATAGAGGCGGCAATTGCTAAATGCAACGGGAAAAATGCATATATTTTTATTCAAGATTATAATCCTATTAATTCTACGATTGATTTCAGCAGCATAACAAATTCGAATACGAAAATTGTCATTTCCAGTACTGATATGACATTAGGGGGAGCTCCTACTGCCGGTGCCCGTGTGACGCTGGCCCGTGCCAATGGATTTGCTGGTGAAATGTTTTCAAATAATAATAACTTCGGGCTTTCATTTACAGATATTATTATGGATGGAACCAATGGAACTTTGACAGATGCTGCTTCAATGATTCAGGCAAGCAGAGGAACTTTAGAATTAAATAATGAACTGACTCTTCAGAATAATAATGGAAGCGCAGTAGAAATTCTGGGAAGTACGAATTTTGTGCTTAATGGCGGAGACAGTGGAATTGAGATAAAGAGCAACAGACCTGCAGCGGGAAAAGGTGCGGTTCAATTTGAAAGTACCGGTACTTTTTCTGCCCGGAATGAAATAATTATTTCGGACAATACAAATACTGCAGGAGAAAAAGCAAATGTCTATCTGGCAGATGGGAAGCACATTACCGTAGAGGGAGATCTTGACGCCTCACGGATCGGTGTAACTTCCCAGCAAGTTCCGGAGGCGTCTGTCGGGGAGTCAACAGCCACGGGGCAGGAAGTCGTTATAGCCGTTCCTTCGGTTGAGTATTCCGGAAGCATTTCCTCCTGCCCGTTTGCAGACAACTATTTTGCAGATGCGGATGTAGGAAATGGGGCCGGGATCTTTGCTACAGTGGGATCCTCTGCTTTAAATAATTCAAAAAATACAGTATTGAAACGCAATGGCTACACCGTTAGCTTTGTTTATCGGGATTTTGCTACAGGAGGAACCGTGACCGGTGCACCGGATACGCCCAGCCTGTCCTTTGCATCGGGAGATGGGGTGGTTATTTCGCCGCCATCGGCTATTTCCGGGTATGAGTTTACCGGAACTTCCATTGACCAGGGGACCGGCAGTACCTTAACTGCGGTGGAAACAGAAGAAACAGATTTTGGAAAAATAACCGGGACTATGCCGGGGCAGGATGTGGTAGTTACCTATGAATACACCCGTATCGATGCCTCCATTGCTTTTGTAGTCAACGGAGGTACACCTCAGCCGCAAACCCTGACCGGAACGGCCGGAAACAGCGTAAATGCCCTGCTTCCCAGTGTGAGCAGGTACGGATACGTGTTCAAGGGATGGAGCAAGGTAAACAGCCATACCAGTCCGGAATACATCTCCTCCCTGCCGGCTGTATATCCAGAAGATCCAGTTACCTATTATGCCATATGGGAGCCGGACTCTAATGTGAAGTTTGATTATACGGTGGATTACACCAATCAGAACGGCTCCATCGTGTTCCAGTCGACGACCACGGCAAATACCTATTCTGTGGAGTCGGTGATCCAGTCCCAGAAAAAGAACATCCATGGGTATCTGTGGAGTCTTTCGGATTCCCTGACCAGCCCCGCTGAATATAACTATGACGGACTGGGAGCAGCGCCGATCGGAACCTTTAACGGCTCGACCGGGGAATTTGCCGGAAGGATGCCGGGACAGGATGCGGCTGTGAAATACGCATACAAGGTAGACTGGAATAATCCGGCGGCCAGATCGGATCTGACGGTGCGCTATGTGACGGGGAACGGAACCGTGATCCATGCGCCTGGTGTAACGCCGTATTACCCGGAGGATGCCATAAGCACAAGTCCGCTGGATATATACGGATATCAGTTTGTATCAGGAAGCATAACAGCCGGAGATACTGCGGATGATTCGGATGGGAATCTGGTCAGTGCAGTCCAGGGAAGCTTTGGAAGCAGCGGTGGTTTTATGGGCTTCATGCCGAACCAGCCGGTAGAAATTACATATGTATATGAAGCAACAGGGGAAGGCTACCGGTTTACGGTTAATTATCTGGATAATGATTCGACTGATAATAACTTAAGGAATATCGTTATTCCGGAGGTCCAGCAGAAAACAGCGGATACAGCGGTCGGCACAGAATACCGGGAATTGTACGGTTATAGCTATGAAAGTGCGGCAGCAGTACCGGATTTAAGCGGAAGCTTTGATACCGGCCATGATTATTCAGGGATCATGCCAAGCGATGACTTAACCGTCAGCTACCGGTATGACCGTGTTCCGTCAAAATGGTATCAGATCACCTATCGGACTGGAGCTCACGGTTCCATCTCCCATGGAAACGGTGTGTCCCCTGACGTAGTAGAACAAACTTTGGGAAGCGGGGTATATAGTACTTCAGTTCTTGGAAATGATGGTTCTGCAGCAGGTCAGACCGACAGTTATACCTGGAGTACGGTAAAGGAAAAACGCCTGGTTCCCATGACACTGGCGGACCAGTATTACCGGTTTGCCGGTTGGTTTATAGACCAGGATGGAAACGGGACATTGAATGGCGGAGAGCAGCTTCTGACAGAAGATCACCGTTTTACCGGAGATGCGACTGTTACGGCCCTGTTTGAAGAGGACCCGGAGAAATGGATCGACATCCAGTTTGCAGCAGGAGAACACGGTTCTCTGGCAGACGGAAGCATTACCTCCCTGCATATCCAGTATGACAGGACCTGGGGGGACATTGCAGGCCAGATACCGGGCTATGTGCCGGAGATCAACTATCTGGTGGATGGCTGGTATGACGGGGACTTGGATGTGGAAGCAGCTGATGTATTAAAGAATGGACATACCTATACCATACGTTTCTATCAGGATCCGGCAGTATTCGGAACGGATGTGGCAGCTCCCGATGCTTCCACCGGACTTAACGGGGAAGGAAAGGGAAAGATCACCGTTTACCACACCACGGCAGGCTACCAGTACATCATAACCGACCTGGAAGGAAACATCGTGGGAGTGCAGACGGGAACCATTGCAGGCCGGGTATATTTTGACGGACTCTACCCGGGAGCCAGGTACCTTGTGTATGAGGCAGCAGGAAATGTGCATGCAATCGTGGGGAACCAGATCGGAGATACTGAAGGGAACATCAGTGACCCGGTGGAGGTACTGACCCCTGTGGTGGAGACCAACTACCAGATCTTATTTGATGAGAACCACGAAGGAAAAACAGTGCTTGTGATCAAGCCTGCCGATAAGAAGTCGGATTATGCGGTCTTAAGTAAGGAGGGAACGGTCATCGTTACCACGGAGACCGGAAGTGACGGCTGGCAGGCCGTGACAGGAAATCCGGGAAGTGTGACTTTTTCCGGGCTGAATTACAACGAGGAGTACATCGTGGTAGCCAGACCAAAGGGAGAGACCGAAATCACGGCAGAAAGCCGGATGCCGGACGGATCAGTGATCACTACGGACCCAGGGGGAGCATTGGAGATCCCCAACTACATCGTGGAGACCCTGGAAGGCCGTGTGGTAAGTGTTGATCAGGAAGCGATTGACGCAGCCAGATATGAGGAAGCCCATAAGGGAGACCGTGTGGTAATTACAGCAGAAGAGACCAATGGAGCAGGAGAGACGTTCCTGTACTGGAAGAACACCATAGGATCAGTGCCAGGTCTTACCGGAAAGCTGTATGAGAGAGAGCTTGCCTTTGATATGCCGGATACCAATCTGGTGTTTACGGCTTATTATACCCGTCCGGTTGCCAGTCCGAGCAATGCAACGGTGGTTGATGAGATCCGTGGAGGAAGTGAGAATGAAATCGCCCTTGATCCGGGAGAGATACCGGAACTGGAGGAGGAGCTGACGACCGATGCAGACCGGATCCTGATGGATCAGAACCATGCAGATGTAACCTATAAGGTGGTATATACGAAGAATGCAGCAAAGGCCACGGAATCCAATGCAGTAAAGGCCTCGCCGGAGTATGACAGCGACCACAGCCAGGCGTTTAAAGCAGCCTGGGGACTGAATGTAGACATTGAACGATATGTCAATGGAAGAAAGACGGCCATGGCCACGCCATCGGATGCAGAATTCGTCACCTATATCCAGTTAGGTAAGGATGATGTGGGCATGATGGACTACCAGCTGTACCGGATTTTTACGGACCCGTTTGACGGTTCGGTCCAGGCGGAGCTTGTGGAGATGTCAGATGATCCGGAAGAGACCGGAGGGCTGTTTACCTTTACGGCCCAGGCAGGAATGAGGTATGTGATGGTGTATTCCAGGGCATACCGGCTCTACTTCTTAAACCAGACAGCCCTTCCGAGGTACCAGTATTACTTCAAGGTAAGAAAGGGAGAGGCTCCCAGTGACTGGTATTATTCCTATGAGTATGGCCAGGTGGAAGAACCGGCAGATATTTTCATCAGTGAAGAAGGCGTAGAGTACAGCTATGTAGGCTGGAGTTATCGGGAGGACCGCTTAAGTGAGTTCGATCCGGACCGGGAGATCAGCCGGAAAACCTATGTCTATGCCTACTACGAGAACAATCAGAAGGAAGTAACTGATGCCAGGAAAGAGCTGGAGGATGCCATAAAGAACGCGATTGATAAGAGCGATGACTATTTCCTGACATTAAAGGAGACAGAGAAGCTTAAGGAAGCAATCGAAGAGGCCCTGGAGATACTGGACCGTACTTCTCCGAAGGCGACCCTTGATGAACTGCTTGAAGCGCTGGAAAAGCTGAAAGAAGTGACAAAGCCGTTAGATGAAGTACTGGATGAGCGTTATGACCACTATGATAAGATCCAGAGCTCGGGAAGCAAGGGAGGAAGCAAAGGCGGAGGAGGAACCGGAAGCGGAATCAAAGCCAACCCTTACAATCCCAGCAGGAGCAAGAGCTACATCGTGGGAACCAATGGAAACTGGGAAGAGCTTTCAGGAAAGGGAAGCCAGTGGGCCTTTGTGCTAAACGGAGGAATCCGTCTGACAGGAATGTGGGCGAAGCTGGATTATGCAAACGGAGACGTGAACAAGAACGGCTGGTATCATTTCAATGCCAGCGGGATCATGGATTACGGCTGGTTCCGTGATGAGAAGCATGACTGGTATTACTGCAATACAGAATCAGACGGCTGGCTTGGAAAGATGAAGACGGGCTGGCATCATGATAAGGAAGACAACCGCTGGTATTATTTAGACCCTGAGACAGGAATGATGGCAAAGGGCTGGAGGAATATCGGAGGAAAGTGGTATTACTTTACAGAGCAGAACAGTATGGAAACCTATCGGTATGATGCGGCAACGGAGAAATGGATCTATAAGAGCAATGAAGAACGGCCACTGGGATCCATGTATGTCAGTGAGATGACGCCTGATGGATATGCCGTTGGGGGAGATGGAGCCTGGCTGCAGTAAGGACATGATGGAAAGCAGCAACTTTCGTTTGCTGGAAAGGGAAAGTGTGCATATCCTTTGCTTTCCCTTTCTATAAAGAAAACCTCACAAAGCACGATTGAAAAGGGGGATAATAAACCTATGATAAAAAGCGAAGAAATGCAGAACATCTGCCGCAGCATGACTATAACAGACCGGGTCAGTACGATGCTTATTTGTTTTCATGGAAAAAAAGAAGGAAATTTATATGGTGAAATTCTTAACTGCTATATAGACGGACCTGTGTGGTTTTCCGATATAGGCGATTTAATGCTTAAACTGGATGAAATATGCGACTGGGTTGGAACTCCCCAGTCGTCCACTAATCCAAGGTTTCTTAATAAAAAAATGTCAGATGAATATGCACACAGAACTAAGGGAAAAAACAAAATACCAGTAAAGGCAAAAATTCAGCTACAGGATAGTTTGACCTTAAGTTCGCGTGCAGTTCATGCGAAAGAAACATTGATAGTCAAAATAGAACATCGCCAGAACGCCAGTATTCAGGGAATAGTTGCCGGCAGACTGACATCCAGAAATTATGTAGCATTCCGAAGCGCTTTAGAACTGATGCGCATGATAAAAGAGATTGCCGTGAGAACGTAAAGTACGGAAATGGACCATTGGGCCCTATGTGATAAATATTATAAAAAGCCCGGAGAAAAGAAAATCTTCACCGGGCTTTCCTGCTGGGGTTTGTATTACTGAACAAGATAGATTTCTGCACTCCTGGTGCCATAGGCACGGGTTTCACCATGGGTATTGAAGTAAATATCAATGTGGTTCCCCTTGACTCCGCCTCCGCAATCCTCTGCCGTATAAACAACCCCGTTTACCATGATGCGGCTGCCATAAGGAATGACCCTTGGATCAACAGAGATGGTATGGTTTGCGGTTGCAATGCTTCCAGTGCTGGTACGTCCTCCCCAGCCTCCGGAGCACTTGCGGCACGGGCAGTAGGCCGTGGTTTTAAAAACCCCCAGGGAACGAAGATTAGAGTTGCTGTTTTGAAGACTTGCGGCAGCGGCAGCACCTACTCCATGTACTCTGGTGCCGGAAAGCTTCTGGCCTCCTGTATAGGCCTCTACCAGATAAGTGCCGTCTCCGTAGGAACTCCAGGGAACCGGTATTTCAAAGCCGTAATTTCCGGTTCCGTTGGATACAAGATCCTCCCGGTACTTAGAGGCAGTGGTGGTAAGTTCTGCAACGACCTGTCCGTTTGACTGATTGGTAATAACAATCTTTACTTCTGCCGCAGCGTTTGGATCAGAACTGTTTAGGGCCCAGCCCCTGACGTTGTTCTCATCAGCATTGTCAATAATACCTGCTGTCTGAGCCGCCAAAACGTTCCATGCACTTATTAAGATAAATGTCATCATTAGTAAGGTTCCGAGGAACCATTGAATTCGGTTTGTTTTACTCATATTACAAATACTTCCTTTCTTTTTTACAATCTGTAATAAGTTTTAATATATTTATAATTATATGTAACAGAATTGTAATAAATGAGGTACAAGTAAACATTTTACACATTTTTCCATATTTGTCAAGGTTAAGACGAAAAAAAAACCGCAGAAGCAGTGAAGTAATTCACTGTTCTGCGGGGTCATATGGGCATTTTCTACTGTTCAATGACTGCAAATAATTCTTTTGTCTGTCTTCCAAAATCCAATGCTTCCCTGCGGCTTGCAAAGAATATATCGACTTTATTTCCCTTCACGCCGCTTCCGATATCTTCAACGGTATAAACGATATCGTCGATCATGACCTTTGTTCCAAGCGGAAGAATTGTGATATCTGCAGATATGGTATGCTGCGGCTGCGGTATCGTACCGGAATAGGTACGGCACTGTTTGCCGGTGCTTTCGCCCGGACAATATGCAGTGGCGGAGAAGAGTCCCAGGGATTCTCCTTTTTGATAAACCGGTTTTGCCGGCTCCTCCGGCTTTACAGGTTCAGCTTCTTTTTTCTTAATACCAGGTCCGATTTCCTCAGTACTGGCTGATGCTGCCTGATTTTCCGTGCTGGTTTGTATGGTTTGGTGATCCGTTCCAGAGTTTTCGGACTGTACTTGATTCACGGTTTCGTCATTTCCTGTAGTCTCGGCTGCTAGTGCAGTTGTTGACAACAGCAGGATACAAAGAAGTGTCAGGAATCCGGTGATCCTCTTTTTCCCTGAAAAACTATTCATAATTTACCTCCAAATGGATCAATCGGATATGCGGGCAAATCCGGTTGATGCCCGGTAAAGCGGGGCACGCTGTTCACAAGCTTAAGGCTGTAAGTCATCTTTCCTTTAACCTTACCTCGCAATTGTGTTGTCATGGTGTCATATTTACCATTATATTACAAAAGTGTTAAAAGTCAAGAAGATAATGTCAACAGCTTTGTAATATTTCATTTAGAAATGAGGAAAAATGTACAAACAGGACATAAAAACTTCATCAAAAAGTTTTTAGGAATGTATTGACAAAAGTAGAAAAAAAGAATATATTATGAAAAGAAGATGTTAGCACTCCCAAACGTTGAGTGCTAACAAAAAGACTCAGAAAGGAAGTGGGGCAGTTTGAGTGACAGGGATCAGTTGGATGAGCGGAAAGTAACTATATTAAAAGCCATCATCAAAACTTATCTGGAAACCGGAGAACCTGTAGGTTCCCGTACCATATCAAAGTATACGGATTTGAACTTAAGTTCTGCTACCATCCGGAATGAGATGTCTGATCTGGAGGAACTGGGATATATCATGCAGCCTCACACCTCCGCCGGAAGGATTCCTTCAGACAGAGGATACCGTTTTTATGTGGACCAGATCATGCAGGAAAAAGAAGAGGAAGTCACTGAGATCAAGGATATGATGTTAAAGCGGGTGGACCGGGTAGAACTTTTGTTAAAACAGATGGCAAAGCTTCTTGCCCAGAATACCAATTACGCTGCAATGATCAGCGCGCCTCAATTCCACCGGAACAAACTGAAGTTTATCCAGCTCTCCAAGGTTGATGAAGAAAAGCTTCTTGTGGTTATCGTGGTGGAGGGGAATATCATTAAGAATGCAATGATTCCCATTCATACGGAATTAGATGACGAAGGACTTCTGAATCTTAACATTCTTCTTAACAATGCCCTTAACGGGCTGACCATAGAGGAGATCAATCTTGAAGTGATCAGCAGGATGAAGGTTCAGGCAGGGCCCCACTGTGATGTGGTGGACCGGGTTCTAGGTGAGGTGGCTGCCGCTATCCGGGGTGATGATGAAGACCTTCAGATTTATACCAGCGGGGCCACGAACATTTTCAAGTATCCGGAGTTAAGTGACGGAGAAAGGGCCAGCAAGCTTATCGGTACGCTGGAACAGAAGGATCTTTTGCAGGGGCTGATTGATGATATGAACAGCACGGAGAGCGGATCCGGAATCCAGGTTTACATTGGCGATGAGGCACCTGTTAAGGCAATGAAGGATTGCAGCATTGTAACCGCCAACTATGAACTGGGCGAAGGCCTAAGAGGTACCATTGGAATCATTGGTCCGAAACGGATGGATTATGAAAAGGTTCTCAGCACATTGCGTAATCTCATGACGCAGCTGGATACCATTTTGAAAAAAGATGAAAGGTAAAGGGTAGAGCATTGAGCATGGAAGATGTGAAAACAGATGAGAATCTGGCAGATGAGACTGTTAATACAGAGGATGCCGTTTTCGCTGAAAAAGAAATAGAAGGTGCAGAAGCCTGCGGGGACGATGGAACCCAGGAATATGTTCCGGAAGAAGAAATGGCTGAAGAGGGTTCCAAAGAAGAATCCGGAAAAAAGGGCCTTTTCGGAAAAAAGAAAGAGAAGAAAGACCCAAGGGATGAAAAAATAGAGGAACTGACCGACCGCCTTCAGAGATCCATGGCTGAATTTGATAATTACCGCAAGAGAACAGAAAAAGAAAAGTCAGCCATGTTCGAAATCGGAGCTAAGGATATCGTTGAACGGATTCTTCCGGTAGTTGATAATTTTGAAAGAGGTCTTGCAGCAATATCCGAGGAGGAAAGAAGCGCTCCTTTTGCAGATGGAATGGATAAGATATATAAACAGCTTATGAAAACGCTGGAGGAAGCCGGCGTAAAACCTATTGAAGCGGTTGGAATGCCGTTTGATCCGAATTTCCATAATGCAGTAATGCATATTGAAGATGAGTCACTGGGCGAAAATATAATCTCCCAGGAGCTTCAGAAGGGTTACACTTACCGTGACAGCGTGGTAAGGCATTCCATGGTGCAGGTGGCAAATTAGTCACGAGGCATCAGGAAGCAGATAATACATTTCAGGTATACCTTATGCCCAATATGGGCAGGAAAAAGGTAATCATTTATATTTTGTTTATTAATTAGGAGGAAAAAACTATGGGCAAGATCATTGGTATTGACTTAGGTACAACAAATAGCTGCGTAGCCGTTATGGAAGGCGGTAAACCAGTTGTTATTCCAAACAGCGAAGGCGTAAGAACCACACCATCCGTTGTTGCATTTACAAAGAACGGTGAGAGGCTAGTCGGTGAGCCTGCTAAGCGTCAGGCAGTAACAAACTCTGACCGTACCATCTCTTCCATCAAAAGACATATTGGTACGGACTACAAGGTTGCTATTGACGGTAAAAATTACAGCCCTCAGGAAATATCTGCTATGATCCTTCAGAAATTAAAAGCAGACGCAGAGGCTTATTTAGGAGAAAAAGTAACCGAAGCGGTTATTACCGTACCGGCATATTTTAACGATGCACAGCGTCAGGCAACCAAGGATGCCGGTAAGATTGCAGGTCTTGACGTAAAGCGTATCATCAACGAGCCGACAGCAGCAGCTCTGGCTTATGGACTTGACAATGAAAAAGAGCAGAAGATTATGGTATATGACTTAGGCGGCGGTACCTTCGACGTTTCCATCATTGAAATCGGCGACGGTGTTATCGAAGTTCTCTCCACCAACGGCGACACCCGTCTGGGCGGTGATGATTTTGATAACCGCGTGACCCAGTGGATGGTAGATGAATTTAAAAAGGCAGAGGGCGTAGATTTATCCGGTGATAAGATGGCTATGCAGAGATTAAGAGAAGCTGCTGAAAAGGCGAAGAAGGAATTATCCTCCGCAACGACCACCAACATCAACCTGCCGTTTATTACTGCTACTTCAGAAGGTCCAAAGCATCTGGATATGAACCTGACCAGAGCAAAATTTGATGAGCTGACATTAGATCTCATCGAGCGCACTGCGGTTCCGGTACAGAATGCATTAAGAGATGCGGGCATTACTGCAGCAGAATTAGGAAAAGTATTGTTAGTAGGCGGATCTACCCGTATGCTGTCTGCTCAGGAGAAAGTAAAACAGCTGACAGGCAAGGAGCCTTCCAAGTCCTTGAACCCGGATGAATGTGTTGCCATCGGCGCCAGCATCCAGGGCGGAAAGCTTGCAGGTGATGCAGGCGCAGGCGATATTCTGCTTCTGGACGTAACTCCTCTTTCCTTATCCATTGAGACCATGGGCGGTGTTGCTACCAGACTGATTGAAAGAAATACAACGATCCCCACAAAGAAGAGCCAGATCTTCTCCACAGCGGCAGACAACCAGACAGCGGTTGATATCCACGTGGTACAGGGTGAGAGACAGTTTGCAAGAGATAATAAGACATTAGGCCAGTTCCGTCTGGATGGAATTCCACCTGCAAGAAGAGGCGTTCCTCAGATCGAAGTTACCTTTGATATCGATGCCAACGGTATCGTAAATGTTTCCGCTAAGGACTTGGGAACAGGCAAGGAACAGCATATTACCATTACTTCCGGCTCCAACATGTCTGATTCTGATATTGATAAGGCAGTTAAGGAAGCAGCTGAATATGAGGCTCAGGATAAGAAGCGTAAGGAAGGCATTGACGCAAGAAACGATGCAGACTCCATGGTATTCCAGACAGAGAAGGCTCTGCAGGAAGTAGGAGACAAGATCGATGCAAACGATAAGGCAACTGTGGAAGCGGACTTGAATGCATTAAAAGAAGCAGTTAACAGAGCCCCAATCGATGATATGACGGATGCTCAGATTGAAGATATCAAGGCTGGCAGAGAAAGACTGATGAACAGTGCACAGGCTCTATTTGCAAAAGTTTATGAGCAGGCGCAGGGCGGAGCCCAGGGCGCAGGCCCTGACATGGGAGCAGATAATGCAACCTATCAGGACAGCGATGTAGTTGACGGCGATTTCAAAGAGGTGTAAACTAGTCTGGTCAGCAGACAGGACTTTTGGAAAAGTGTTGTAGCGATACAGCACTTTTTCCGAATTTCTTCAGGCATGAGTTCCTCAGCAAAGACGAGAGAAAATGAAGGCTTTCAGTTACCCTGATGGGTATTTGGGAACTTGGCCGTTCGGTGAACCGAAGGTGAATCGAATGTTCTTAATCTATGAAAGGTAGACCTAAGATGGCAGAGAGTAAGAAAGATTATTATGAAACCCTGGGCATTCCAAAAGATGCGGATGATGCAGCGATTAAGAAGGCTTACAGGGCATTAGCTAAGAAATACCATCCTGACACAAATCCCGGAGATGCTGCGGCTGCTGAGAAGTTCAAGCAGGCTTCCGAGGCCTACAGTGTCCTTAGCGATCCTGATAAGAGACGTCAGTACGACCAGTTCGGTTCTGCTGCCTTTGACGGAAGCGGGGGAGCAGGCGGCTTTGGCGGCTTTGATTTTAGTGGAGCGGACATGGGAGATATATTCGGAGATATATTCGGAGATATCTTTGGCGGAGGACGTAGCAGCGCCCGTTACAATGGGCCATCTAGGGGAGCCAATGTCAGAACCAGCATCCGCATCACCTTTGAGGATGCGATTTTTGGCTGCGAGAAGGAGATTGAGATCAATTTCAAGGAAGAGTGTTCCTCCTGTCACGGAAGCGGTGCAAAAGCGGGAACCTCACCTGTTACATGTCCAAAATGTAATGGAAAAGGAAAGATCATGTATACCCAGCAATCCTTCTTCGGACAGATACAGAATGTTCAGACGTGTCCGGACTGTGGAGGCAGCGGGAAAATTGTTAAAGACAAATGCCCGGATTGCTATGGCAGCGGATACATTACAAGAAGAAAGAAATTTAAAGTCACCATTCCGGCAGGAATTGACAACGGACAGTCCGTGCGTCTTGCAGGTGCTGGAGAACCGGGAACCAATGGCGGTGAGAGAGGGGATCTGCTGGTAGAGGCAGTGGTATCCAACCATCCGATTTTCAAACGCCAGGATACCAGTATTTTCTCAACGGTCCCGGTTTCCTTTGCAAATGCTGCTTTAGGCGGAACCATCCGGATCAAGACCGTGGATGGAGAAGTGGAATACGAAGTGAAGCCAGGTACCCAGACGGATACCAAGGTGCGCTTAAAAGGAAAGGGTGTTCCTTCCCTGCGCAACCGGGCAATTCGGGGCGACCATTTTGTCACTTTGGTGGTTTCAGTGCCGGAGCGTATGACAGAGGTTCAAAAAGAGGCGCTTCGTAAGTTTGACGAAGCCATGAACGGCACAGTAGAAGGTGACAAACATAAAAAGAAGGGAATCTTTAAATAAGGATTCCGGAAGGTACATGGTTTTAAATGGAGGGGAACGTATGGGAAGGTTTGCAAAAAAACTGGCCCTGACAGCCGTTGTTATATGGTTAGCAGCTTTGTTTCCGGCGTCAGTCATGGCCGCTGACGGGCAGTCTGTCCGGGATTTTCCAGGCTGGAACGGCTCGGGCACAAAAAACAAAGGGCCGGTTGAAGGAAGTGTATCCTTTGACTGCTGGGATGATGACGATGATGATGACGATGATGATGGTCCCGGGAGCTACAGCTATCAGAGAGGATGGCGTTATAGCCCATCCGGCTGGTGGTTTCAGTACAGTGACGGAAGCTGGCCCTCGAACTGCTGGAAGCATATCGATGGCAGATGGTACCGGTTTAACCGGGAAGGACATATGCTGACCGGCTGGTACACAGATGAGGGAGGCTTCCGGTATTACTTAAATCCGATGGATGACGGTACAATGGGTACCATGAGGATAGGCTGGCAGATTGTAGACGGAAAGGCTTATTACTTTAACACCATGTCCGATGGTTATAAGGGAAGGCTGCTCACCAATACGACCACTCCTGACGGATATAAGGTGGGGGCTGACGGAGCCTGGATTCAGTAAATCTGTTTGAATGGTTTTTAAGAGGTATGGCGGAAATTTTCTGCTGTACCTTTTCTTTCATTTGAATTTCATGTTTAATAATGGAGAGGAAGTTCGGTTCGATAAACTTTGTTTACCTTCATTAAGTGAATTTTACCAAAGAGATTATCAGATGAGTATTGAATGGAGGGATCTCATGGAGCGGCATATGCAGTCAATAAAAGGTGCTTTAGAGGTACTTTGCAGTGAAGCTTACAGGCCTTTGTGGCAATATGCTGGGATGCAGTTCTGGAAACAAAAAGAGCAGTTGATCAATATGTGGATAATCATAAAAGGGAAACAGGATATTTCGTCATAAAAACAGGAGACGCACCACACGGCTGAAATGCATCGGCCATGAGGTGCGTCCCCTGTTTTCATTACAAAAATTTTTGCTTTGTAATTTGTGAAAATAGTTCCTGTTCCAATTCCAATCGCTCAGGCGGGTGTGATGGGGTGTAATGCATCAAGGAATTTCGTTTACTTGATATTTTTTTGCCCTTGCGATCGGAACGAAACAAAAGTTATTTTCATCCGTTCAATTAGTTAATGCACCAGCATCCGTTTTTATTGCATCTTTTTCAAAAAAAATATTTTTTTTTATAAATTACGAAATAACCCTTTAAATTTCGTACATGTTAGACGCTTGCAAGCGATTTCATTGTATGTTATGATATCTTGTGATTTAAAACTGAGAGCTAAACGTTCATATACTATAATGAGAAAGTCCGGTTACCGGATGCCAAGGAAAGGAAACAGCCTATGTACCAATATCTGATCGTGTGCCCTCTTGTCTTTCTAGCGGGTTTTGTAGATTCCATTGCAGGAGGTGGAGGACTTATATCCCTTCCGGCATATCTGGCAGCAGGGGTTCCTCCTCATTTGGCCATTGGAACCAATAAATTGGGTTCCACCATGGGAACGGTGATTTCTACGGCAAGGTATGCAAAGGGCGGTTATATTAAAGCAAAGCTGTCTCTGATTGCCGCACTTTTTGCTGTGGTTGGTTCTGTAATCGGAGCGCACTTATCCATGCTTGCAAGTGAGCGGCTATTAAAGGGTATGATGCTGGCGGTGCTTCCGGTTGTTGCCTTTTATGTTCTTAAGAATAAAAACCTGGGAAATCAGGAGGAAGAGAGCAGCCTGCCTGAAAAAAAGATGCTTTTGATCAGCATAGGTGCAGCGCTGGTCATTGGATGCTATGACGGTTTTTACGGACCAGGTACGGGAACCTTTTTACTGCTGATTTTGACCGGATTTGCCAAAATGGATGTCAGGAGCGCATCAGGCACCACGAAGGTGATTAACCTGTCCTCTAATATTGCAGCATTGGCGACTTTTTTAATAAATGGAAAGGTTTTGATCCCCTTAGGACTGGCATCAGGACTTTTCTGCATAGCAGGCCATTATATCGGATCTGGCCTTGTGGTAAAAAATGGATTAAAGATTGTGCGCCCGGTTGTTTTAGTGGTGCTTTTGTGTCTGTTTATCAAAATTATTAAAGGATAGGGAATTGCTATGAAATGGAAAAAATTTACACTGACCACCACGACAGAGGCCGTGGATTTAGTCAGCAGCATGTTTGATGAAATCGGAATAGAAGGCATTGAGATCGAGGATAACATCCCTCTAACGGAGGCGGAGACAAAAGGCATGTTTATCGATATTCTGCCGGAGCTTCCGCCGGATGAGGGCATTGCAAAGGTCAGCTTCTATCTGGAGCCGGATTCTGACATCGATGGCATGTTAAAACGTGTGGAAGAAGGACTTTTGGAGCTTTCCATGTTCACGGATTTAGGGGATTGTACCATTGTGTCCGGTGAGACTGAGGATAAGGACTGGATTAATAACTGGAAACAGTATTTTAAGCCATTTACGGTAGATGATATCCTGATCAAACCTACCTGGGAGGAGATCCCGGAGGAGCACAAGGACAAGCTTTTGATTGAGATCGACCCGGGTACTGCTTTTGGTACCGGACAGCATGAGACGACCCAGCTTTGTATCCGTCAGCTGCAAAAATATATTACTCCTGAGACAACCCTCCTCGACGTGGGAACCGGAAGCGGCATTCTGGGAATCACTGCCTTAAAGCTGGGTGCCAAAGAGGTATTTGGAACAGACCTTGATGAAAATGCCATTATTGCTGTTAAAGAAAACATGGAAGCCAATGAGATCCCTGTGGATAAGTTTCAGGTATTACAGGGCAATATTATTGATGACAGGGCGATCCAGGAGAAAGCAGGCTTTGAAAAATATGATGTAGTGGTAGCTAATATTCTGGCAGATATCATCATCCTTCTTCAGAAGGAAATTTCAGTTCACATGAAAAAAGACGCTATTTTCATTACTTCCGGCATTATTAACATGAAGGAAGAGGCTGTGAAGAAAGCATTTGAGGAAAATGAAGCCTTTGAGCTTGTGGAAACCACCTATCAGGGCGAATGGATTTCTATAACAGTCAGGAAGAAGTAGGAAGAGGAACGGGGAAAAGGATGTATCACTTTTTTGTTAATCAGGATCAGATTGGAGCAGATACAATCCGGATCATGGGGCCGGATGTGAATCATATGAAGAATGTCCTGCGGATGGGCGCCGGAGAACAGGTTTTAATCAGCAATGGCATAGACAAAGATTATCTGTGTGAGATTCTGGAAGTGGCTTCTTTGGAAGTTACGGCCAAAATCCTGTCGGTGGATGAGGGAGGCGCTGAGCTTCCTGCCAGGCTCTACCTGTTTCAGGGACTGCCAAAGGGTGATAAAATGGAGTTAATTATCCAGAAGGCTGTGGAACTTGGTGTATCCCAGATCATTCCGGTGCAGACCAGACGGGCCGTGGTGCGGCTGGATAAAAAAAAGGAAGAATCAAAGCTTCGCCGCTGGAGGGCGGTATCAGAAAGCGCTGCCAAGCAGTCCAAGCGGCTTATCATACCGGAGGTGACCGGTGTCATGACGTTTCAGGAGGCTCTGACCTTTGCAAAGGATCTTGATATAACAGTCATTCCGTTTGAACACGCAAAGGATATGGCGGAGACGAAGAAAATCCTGTCAGCCATTAAGCCAGGAATGAGCGCGGGGATATTTATCGGACCGGAGGGAGGCTTTGAGGATTCTGAAATGGAACTTGCAAAGAATTCCGGAGCCAAACCAATTACCCTTGGAAAACGGATCCTGAGGACGGAAACTGCCGGCCTTGCGATTGTATCCGTACTGGCCTTCCAGCTGGAAGACTGACAGGGCCAGGAGAAACAACGTACGGATACCCCTATTGCCCGGAAATACGGGCAGTGAGAGGAACGCCTTTCAGGCATACCTTTATGTCCCAAAAAGCATGGACAGGGAAGAGGAACGCCTTTCAGGCATACCTTTATGTCCAAAAAGCATGGACAGGGAAGAGGAACGCCTTTCAGGCATACCTTTATGTCCAAAAAAGCATGGACAGGGAAGAGGAAAGGAACGAGCCATATATGGAAGCTTATTTTGATAATTCGGCGACGACCAGAGTGTTGGAACCGGTAAGAGATATTGTTGTAAAAATCATGACGGAGGACTACGGGAATCCTTCCGCCAAGCATAAAAAAGGAATGGAAGCGGAACAGTATATGAAGGAAGCTGCGGAGATCATAGCAGGGACCTTAAAAGTTGCTCCAAAGGAAATCGTATTCACCTCCGGTGGTTCAGAATCCAATAATATGGCTCTGATTGAGACTGCTATGGCCAATAAAAGGGCGGGAAACCACATTATCAGTACCGGCATAGAACATGCCTCAGTGTATAATCCCCTGGCGTTTTTAGAGGAACAGGGCTTTACGGTGACTTACCTTCCTGTAGATGCCCGCGGACATATCCGTCTGGAAGAGCTTGAGGCGGCAATCCGCCCGGAAACCATTCTGGTTTCCATCATGTATGTAAATAATGAAATCGGTGCGGTGGAACCCATCGAAGCCATTTCAAAGATCATAAAAAAGAAGAATCCGTCCATTCTGTTCCATGTAGATGCCATTCAGGCATACGGAAAGTTTGTCATCCGTCCAAAGCGCCAGGGGATTGATCTTTTATCCGTCAGCGCCCATAAGATACATGGACCAAAAGGCGTTGGATTTTTATACATTGACCAGAGGGTGAAAATAAGGCCCTTGATTTATGGAGGCGGCCAGCAGAGAGGCATGCGTTCCGGTACGGAAAATGTTCCTGGAATCGCAGGCATGGGAGTGGCGGCTAAAATAATGTATACGGATCATGGAGAGAAGATGCAGTCTATGATCGCGCTTAAAGATTATATGATAGACAGGCTTTCCGGGATCGACGGCGTTACGGTAAACAGCCTGCCCGGTGACTTGTCGGCACCTCAGATCGTCAGCGCAAGCTTTTTGGGAGTCCGAAGCGAAGTGCTTTTGCATGCTCTGGAAGATAAGGACATCTACGTGTCCTCCGGGTCTGCCTGCTCTTCCAACCATCCGGCTGTCAGTGGAACATTAAAGGGAATAGGCGTTAAACCAGAGCTTTTGGATTCTACGCTGCGGTTCAGCTTCGGGGTTTATAATACCAAAGAGGAAGTGGATTACTGCATTGATGTGCTTAAGGAGCTTTTGCCTGTTTTAAGGCGTTATCAGAGAGGCTAAGATTACAGAAAGAGGAAATACCCTTCGGGTATACCTTTATGCCCAAAAATCATGGGCAGGAGAGAGGAAAGGATAACAGATGCAATATCAATCATTTTTAATTAAATATGCAGAAATCGGGGTTAAAGGAAAGAACCGTTATCTGTTCGAGGATGCCCTGGTAACTCAGATCCGCCACTCCTTAAAGCGGGTGGAAGGAGATTTTATAGTTTCCAAGGAATCAGGCCGTATATATGTGAATGCAGAGTCAGAATATGATTTTGATGAGGTCATAGAAGCGTTTAAATGTATCTTCGGTATCGCCGCCATCTGCCCTATGGTTCAGGTGGACGACAATGGATACGAGGATTTAAAGAAGCAGGTGCTGTCTTATGTAGATGAATTCTACGAGGATAAGAATTTCACCTTTAAGGTCAATGCCCGCAGAGGAAACAAAAAATATCCGGTAAATTCTGAACAGATCAACCGGGATTTGGGGGAATTAGTTCTTAATGCGTTTCCCGAGACAAAGGTAGATGTTCATAAGCCGGATGTGATGCTTCATGTGGAAGTCCGCAATAAGATCAATATTTACTCCCATGTCATTCCAGGTCCTGGCGGCATGCCGGTGGGAACCAATGGAAAAGCCATGCTTCTTTTATCCGGAGGTATCGACAGCCCGGTGGCAGGATATATGATCGCAAAGCGCGGGGTTAAGATTGATGCCGTTTACTTCCATGCGCCGCCATATACCAGCGAGCGTGCCAAACAGAAGGTAATCGATTTAGCAAAGCTGGTTTCTAAATATTCCGGGCCGATCCGCCTTCATATTGTAAATTTTACGGATATCCAGCTGTACATTTATGACAAATGCCCTCATGAGGAGCTTACCATCATCATGAGACGTTATATGATGAGAATTGCAGAGCGCCTGTCAGAAGAGAGCGGAGCTATGGCACTCATAACAGGAGAGAGTATCGGACAGGTGGCTTCCCAGACCATGCAGTCTCTGGCGGCTACGGATGCAGCCACCACTATGCCGGTATTCCGTCCTGTCATCGGCTTTGACAAGCAGGAAATCGTGGATGTATCGGAAAAGATCGGTACCTATGAGACTTCCGTACTTCCCTTTGAGGACTGCTGTACCATTTTTGTGGCAAAGCATCCGGTGACAAAACCGAGTTTGAAGATGATCGAACGGTCAGAGGAAAAGTTAGAGGAAAAGATCGGCGAACTGGTTGAAACAGCCATAAGCACGGTGGAAAAAGTTTGGTGTTAAAAAAATAAAATCGGGGTCCGGCTCCTTTTGGAAAAGGCCGGACCCCGAAAGACATTATAGAAGTTCAATTCACCTGGCGGCTGATCGAACGGCTGATTCTTAATCTACAATGTATGGAGATAACACGCTTAAGATTTCATCAGCATTATTTTCAGAGTGGATATTTAAATCAATGGGTTTGGAAAGATCCAGGCTGAAGATGCCCATAATAGATTTTGCGTCAATTACGTATCTGCCGGAAACAAGATCAAAATCGGTATCAAACTTTGTTAAATCATTTACAAAAGATTTTACTTTATCGATGGAATTTAAAGATATACGAACTGTTTTCATGTGAAAAACCTCCTTGAGTGAGCTCTTTTATTTAATGAGGGCCTGCCTGGGAACAGACCCTTAATCACTTCAATACTACTGATATATTGTACAAAAGTCAATGGTAAATTTACATGAAAATACTGAAAATAAAAGGATTATTTAGATAGGAGAAAACAAGATGAAAAAGGCAGCCCTGCATAATCTAGGATGCAAGGTTAATTCCTATGAAACAGAAGCCATGCAGCAGCTTCTTGAAAACGCAGGATATGAGATCGTTCCTTTTGCGGAAGGGGCAGATGTTTATATCATTAATACATGCTCCGTAACGAATATCGCGGATCGTAAATCAAGGCAGATGCTCCACAGGGCAAAGAAGATGAATCCGGAGGCAGTGGTCGTGGCGGCCGGATGCTACGTCCAGGCAGCAGGAGAAGAGCTTAAAAAGGATGAAGCGGTGGATTTAGTCGTTGGCAACAATAAAAAGACCGAACTGGTTTCTATTCTGGAAGATTACTTTGCCCAAAAGAAGAAGCCGGAAGAAGACATATCCTCCGGTCAGTCCGCTGCGCCTGTTGAAGCGGTGGAAACTGTTATTGATATCAATGACACTATGGTGTACGAGAATCTGTCCATTGACAAGATCTCAGACCATACAAGGGCATTTATCAAGGTCCAGGATGGCTGCAACCAGTTTTGCAGCTACTGCATCATACCATACACCAGGGGACGAGTAAGAAGCCGGAAGCCCGATGAGGTGGCGGAAGAAGTAAAACGTCTGACCGCTTCCGGCTTTCAGGAGATCGTACTAACAGGAATACATTTAAGCTCCTATGGAAAGGATTTTCCAGAGGAAGAACGGCTTACTCTTCTGGATCTGATTAAGAGCATTCACGAAGTGGAAGGCTTAAAGCGGATCCGCCTTGGTTCCTTAGAACCCAGGATTGTAACGGAAGAGTTTGCGTCAGAACTGGCAGGACTTCATAAAATATGTCCCCATTTCCACTTATCCCTGCAAAGCGGATGTGATAATACCTTAAAGCGAATGAACCGCCATTACACCACGGAGGATTATTTAAACCGCTGTCAGATTTTGCGGAAGGCATTTAAAAATCCTGCCATTACCACAGATGTGATCGTAGGATTCCCGGGAGAAAGCTCCGAAGACTTCCAGGTGACAAAAGAATATTTGAAAAATGTTCAGTTCTATGAGATGCATGTTTTTAAATATTCCAAAAGAAACGGCACCAGGGCGGCAGTGATGCCGGACCAGATCCCGGAATCCATAAAGGCGGTGCGCAGCAATGAACTCCTTTGCCTGGAGAAGGAAATGTCCTTAGAGTATCGGAAGTCATGGTTAGGATCCAGGACCGAGGTACTTATGGAAGAGGATTACTGGTGGAATGACGTTCATTACATGATCGGCCACACCAGAGAATATGTGAAGGCTGCAATACCCTTTGAAGAAGGCTTAAAGGGCGTAGTGAAAGAGGGAACTCTGATGGAGATGCTAAACGATGAGGTGGCATTTTTAAAGTATTGAGAGACAAAATTTATTTTTGGCTTGCCGAATTCAAACTTTTGGTTTAGAATATAGTAGAACAGTTAAAGGACGTGAGAAACATGGGCGATATTCATAATACGCAATTTTTCAAGGCAGTGCAGGAAAATAAACTGAATGTTAGCCAGGTGCTGGAGCAGGTTTATATTGCCCTTAATGAGAAGGGCTATAATCCTATTAACCAGATCGTGGGCTATATTATGTCAGGAGATCCTACTTATATTACCAGCCATAAGAATGCCAGAAGTCTTATCATGAAAGTTGAGCGGGATGAGATTTTGGAAGAACTTATGGGAGTATATATTGATACGAAGTTGAAATAAGGCTGTGGATAATCATAAGTCTAGCTGTCAGATGAAGTGGAAATAGGCGGAGTCTGACAGTTTGTTTTTATACGGTTGGCTTTGGACCAGCTTTCTTTTGCTGCATAAAGATTGGAAAAAGAACAACCTTGGAGGAAAATATGAGGATTATGGGGCTTGATTACGGTTCTAAAACTGTAGGAGTTGCAGTTTCTGACTTACTTGGTATAACCGCCCAGGGAGTGGAGACAATTACGAGAGAAGACGAGAATAAACTGAGAAAGACCTGTGCCCGGATTGAGGAACTGATCCGGGAATATGAGATTGAAGCCATTGTCCTCGGCTATCCGAAAAATATGAATAATACGGCCGGTGACCGGGCCGAGAAAACGGAACAGTTTAAAGAGATGCTCGTGAGGCGGACAGGACTTACCGTCATTCTATGGGATGAACGGCTTACGACCGTTGCATCGGAGAGAATCTTACAGGAAAGCGGTGTAAGACGAGAACACCGCAAGGCAGTCATTGATAAGGTGGCGGCAGGGCTGATCCTGCAGGGCTATCTGGACAGCTTAAAGCAGGAGACAGGAAATGAACAGTGATGAGAAGAAGATTACCCTGACAACGGATTCAGGGGAAAACGTGGAGTTTTACGTTCTGGAGGAAACCAGAATTAATGGGATGAATTATCTGCTGGTAACTGATGCGGCAGATGACGATGACGAAGGGGAATGTTACATCTTAAAGGATTTGTCAAAGCAGGAAGACAGCCAGGCTTTGTATGAGTTTGTAGAGGATGATAACGAGATAGATTATTTATTTAAGATATTTTCCGAACTGCTTGACGGAGCAGATGTGGATATTCAAATTTGAAAGAATAGCATCTTTCACACAAAAATGATGGTGAGTAATTGAGGGACTGTTAATGAAACAGGAAATATTTAAAAATATGCTTCGAGAGAAAGGACTCAAGGTGACCAACCAGCGCATGCTGGTACTGGAACTCATGGCAGAGCGCCCCGGGCAGCACCTGACTGCGGAAGAGATCTATGATCTGGCCAGGCAGGAGTGCCCGGAGATTGGGCTTGCCACGATTTACAGGACCGTGCAGGTACTTGTGGATCTATCTGTGATTGACAAGGTCAGTTTTGACGATGGATTCGCCCGCTATGAATTAGGGGGCTTGGATCGTGAGTCCAGACATCACCACCACCACGCGATTTGCAACCGATGCGGAAACGTATTTTCCTTTCAAGGCGATTTACTGGATACGCTGGAGCAGGCCCTTCTTGACAGGACAGGTTTTCTTGTGACCGATCATGAAGTGAAGCTGCACGGGTATTGCAGGGAATGCCGGGAGGCAATGGAAGAAGAACAGGACGGAAAATCATAAGATGGAGGTAAAATATTGAAAAAACAAGACAGCAACGCGAAAGTTAAAATCATTCCTTTAGGCGGAATGGAACAGATCGGTATGAATATCACTGCTTTTGAATGTGAAGACAGCATCATCATTGTGGACTGCGGACTGGCATTCCCAACCGATGATATGTTAGGAATCGATCTGGTGATACCGGATGTCTCTTACCTGAAACAGAACATTGATAAGGTAAAGGGATTTGTTATCACTCATGGCCACGAGGACCATATCGGCGCTCTTCCTTATATTTTAAGGGATATTAATGTGCCGGTATACGGAACAAAGCTTACTATAGCCCTAATCGAGAACAAGCTGAAAGAACATAATTTATTGAAAAACACCAAGAGAAAGGTGATCAAGCATGGGCAGTCCGTTAATTTAGGCTGTTTCCGTATTGAATTTATCAAAACCAACCACAGCATCGCCGATGCCTCCGCCCTTGCCATTTTTTCACCGGCCGGCGTGATTCTGCATACAGGCGATTTTAAGATTGACTATACTCCCGTATTCGGGGAACCGGCTGATTTAGAGCGTTTTGCCGAGCTGGGCAAAAAGGGCGTTCTGGCCATGATGTGTGACAGCACCAATGCTACAAGAGCCGGGTTTACTCCTTCGGAAAAGACCGTGGGAAAAACCTTTGATAACATTTTTGCAGACCATAAGAATAACCGCATCATTGTAGCTACCTTTGCATCAAACGTGGACCGGGTACAGCAGGTCATCAATTCCGCAGCCAAGTTTGGCCGCAAGGTAGTGGTAGAGGGCCGCAGCATGGTCAATGTAATCGGCACGGCCAGTGAGCTTGGCTATATAAATATTCCGGATGGAACCCTCATTGAAATTGACCAGTTAAAAAATTACCCCGATGAGCAGACTGTGCTCATCACCACCGGAAGCCAGGGAGAATCCATGGCAGCACTTTCCCGTATGGCAAGCAGCACTCATAAAAAGATTTCCATTAAGCCGACCGATGTGATAATTTTAAGCTCCCATCCGATTCCCGGCAATGAAAAGGCTGTTTCAAAGGTCATTAACGAGCTTTCCATGAAGGGAGCAGAGGTAATCAGCGATGACACTCATGTATCGGGACATGCATGCCAGGAGGAAATCAAGTTGATGTATGCCCTGGTCCGTCCCAAATACGCCATCCCGGTGCACGGTGAATACCGTCATATCATGGCCCAGAAAAATCTGGTTCAGGCGATGGGAACCCCAAAGGAGAATGTGATTATCATGTCCTCCGGCGATGTGGTGGAACTGGGACAGGAATCCTGGAAGATCGTGGACCATGTGCAGGCAGGAGGAATCCTGGTAGATGGTCTTGGCGTCGGAGATGTAGGGAATATCGTTTTAAGAGACAGACAGAACCTGGCCCAGAACGGAATTATCGTGGTGGTTCTGACCCTGGAGAAATACTCCAATCAGCTTTTGGCAGGTCCGGATATTGTATCCAGAGGATTTGTTTATGTGCGAGAGTCTGAGGATTTAATGGAGGAGGCAAGGAACGTTGTCAATGACGCTGTTGCTGACTGCCTGGACCGCCATGTCAATGACTGGGGTAAGATTAAGAATGTGATACGGGATAGCTTAAGCGACTTTTTATGGAAGCGGATGAAACGGAATCCTATGATTCTGCCAATCATTATGGAAGTATAGAACAGGGTACTTGAAACACCCTGCGGGTATACCTTTATGCCCTGTAAAACGGGCAATAAGATGAAACACCCTGCGGGTATACCTTTATGCCCTGTAAAACGGGCAATAAGATGAAAGGAAGCAGGATATGAGCCGTGCGACGAAAGAGATTAATAAAATAACTGGAGCAGTCATTGCGATTTCAAGCAGGCTTATTATCCTTGCCCTGGTGATCCTCCTCCTTTATGAGGGAGTTACAAGAGGATATGAGTTCGGCCATGAGATATTCTATGCCTCTGCAATGGAAGCAGAGCCGGGACGGGACAAGGAGATAACTATTAACAAAGGAACTTCTGTGTCCCAGACGGCAAAGCTTCTAAAGGATAATGGTTTGATATCCAATGAATATTCCTTTATCATACAGGCGGAGTTTTTTGCTTATAAGGTAAACCCGGGAGACTATACCTTAAACACTTCCATGACCTCCAAGGAAATCCTTCAGATGATGAATGAGAATACAGAGGAAAAGGAAGTAAAAAAATGATTGTAAACGACAGGATAACGGATTATATAAAGTCTCTGGAAACAGACAGAAGCCCGCTCCTTTCAAAGATCGGAAAAAAGGCGAGGCAGGAAGGCGTCCCGATCATCAGGGAAGAAACTGCGGCTTTTCTCCAGACAATGACGGCTGCCATGAGGCCAAAGGCCATTCTGGAGGTTGGTACGGCGGTGGGGTACTCTACTCTTTTAATGGCTGAGGTTATGCCGCCTGAATGCCATATCACCACCATAGAAAAATATGAAAAAAGGATTCCAGAGGCTAAAGAAAATTTTATAGAGGCCGGAGAGACTAAGCGGATCACCTTGCTTGAAGGAGATGCGCAGGAGATATTAAAGGGGCTTGACCGCCCCTTTGACCTTGTTTTCATGGATGCAGCCAAGGGGCAGTATCTTTTGTGGCTGCCAAGGATCTTAGAGCTTATGGCCCCCGGAGGGATGTTGATTTCCGATAATGTCCTTCAGGATGGGGATATCATAGAATCCCGCTATGCGGTGGAGCGACGGAACCGGACCATTCACGGGCGGATGCGGGAATACTTATATGAGCTAAAGCATTCTGAACGGCTTACAACGACCATTGTACCAATCGGGGACGGGATCACCGTCAGCATTCTGATCTAATTTACTTAATGAAGGAAGCAAATGGCGGCCTGAATTTAACCTATAAGACACTTAGCAAATTAGACGTTCGATGAGCCGTAAGGCGAGTCGGACTTCTTTAAAATATGGACATAAGAAAGGATTTTCATGAGAAAGACCGAACTTTTGATTCCGGCAGGCAGCCTGGAAGTACTTAAAACTGCAGTAGTATACGGCGCAGATGCTGTCTATATCGGTGGAGAAGCCTTTGGCCTCCGCGCCAAGGCAAAGAATTTTACAATGGAAGAGATCCGGGAAGGAATCGTCTTTGCCCACGAAAGAGGGGTAAAGGTCTATGTTACGGCCAACATTCTGGCCCATAATGATGACCTGACCGGAGTTGAGGAATATTTTAATGAATTAAAGGAAACAGGCCTTGACGCCTTGATCATCTCCGATCCGGGAGTATTTGCTATTGCAAAGCGTATTATGCCGGATCTGGAAATCCATATCAGCACTCAGGCCAACAACACCAATTACGGAACTTATCTGTTCTGGCACCAGCTTGGAGCCAAACGGGTCGTTTCCGCCAGGGAGCTTTCTCTGACAGAGATAAAAGAAATACGCAGCCAGATTCCGGAGGATATGGAGATCGAAAGCTTCATCCATGGAGCCATGTGCATTTCCTATTCCGGACGCTGTCTTTTAAGCAATTTTATGACAGGAAGAGATGCCAACCAGGGAGCCTGTACCCATCCATGCCGCTGGAAGTATTTCATCGTTGAAGAACAACGACCGGGAGAATACATGCCGGTTTATGAAAATGAGCGGGGAACCTACATCTTTAATTCCAAGGATTTGTGTATGATCGAACACATCCCGGAGATGATGGATGCGGGGATTGACAGCTTTAAGATAGAGGGCCGCATGAAAACAGCCCTTTATGTAGCCACCGTGGCCAGAACTTACCGGAAGGCCATTGATGATTATAACAAAGACCCTGAAATCTACCGGGCCAATATGGAGTGGTACCGCTCCGAAATCGGTAAATGCACTTACCGGGAATTTACCACCGGCTTTTATTTTAGTAAGCCTGATTCTACCACGCAGATCTATGACAACAACACTTATGTGAAAAACTATACGTATCTGGGAACTATTGAAGCAGTGGATGAGAGAGGATTAGCCCGTACCACACAGAAGAATAAGTTTTCGGTAGGGGACACCATTGAGGTGATGAAGCCCGATGGCAGGAACTTAGAAGTCCTTGTAAAAGCCATTTATGACGAAGAAGGAAAGTCCCAGGAAAGCGCCCCCCATTCCAAGCAGGTGCTGTACTTAGAGTTAGAGGGAGACGTACCCCAGGAATACGATATTTTACGCTGCAAGGCCTGATCAGGCCGGAAAATAGTCGAACATTTTCCGAAACTGGGAAGGCGTGCAGTTGTTTCTCTGCTTAAAGGTCCGGTTAAAGGATGACAGGCTTAAAAAGCCGGACTGGAATGCCACGTCCATAATGGATAAATCCGGATTTTCCAACAGCTCTTTTGCCTTGGAAATCCGTACGGAAGTGATGTACTCCGGCAGAGAGGTCTGGTAGTAGGCCATAAAGATTCTGGAAAAATGGTATTTGCTGAAGCCTGCAAAAGCAGCTAGGTCCTCTAAACTGACCGGCTCCATATAGTGCTGCCCGATATATTCAGCCACAAGATCAAACTTTTTGTCATAAGCTTTTTGCTGCGGTGTTTTCTGGGCGGAAAGCTTATGCTAGATCTGATTGTTATGTTCTCCTATAACAATAAAAAAATGTAGATGCTCTTCATACATGCGCATTTCTTTAAAGGAAATGCTGCTGTAGTAGAGCTTTTTTATTTGTAACAAAATATCTATAGGGTTCTCCGTAAAAGAAGCGCTGCCGTTTACCTCCAGAATGGGCTGGCAGAACAAAAGCTGCTTATGATGTATGAAGTCCTGCAGTTGAGGTAATAACAAGTCGGAGAACTTAACGAATTTCAATCAAAATAGAGAGTATGCGTGTTGAAGTAAAACTGATATGCTGCCCCTATATAGGAGAATGAAATATAAAAGTCCTGTATAGGGGTATTTTCATGTCCAGTATTTTCAAACTACCAACGAGGAAAGGGCCGTGATCATCGAGAAATTTATTATGATCTACTATAATTTCAATCGATAATGCAAAACAGTAGACTTTGTGTTTATAAACTTACTATCGTCTCCTTTTTTTAACTTGTTGGCGGATCCTTAAATGTGTAATATTAATAAAAAAATATAAATTTTTTATTAATAATGCATATAGTATCTCTAATTTTTATGTGATATATTATATATCGAAAACTGATATATCAGATGAAATTTTAGTTGCGACAAGAAGAATCAAATCCGGAAACAGGTACGAAGCTGCAAAAAATTACAATTAAAAAGGAGAGAGAAACGATGCTTGACATTATTACTGGCATATTACTGCTGCTGGTCTTTGTGGGGCTGGTAGTGTACTGCATGAAAGGCGGAAATCTTCTGATCGGATTTATCGCTACAGCCGTTTTATGGTGTGTAATTGGACGTGTGCCGATCAATGAGGTGGTAAGCGATGTATTCCAAAAGCCGTTAGATGATTATGGAAAGACCATAGCAATCATTATCTTTGGTGCATGGTTTGGACGTATCCTGGTCGATACGGGAATTGCCGGCTATATCATTAAGAAGACGGTAGAATTTGCGGGTGACAGGCCCTTGGTAACCACATTACTATTGTGCATTACCTGTAATCTGCTTTTTACCAGCGTTTTTGGTGTAGGTTCCGTTATGGCAATCGGTATGATCGTACTTCCCATTCTGTTTTCCATGGGAGTGGAAAAAAGAGCGGCTTTAGGCGCCTACATGCTGTCCGTTGCAGGCGGAATGTACTTAAATATTGCTTATGTAAGCCAGTTTGAGAAGGTATTCGGTGAAGAAGTGGCTTCCTATAATGACAACTACATTCGTTTTGCCCTGATGGCAACTGCCATTCACATGGTCATTATGATTGCATTTGTCGTGTACCATCATTTTAAAAGCAATAAAAGAGGAAGAAGGCGGGCCTGGGAGGCCGGTGTCCAGGATAGCTACGAGGAAAAACCTCTTGGATGGTACTGCTTTATCGTACCCTTTGTACCCATTGCAATGGTAGGTATTTTTAAATGGCAGCCAGTTCCCGCATTCCTGTTAGGAAGCTTTGTAGGTCTTTTATTTACACGGAATTTAAGAACCTATAAAACTGCTGTGGATAAGACCCAGAAGACGTTATATGATGGCGTTGCAGACAGCGGACTTCTGATCGGTATGCTTTACAGCGTAAATATTTTCCAGGGAGCCGCTACCAAGGTTGTTCCTTATCTTCAGACTCTGCTTGGGGATGTTGTTCCAAGATCCGAGATTGTAGTTCTGGCTGCATTCTGTATCCTGGCGCCTCTGGCATTGTTCCGCGGACCGTTAATGATTTGGGGCTCCGGTATTGCACTGTATTCCATTTTAAACGCAACGGGAGCATTTAATCCCCACTTCCTGTATGCTATTTTCTTAATCCCTCCGGTTGCTATTGTGGCTAGTGCATGTCCTACTCAGTCCTGGACCATGTGGGGCTTAAGCTATGCAAAGGTAGAACCGAAACAGTACATAAAGACCAACCTGCCGTGGGCCTGGGCAAGCCTAATTGCCATTGAAATTCTTATTTACTTTACGATAGGAAGAATGGTTTAATTCTTTGTTTTGGTAGATGAAAAAGTTTCACAGACAGGGGCATACATAAGGTCTGTATGCCCTTGTCCGTTTTAGATGGAGGACAACGAATGAGCAACAGAGCAATAAGAATTGGCATTGATGTGGGCGGAACCCATACAAAGGCCGTAGCGATAGACAACAGCACAAACGAAATTGTAGGTAAAGGGTCGGTTATGACAACCCACCACGACGAAAACGGAGTGGCAACAGGTGTTGTGGAAGCATTTAAAAAATGTCTTTCTGAGAATGATATTAAACCGGAAGAAGTCATTTTTATTGCTCACAGTACCACACAGGCTACCAATGCCTTGTTAGAAGGAGATGTGGCCAAAGTCGGAGTGATCGGGATGAGCGGCGGCGGTCTGGAGGCATTCTTTACAAAACGCCAGACAAAAATCAAGGATATTGATTTAGGCACCGGAAAGTGGATCAATATTGACCATAGTTTTATGAAAACCAAGGACATGACACCGGATAACGTATCTTCTATGATCAAAAAGATGGCAGATCAGGGAGATAAGGTAATCGTAGCCAGCAAAGCATTTGGCGTAGATAATATGAAAGAAGAGCGCATGGTTGCAGAGATTGCGGAAGGCCAGGGAATCCCCTGCACCGTGGCTTCTGATATTACAAAGCTCTATGGCCTGACGACCCGCACACGCACCGCCTGCCTCAATGCATCGATCCTGCCGAAAATGCTGGATACTGCCAATTCCACGGAGCGAAGTGTACGTGCCGCAAAGGTAACGGTTCCTCTTATGATCATGCGCGGTGACGGCGGAGTCATGGAAATCAATGAAATGAAAAAGCGTCCCATCCTTACCATGCTTTCAGGACCTGCGGCCAGCGTGATCGGCGCTCTTATGTATCTTCGTGCTTCTAACGGCATTTATTTTGAGGTTGGCGGAACATCTACCAACATCGGGGTGATCAAAAACGGCCGCCCGGCAGTGGATTATTCCATTATCGGAGGACACAGAACTTATGTAAACAGCCTTGATGTCCGGGTGCTGGGGGTTGCCGGCGGAAGTATGATCCGTGCGAAAAAGGGTGCTATCGTTGATGTGGGTCCTCGTTCTGCCCATATTGCAAATATGGGATATGCGTGTTTCACAGAGCCGGAGCTGTTTGAAGGGGCAGAATTATACTACATTAAGCCTCGTGAAAATGACCCCAGTGACTATGTGGCAATCCGATTAAAGAATGGCGAAAGTGTAACCATTACAAATACATGCGCTGCCAATGTACTTGGAATCCTGGAAGACGGGGATTATGCAATGGGCAATTACGAATCCAGCTGTAAAGCCATGCAGCTTCTGGCAGATGAAGTGGGCTTGTCCATTAAAGATACGGCAAGAGCCATTCTTCAGAAGGCTTGTGATAAAATCAAACCAGTCATTGAGGATCTGATCGATAAATATAAAATTGAAAGAGAACAGATCGTGCTGGTAGGCGCCGGAGGCGGTGCCGGAACACTGTTGACCTTTACGGCCAATGAAATGAACTTTAAATACCAGATACCGGTAAATGCCGAGGTTATTTCTTCTATCGGTGTGGCACTGGCCATGGTAAGGGAGATGGTAGAGCGGACCATTCCCAATCCCACTGCGGAAGATATTGCAGCCCTTAAGAAAGAAGCAAAAGCTTTGGCCATGAACAGCGGTGCAGTGGAAGACAGCATTGAAGTCTATGTGGAAATTGATGAGCAGGCCCAGAAGGTTACAGCCATTGCCATGGGTTCCACAGAGGTTAAGACCACGGACTTAATGAAGAATTGTGATGAGGAAGAGGCACTTCAAATCGCAGCGGAATCCATTGGCCTGGAACAGTCAAAGATGAAGATGGCTGGAAGCAATGGTTCCATATTTGTAGTAACTGCAGAAAAAGACGGGAAGACTCCCGTGAGAATGATAGATAAAAAGGGCTTTGTAAAAGTGCAAAGGTCCAATGGTACGGTACTGGTAACCACAAAATCAAGGCTACGTGATGATTTAAAACTGGCCTGGGATAAGGCCAGCAACTTTTCAAGCGAGGTCAGGATCAATCCGGATTGCTATATTGCCGCAGAATCCAGGGTTATCGATTATTCCGGAATTCCGGCCCTGGAACAGGTAACCGGATTGGCCGGGGTTGAGCTTATTGATATAAAAGAGGATGCAGAAATCATCCTGGTCCTGGCTCGCAATGAGCTGTAGAGATGGTGTGTATGCAAGAACTGATAGAAAAACTTGCTGCTGCTGAAGATGAAACATGGTATAGCCGGGTGTTGAAAAACCACCCGGCTTCCTGTGAACTGTCAGAAGAGGAAGAAAAGGAAATTCTGTTTCATTCCATGGAAACGGCAGAAACATACGCATTAGAGTTTAAGGAACGCTATGGGGATGTTTCCGGTGTTTCTCTTGCCGGTGCAATGGGGTTATCTATAAAACGGACAACAGAAGAACTGAGAAGACCATTTTTATATATGGGAATATTTGAGCCGGAAGAAGGTACTATCATGTTAAATGATAGTACCTTAAACGCAATAAAAGGTTTTATAAGTGAAAATAATTTGTCGGAAATAATCTGGGAGGAAGTACTGGAAGAGGTAGTTTTGTTCCATGAAATTTTCCACTGGATTGAAGAAAATTCGCCGGGGATTTATACCCGCAGCAAAATGTTGAAAAGACCGGTATGGAATCTGTTTGCCAGGTCCAGAGGCCTTGACGGGGCAGGAGAGGTGGGAGCCATTCATTTTTCCAAAATAATGAGCGGGATATCCTATTCTCCCTGCCTGTATGAAATGTGTTTATTAATTAAGACGGGTGTTTGTTCTATTGATTTTTTCTCCTCTATCCTATAAAATGAAATATGATTATTTTATTGTTGGAAAATAGCGATTATAGAAAAAATATGGTCAATAATAAAAGGAGGTTCAATGTTGGAATTATATAAAGGAACCATATCAGCTTCCGTTGACGGCCAGGAGGAGGCTTCCCGTCAGGGAGAAAGCACAGATAATAATGCGTATCAGCTTCTCCGTGAGAAAATCCTGGATCTTCATTTAAGGCCGGGAATTAACTTAAGCATCAGGGATATTTGTGATTTACTAAACATTGGGCGAACTCCGGTAAGAGATGCGCTCATCAGGCTTGAACAGGAAGATTTGGTGACCCTTCTCCCTCAGAGAGGAACAAGGGTGTCCAAGATAGATTTAGATAGAGTGGAACAGGAACGTTTTCTAAGACTAGCCGTAGAAGAGGAGGTTATGAAGCTGTTTATGGCATGTCATACTCCTACGGACTTAGTGGAATTACGGAACAACCTGATGGAACAGAAGGCCTTTGCCGACATGGGCAATGGGGATGTTAGGAAGTTTTTGCATATGGATGATGAATTCCATAAAATATTTTACCGGGTAACAGACCGCCTTTTCAGTTTTCAGACCATCAATAACGTTGGAGGCCATTTCAGGAGAATACGGCTGCTTAGCTGCCGGGAGGCGCAAAATATAAAAGAGATTGTTGCCCAGCATGAGGAGATCATACTCGCTCTGCAGACAAGGGATACCAAAGAAATGCTGTACGTGCTGCAAAAGCACCTTTTTAAATTGGACAGGGACAAAAAAGAATTAATTAAAAAGTACCCAAGTCTGTTCAAGAGAAACATCAATGAAGATTACGTGAATATTCCATGGAACGATGATTTCTTTGAAACATTTCAGTCTTTTTTATAGGGGAGAGACAGATAAACGGCTTATGAACTGGAAGCTGGATATAAAGTGTCTGAATCAGGGAAAAACTCAAGTAAAAATGATTGACAATTAACACTTCCCGTGTTAGAGTTTTTTTAAACCTATGAGGAAGAGCAAGTACCATTGTACTTACCACACAGAGAGCCGCAGGTGGTGGAATTGCGGCAGGGAAAGGCAGTTGGGAATGGGCTTCTGAGGGCGAACTGAATGGTAAGTAGGTGAGCCGGAGAGTAAACTCCGTTAAGAAAGTCAGCATATGTCAGTATGCGTGAGAGGATGCACCAGATGCATCAAGCCGGGTGGCACCGCAGGAGTTATGACGATACATACTCTTGTCCCTGCAATATTTTATTGTGAGGGATAAGAGTATTTTTTATTTTAAAAATCTACTTATCCCGGAAAGAAAATGCCCAAAGTTGGAAAGAGGAAACACCCTACGGGTATACCATTATGCCCATAAACCGTGGGCAGGGAAGAGGAAACACCCTACGGGTATACCATTATGCCCATAAACCGTGGGCAGGAAAGAGGAAAGGAGATTTTATATGAGTGAAAACAAGATTCCCTACAAAATTTATCTGGAAGAAAGCGAGATGCCTAAAGAGTGGTACAACGTACGTGCCGACATGAAGAATAAGCCGGCGCCTCTTTTAAATCCAGGAACCTTACAGCCAATGTCAGAAGAGGAACTTGGAACTGTATTTTGCAAGGAGCTGGTAAAGCAAGAGCTGGATAATGATAATCCTTTTATAGAAATTCCGCAAAAAATACTTGACTTTTATAAAATGTACCGTCCGGCCCCATTGGTTAGAGCATACTGCCTGGAAGAGAAGCTTAAGACTCCGGCAAAAATTTACTACAAATTTGAAGGCAATAATACAAGCGGAAGCCATAAGCTGAATTCTGCTATTGCTCAGGCTTATTACGCCAAGGAGCAGGGGTTAAAGGGAGTGACCACTGAGACCGGGGCAGGGCAGTGGGGGACGGCTCTTTCCATGGCATGCTCATATCTGGAGCTGGACTGTAAGGTCTATATGGTCAAGTGTTCCTACGAACAAAAACCTTTCCGCAGAGAAGTAATGCGCACCTATGGAGCCAGCGTGACCCCATCTCCGTCCGAGGAAACAGAGGTAGGAAGGAAGATCCTGGCAGAGCATCCCGGAACTACAGGAAGTCTGGGTTGTGCCATTTCTGAGGCGGTGGAAGTGGCAACACATACCGAGGGGTACCGGTATGTGCTGGGAAGCGTTTTAAACCAGGTGCTTCTGCATCAGTCGGTGATTGGAATGGAAGCCAAGATTGCAATGGACAAATACGGGATCAAGCCTGATATTATTATTGGATGTGCAGGCGGCGGCTCCAATCTGGGAGGACTCATATCTCCGTTTATGGGTGAAAAACTCAGGGGCGAAGCAGATTACCGGTTTATTGCAGTAGAACCTGCATCCTGCCCAAGCCTGACACGAGGCGTTTTTGCTTATGATTTTTGCGATACCGGAATGGTATGCCCGCTGGCAAAAATGTATACTCTGGGAAGTGGATTTATTCCATCAGCAAACCATGCAGGAGGCCTGCGGTACCATGGGATGAGTTCCACCTTGTCTCAGCTTTACCATGACGGATACATGGAGGCGCGTTCTGTAGAGCAGACAGCTGTATTTGAGGCAGCAGAACAGTTTGCGAGAGTAGAAGGAATCCTTCCGGCGCCGGAAAGCAGTCATGCGATAAAAGCGGCAATCGATGAGGCTTTAAAATGCAAAGAGACAGGAGAAGAGAAGACGATCCTCTTTGGCCTTACAGGAACAGGATATTTTGATATGATGGCATATGAAAAGTTCCATGACGGAGCGATGACAGACTATATTCCAACAGATGATGATTTAAAGGCTGGATTTGACGGAATTCCAAGATTCCCGGGTAACCTGGAATAAAAACACCGTTAGTGAGGGATAAGGCGGCCGGCAAAAGAAAACAGGTACTGTTTTTCTTTTGCCGGCCGCCTTTACCTGAATTCTCATAAAATCATAGGTACATTCATACATGATGTTGTTATAATTTCAGTGACAGTTGTAGAAATCCCTATATTGTGGTATGCTATAAAAGAATTATGCCCAGAATTTACCTGATTTTAAAAAGTGTAGAATGGAGGCTGGCATATGGCGTTAATTTTTTGGCTGATGGCCGTTTCCTGCATTATTTATTATGTTGTGATCATTCTTTATTCTGGTCTGACCACATCTCTTTCTTTTATATGGCTTGTATTTGCTGCCATCTGCATATTGCTGCCGGTGGGTTGGGAAGCCTATGTGAAGCATAAGGATAAGGTTCCCTTATGGATTCCGGTGTCGGTGATTACCATGTGCTGTACCGGAATTCTGATATTTCTGGTGGTGGAAGTCCTGGTATTTACGGGTGTTGCTGCCCGGGATACTTCCAATCTGGATTATGTCATTGTATTGGGAGCCAGGGTAAAAGAAACAGGAATCAGTAAATCCTTAAAAAAACGGCTGGATAAAGCCATGGAGTACTTAGATGACAATCCATCTACGATTCTGGTGCTGTCCGGCGGCCAGGGGGATGACGAACCTGTCAGTGAAGCCGCAGCCATGCGTGATTATCTGGTCTTTAACGGAGTAAAAGAGGAACAGCTGATTTTAGAGACCCGCTCCACCAGCACGGTTGAGAATATTGCATACAGCCGTGTAGCCATTGAAGCAGACCAGGCGGAAAGGAAAGCCCGCCGTCTGGACCAACCGATTTTCATGGAGCCTGGAACCTTTGAAGAGGTGCCGGATAAGCCCATTAAAATTGGAGTACTCACCAGTGATTTTCATGTATTTCGGGCGCTGCAAATTGGAAGAAAATGGGGAATACCGGATATCTATGGCATATCCTGTGGATCTGACCCCATTCTTTTCGTACACTTTTGCGTCAGAGAGTGCGCAGCCATATTAAAAGACAAATTAGTGGGCAATATGTAATTACACGAATGCAATGAGCAGTGCGAAATAGGACAGGAGAAGATTTACGTTGTGCCTGCACATAAGTAGATCTTTTCAAGGCCTATTTCATAGGGAGGATGCCCGTGGGCAAACGAATCTTCCTGATTCGCTTGCTGCACTGCGGACTCACGTATAATAAGAACATGCAGGAGGAAAAAACCCAGAATGAATCAGTTTAAAAACCTTGCAGCCTATGAGGTTGTAGAAGAAAAGGAAATAAAAGAGATCAAAGCATCCGGTTGCGTACTCCGCCATAAAAAAAGCGGAGCCAGGCTGTTTCTCGTATCCTGTGATGATGAGAACAAAGTATTTTCCATTGGATTCCGTACCCCTCCGTCAGACAGCACCGGTGTTGCCCACATCCTGGAGCACAGCGTGCTCTGCGGATCAGACAAATTTCCAGTGAAAGACCCGTTTGTTGAACTGGTAAAGGGTTCCCTTAACACCTTCCTAAATGCAATGACCTACCCGGATAAAACAGTATACCCGGTAGCCAGCTGCAACGACAAGGATTTCCAGAATTTGATGAACGTGTACCTGGATGCCGTACTGCATCCCAATATCTACAGAGAGCCAAAGATTTTCATGCAGGAAGGCTGGCATTATGAACTGGAAAGCCCGGAATCAGATCTGATATACAATGGAGTAGTATATAACGAAATGAAGGGAGCATTTTCTTCCCCGGAAGAAGTACTGGACCGCTACACCAGGAAAACTCTTTTCCCGGATAACTGCTACGGCCAGGAATCTGGCGGAGATCCTGCCTTTATTACGGATCTGACCTATGAAGATTTTCTAGCCTTTCATAAGAGATACTATCATCCCTCCAACAGCTATATTTATCTCTATGGGGATATGAACATGGAAGAAAAACTCGATTGGCTTGATAAAGAATACTTAAGCTATTACGACGAAATAACCATCGATTCCAGTATCCCAAGACAAAAACCATTCTCAAATCCGGTGGAGGGAGAGACGTTTTATTCCATTACCGAAGGAGAGTCTGAAGAAAATGCCACCTATCTTTCCATCAGTACAGCCGTGGGAACAGACTTGGATCCCAGGCTTTATATTGCATTCCAGATTCTGGAATACACCCTTTTGGATGCGCCGGGCGCACCCTTAAAGCAGGCTCTAATTGATGCCGGGATCGGCCAGGACATTTTAGGAGGATATGACAGCGGCATTCTTCAGCCCTACTTTACCATCATTGCAAAAAATGCAAACAAGGAGCAGAGAGGAGAATTTCTCGCCGTTGTAAAAGGAACTTTAAGAAGGCTTGCAGATGAAGGCATCAACAGGAAGAGCCTGAAAGCAGGAATGAACTACTACGAATTCCGTTACCGGGAAGCGGATTACGGTTCGGCACCAAAGGGCCTGATGTATGGTCTTCAATGCATGGACAGCTGGCTCTATGACGGAGATCCGATGATGCACTTAGAATACCAGGATACCTTTGATTATCTGAAAAAAGTGGTAGATGACGGATATTTTGAACAGCTCATCAGAGAATACCTTCTGGACAATCCTTTTGAGGCCGTCTTAACCGTAAGTCCCAAAAAGAACTTAACGGCAATGGAAGATGAGAAGGAAGCGAAGAAGCTGGCCGCATACAAAGCCTCCCTTTCAGAAGAAGAACTTCGGGAGCTGGCAGAACAGACCCGTGCTTTAAAAGAATACCAGGAAAACCCTTCTCCCCAGGAGATGCTGGAAATGATTCCCATGCTTTCGAGAGAAGATATAACCAAGGAGGCAGAGGAGATCATATGGGAAGAAAAATCAGCCCATGGCGTCAAGGTGATCCATCATGAGATGTTTACTTCCGGAATCGGATATTTAAAGGTTCTGTTTGATACTTCCGCAGTTCCTGTTGAGGATCTGCCCTATGTTGGATTTTTAAAATCCCTGCTTGGCTATGTAAATACAGAAAACTTCTCCTATGGGGACTTAACCAGTGAGATCCATTTAAACAGCGGCGGTGTCAGTTTTAGCGTATCCTCTTATCCTGATTTAAAAAATAATGGGGAATTTAAAGGTTTCTTTATGGCAAGTGCCAGGGTGCTTTATGAGAAGCTTGATTTTGGCTTCTCTATTCTTGGCGAGATCCTGACCCGTTCTATTTTAGATGATGAAAAGCGGGTAGGCGAAGTCATCAGCGAAACCAGGTCAAGAGCCAGAATGAAGCTGGAGGGTTCCTGCCATTCAGCAGCCGTAGCCAGGGCTACTTCTTACTTTTCCGCCACCTCTTCATTTAATGATCTGACCGGCGGAATCGGGTACTATGAATTTTTAGAGAATCTGGAAAAGGAATATCCTACCCGCAAGAAGGAGATCATTGCCCGCTTAAAAGCGGTCATGGTAAAGCTATTCACCTCCAAAAACATGCTGGTCAGCTATACGGCAGATGAAGAAGGGTATAATTTACTCCCTGATGCTCTTAAAAAGCTCACAGATCTGCTGCCAGAAGGAGAAGGAACCCGCTATCCCTTTGCTTTTTCACCTGGAAACAGAAACGAAGGCTTCAGCACGGCTTCCCAGGTCAATTATGTGGCCAGATGCGGTACCTTTGCAGGCAGCGGCCAGGAATATACCGGCGCTCTTAAAATATTGAAAGTCATTTTAAGCTATGATTACCTTTGGATCAATTTAAGAGTCAAAGGAGGAGCCTATGGCTGCATGAGCGGATTTGGCCGTTCAGGAGAAGGTTACTTTACTTCCTACCGGGATCCAAACGTAAGAGAATCAAATCGGATCTATGACGGAGTCGTAGATTATTTAGAGAGCTTCCAGGCAACGGACCGTGATATGACAAAATATGTCATCGGCACCATCAGCGATATGGATGTGCCGTACCCTCCGTCTACCAGAGGAAACCGCGGCCTTTCCGCCTATTTATCCGGAGTTGACCGGGAGATGATGGAAAAGGAGCGGGAAGAAGTATTAACTGCCACTCAGGAAGATATCCGCAAACTGGCGCCTCTAGTAAACGCCGTTTTAAATACAGGAAGTCTTTGCGTCATTGGAAATGAAGAAAAAATCGAAGCGGATAAGGATCTGTTTGTAGAAACCAAGAACCTGTTCCACTCATAATACAAAGCCTTACAGGCATACCTTAATGTCCAAAAAACGTGGACACGAAAGAGGAAAGGAACCCCCTATATGGAAAACAACTATAAATCAGGTTTTGTTACCCTGATCGGACGTCCCAATGTTGGAAAGTCCACCCTGATGAACCATCTCATCGGCCAGAAGATCGCCATCACTTCCGATAAGCCCCAGACAACCAGAAACCGCATCCAGACCGTGTATACGGATGAGAGAGGACAGATCATCTTCCTTGATACTCCCGGAATTCATAAAGCAAAAAACAAGCTGGGCGAATATATGGTAAGCGTAGCGGAGCGCACCTTAAAAGAAGTGGATGTGGTGCTCTGGCTGGTAGAACCGACTACCTACATCGGGGCCGGGGAGCAGCATATCGCGGAGCAGTTAAGCCAGGTAAAAACTCCTGTGATCCTTGTTATTAATAAAATTGACACAGTGAAGAACCAGGAGGATATCTTAACCTTTATAAGTGCATATAAAGATGTCTGCCAGTTTGCTGAGATCGTGCCTGTTTCCGCTCTAAAGGACAAAAATACGGACCTGATGCTGGAACTCATCTATAAATATCTTCCAAAGGGGCCTCAGTATTACGACGAGGATACGGTAACAGATCAGCCCATGCGTCAGATTTCAGCGGAGCTTATCAGGGAAAAAGCCCTTCGTCTTTTAAATGATGAGATACCTCACGGGATCGCGGTCACGATTGAGAAGATGAAGGAGCGGGATAACGGCATCATGGATATTGAAGCCGAAATTATCTGTGAGCGGGAATCCCACAAGGGGATCATCATTGGAAAAGGCGGTTCCATGCTGAAAAAGATCGGAAGCTCAGCCCGCAGGGAAATAGAAGCTCTGATGGATACAAAGGTAAATCTACAGCTTTGGGTCAAGGTCCGGAAAGAATGGCGGGACAGCGAGCTGTATATGAAAAATTATGGATATAATGAAAAAGACATTTAAAAGTGGTGGTAGGAATTGAGGGAAGTTGAAACCATGACGGGGATGGTAATAAAAGTGACCCCGGTCGGAGAAATGGATAAGCGCCTTGTGATACTCACCAGGGAAAGAGGAAAGATCACCGCATTTGCCAGAGGGGCAAGAAGACCGGGGAGTCCATTCATGGCGGTAAGCCGCCCCTTTGCCTTCGGGCAGTTTTCCTTATATGAGGGCAGGGATTCCTATACTCTTCGGTCGGCGGAGATCACCAATTATTTTGAAGCATTATCCCTGGATGTGGAAGGAACCTGCTATGGATCCTATTTTCTGGAACTGGCCGATTATTACGCCAGGGAGAATATGGACGGAACAGGTGTTTTAAAGCTACTATACCAGTCGATCCGGGCGCTTTTAAAACCAGCTCTGAAAAATGAGCTGGTACAGAGGATTTTTGAACTGAAAGCAATGGTGTTAAACGGAGAATACACAGAGACCCCTCCCTGCTCTGTCAGTGATTCGGCAAGCTATGCATGGGAATATGTAATCGCCTCTCCGGCAGAGCACCTATACACCTTTACTTTGACGGATCCGGTGCTGGAGGAATTCGTCCGCTGTGTGGAGATCAATAAGAAGCGCTATGTGGACAAGGAATTTCACTCGCTGAATATTTTACACACTATGACTGGATGGAAAGTATTGAAATGACAGGTGGGGTTTGGTATAATGTTCAAGAATGCTATGAGCAGTGCGAATCAGGGCACGAGAAAATTTTCGTTGTGCTTGCACATAAGAAAATTTTCTCGTGCCCTGATTCATAGGGCGAACGCCCGTGAGCCCGTGAAGCCTGCGGCTTCACGGGCTGCCCTGCGGACTAACGTGCTGCACTATATCCTCACGGTCCGCACTATTACACCCAACACAACACCAATTCAAACCAACACTTCAGTTTCATAACCACCACCCGAATCCGCGTAACAAAGAATTCAATGCAGGAGGGAAATGGATGAAAAAAAAGAAAGCCTTTCTGGCTGCCATTCTAGCCGCCGGAATGCTGACAGGCTGCTTAGGCAGGAGCGGCGGCGGCACCTTGAATACGGAGAGCAGCAGAATTTATGTAACAGAAGAAGGAACCCTTCAGACCGCCACGGTGGAAACCTATGCGGAACAGGATTATTATCATGCAGAAGAATTGAAAGCCTATCTGGAAGAAGCTGTTTCCGGATATAACGAGTCCCATGGCCAAGGAGCGGTAACCCTTGATTCCTGTACCATGGAAAACGGTAATGCCAAAATGGTTTTCCACTATGCATCTGGAAGTGACTTAGCAGGCTTTGCATCCCAGTATGAGGACAAAGAAAACCAGGTAGATTCCATTACAGTGACCCGTTTGTCCGATGTCCTGGAGCAGAGTGAATCAGAAGGGGTGGCATTTGTAAAAGCCTCTGATGGAAAACCGGCAGAAAAAAAAGCTTTGTCCAACAAAGGGGATAGCTTTGCCATCGTCGTGGAGACACCCCAACCGGTAACAATACAAACCCAGGGAAGGCTTTTATTTGTTTCCAAGAATGCAGTTATAAAAGATCGCTATACCGTTCAGACAGCACAAGGGAAAAATTACATCATTTTTAAATAAGAGAGGTTAAGATCATGGAAAAGACAATGGAAAAGATTGTGGGACTAGCAAAATCAAGAGGATTTGTATATCCTGGCTCCGAAATTTACGGCGGCCTTGCAAATACCTGGGATTACGGCAACTTAGGTGTAGAACTTAAAAACAATGTAAAAAAAGCATGGTGGCAGAAATTTATTCAGGAAAGCCCATATAACGTAGGCGTAGACTGTGCCATCCTGATGAACTCCCAGACCTGGGTTGCTTCCGGACATTTAGGCGGTTTTTCCGACCCACTGATGGACTGCAAGGCATGTAAGGAGCGTTTCCGTGCAGATAAACTGATTGAAGATTATATGGCTGAGAACAATATCACCATTGAAGGCTCTGTTGATGCCTGGTCCCAGGAAGAGATGAAGAGCTATATTGATGAGAAGAACATCTGCTGCCCAAGCTGCGGTAAGCATGATTTCACAGATATCCGTCAGTTTAACCTGATGTTCAAGACCTTCCAGGGAGTAACCGAAGATGCCAAAAATACCGTATACTTAAGACCAGAAACAGCCCAGGGTATTTTCGTAAACTTCAAAAACGTACAGAGAACATCCCGCAAAAAAATACCATTTGGTATCGGACAGGTAGGTAAATCCTTCCGTAACGAGATCACTCCAGGAAACTTCACTTTCCGTACCAGAGAATTTGAGCAGATGGAGCTGGAGTTTTTCTGTGAACCGGATACAGATCTGGAATGGTTCGCATACTGGAAAGAATTCTGCATCAACTGGCTGCAGACCCTGGGAATCAAAGAAGACGAGATGCGTGTAAGGGATCATGAGAAGGAAGAACTTTCTTTCTACAGCAAGGCAACCTCTGACATTGAATTCCTGTTCCCGTTCGGATGGGGCGAGTTATGGGGAATCGCAGACAGGACCGATTACGACTTAAACCAGCACCAGAACACGTCCGGACAGGATATGACATATTTTGACGACGAAAAGAAAGAACGGTACATCCCCTATGTAGTAGAGCCTTCTTTAGGAGCTGACCGTGTGACCCTTGCATTCCTTTGTGCTGCATACGATGAAGAAGAGATTGCAGAAGGAGATGTACGTACAGTACTTCATTTCCACCCTGCCATAGCTCCTGTTAAGATCGGTGTTCTTCCTCTTTCCAAGAAGCTGAATGAAGGCGCTGAAAAGGTATATGAAGAGCTTTGCAAATATTATAACTGTGAATTCGATGACAGAGGCAACATCGGAAAGCGTTATAGAAGACAGGATGAGATCGGTACTCCATTCTGCGTTACTTATGATTTCGATTCAGAGGAAGATTTCGCCGTAACCGTCCGTGACCGTGATACTATGGAACAGGTAAGAGTTCCCATTGCAGAGCTGAAGAGCTACTTTGAGGATAAGTTCCGTTTCTAAACATGATCCTGTTTATTTAACAGGCATCAGTTCAAATAATTAATAAAAAGATGGAGAAAGAGGCATATGCCTCTTTCTCCATCTTTTTAACTCAGTCTCTTATCTCTGCCTTTGAACCCTGCCTTCTATCTCTGACCTTTATCATAAGGAATACCCTCTGCCTTAGGAGCCTGAGAGTTTCTGGAAGTGAAGATCAGCACGATCAAGGTGATAATATAAGGTATCATCTTATAGAAGTAACTTGGAATGCCCATTGCGCTTAAGAATGGGATTCCGGAATAGGCTGATGCGATAGCCTTCATGAGCCCGAAGAAAAGGGAGGCAAACATGATATTGACCGGCTTCCACTGGCCGAAGATCAATACAGCCAGAGCCAGGAAACCGTATCCGGCTACGTCTGCGTTAAAATTGGTGGAGGTGGGAACTACAAAGACCAGTCCGCCAAGTCCGCCAAGGGCGCCGGAGATCATAACACCTGCATACTGCATCCGATATACGTTAATTCCGGCGGAATCAGCCGCCTGGGGATGCTCGCCGCAGGACCGGAGCCTTAAACCAAACCGGGTTTTATAAAGAACAATGGTTGAAAGCAAAAAGATTGCAATGCCTATATAAGTGGTAATATAAGCGTTCTGGAACAGGAGAGGACCAAAAAACGGTATCTTTCCCAATAACGGAACGGATGAAATGCGGAAGGTGTTGTTAAACTGAACCTGCTGTACTCCCTGAATAACACGGGCCACGAAGATGGCAAATGCGGGGGCGAACATGTTTAATGCAGTACCGCTGATTACCTGATTGGACTTCATGTTAATGGAAGCGTAGGCGTGGAACAGGGAAAATACCATACCGGTTGCCATGGAGATTAAGACCGCAATGATGAGCTGGAGCTGTCCATTCATGGTGCCGCCTGTAAAATGAATGAACAGGATTCCGGTAAAGGCTCCCATGGTCATGATTCCTTCCAAAGCAATGTTGATGATTCCGCTTCGCTCAGAGAACATGGCTCCCAAAGCTACGATCATGAGAGGAATCATGAAATACATGGTCTGCTGAAAAATGAAATAAATTACGCTCATGATTTCGTTCCTCCTTCCTTAGCTGCTTCTGCTTTTTCGCTTTTCTGCCTATGAATTTTAGCAAGAATAATCTTTACCATAAGGGCAAAGGCGCTGAAATAAATGATAACTGCAACGATGATATCAATGATTTCCGTTGAAAATTCAAACAGCTGTAAGTAAAATCCTCCGGCTGTCAGGTAAGCGATAAAGATGCCGGAGAAGAGAACTCCGATGGGGTTGCTTAAGCCCAGCAGTGCAACGGAAATGCCGGTAAAGCCTTCCGATGCCAGCACATCCTTGATTTCAATGTGCTTTCCGGTACCTGCCAGATACAAGAGCCCGCCTGCAAGTCCTGCAATGGCTCCTGCGATTACCATAGATAAAATAATGCTCTTTTTTTCATTAATACCAGCATATTTACTGGCATCCCGGTTAAAGCCCACAGCCTTTAATTCATAACCAAAGGTTGTCTTGTTAAGAAGGAGCCAGATCACAATCACCGTAAGGATTGCAATGAGGATTCCGCCGTTAACACTGGAACCCGGGAATATCTTATCAAGTCCCATCTTTGGAATGTTGGCTGTTGCTGCCACATTCCGGGATTCATTTCGCAGGTTATTAAATAAGGGTTTATAACTTTTCACGATCCAGTTAACCAGATACATGCCGATGTAGTTCATCATAATAGAAGCAATTACTTCATTTACATTAAAATAAGCCTTTAAAAGTCCTGGTACAAGGCCCCACACAGCGCCTAAGATGACGCTGGCAAGAAGAGCGACGATCCAGTGAGCCGGCCCTAAGGATGTCCAGAGGATTCCCACATAGACAGCGCCAAATCCCCCCATGATAAACTGACCGGGAGTCCCGATGTTGAAAAGCCCTGTCTTGAAGGCAAACCCCACAGAAAGTCCGGTGAGGATAATAGGAGTTGCATAATAAAACACCTGTCCAACGCCCTTGGCTCCATGAGTAAATGCTCCTGATAAAATCGTTGCAAATCCAGGAAGAGCCTGCTTCGGATTGCAAAGGAACAGAATGATCAGGCCTACGATCAATCCAAGCACAATGGCAAAAATGGAAGAAAGAATTCCTGTATGGTCCTTTATTTGTTTCGGTTTCATGATTTGCCACCTTCTTTCTTTGCGCCTGCCATATAAAGACCCAATTCCTGAACCGTAACGTTCTTAGGATTTAGGTCGGCTACGATTCCGCCTTCAAACATGACCAGAATCCGGTCGCTTAAATTCATGACTTCATCTAATTCCAGGGATACCAAGAGAATGGCGGCACCCGCATCTCTTTGCTTTATCAGCTGGCGGTGAATGTATTCAATGGCTCCTACGTCTAAGCCACGGGTGGGCTGAACTGCCAGCAGGATATCAGGAGCCTTGGAGATCTCCCTTGCTACAATAGCCTTTTGCTGGTTTCCGCCAGACATGCTGCGGGCAGTAGTAAAGGAGCCTTCACTGCTTCTTATATCATAATCCTGGATCAGCTTTTCCGCATATTCATAGATCTTGTCATTTTTTAAGAAGGTGTTGCTTTGGAAGTCCTTTTCAAAATACTGTTGAAGAACCAGGTTGTAGGCCAGGTTATAATCCAGGACAAGGCCGTGTTTGTGCCGGTCCTCCGGTATGTGAGACAAACCATGGGTATTTTTGTAACGGATGCTCTTTTTCGTCACGTCTTCCCCGTTGATGGTAACGGTACCGGAGCTCATATCGGAAATGCCGGTAATGGCATGGATAAGCTCTGTCTGGCCATTGCCGTCGATGCCGGCAATACAGACGATCTCACCTCTTTTTACCTTGAAGGAGACATCATGGACCATCTTTTTTGTCTGGCCTTCTCTTTTAGCCTCCACCGAAAGATCCTTTACCTCCAGCACAACTTCACCGGGCTTTGAAGGATTCTTGTCAACGGTCAGATTTACCTTTCGGCCAACCATCATCTCTGACATTTCTTCAGGTGTCGTTTCTGCTACCTCTACCGTTCCAATATATTTACCGCGGCGCAGGACAGAACAGCGGTCCGCAACCGCCTTGATTTCATTGAGCTTGTGGGTGATAAACAGGATGGACTTTCCTTCCTTTACCAGATCTTTCATGATCTGCATCAGTTCCTCAATTTCCTGAGGAGTAAGAACCGCGGTGGGTTCATCAAAAATCATGATTTCGTTGTCACGATAAAGCATTTTTAAAATCTCGACCCTTTGCTGCATGCCAACAGTAATGTCCGATATGATCGCATCCGGGTCCACGAATAATTTGTATTTCTCACTTAAATCCATAACCTTTTTACGGGCATCATCCATCTTTAAAAACCCGCGTTTTGTCGTTTCAATGCCCAGTACAATATTCTGAAGTACGGTAAAATTCTCTACCAGCTTAAAATGCTGATGAACCATGCCAATACCCAGGGCATTGGCATCCAGCGGCCCTGTTATCTTTTCTTCTTTTCCTCTGACCTTTATGACGCCTTTTTCCGGCTGGTACAGGCCGAATAAGACACTCATGAGCGTGGATTTTCCCGCGCCGTTTTCACCAAGCAGAGCATGTATCTCGCCTTTCTTTAATTGCAGAGTAATGTCATCATTGGCGATGATACCAGGAAATTCTTTCGTGATGTGAAGCATCTCAATAATGTAGTCCATAAAATCCCCCTTAATTCGGTACCTATCTATGGGACCTGGTTAATAAAATACACCGTGGTATTTTTCTGTTTTATGAGAAATAAAAAAGAGATGCCGTAAGAGACCAGGTCTGTTCTGACTGGTGAATCAAACGGCATCTCCTTTCCTCTTTCCCGCCCACGCTATTTGGGCATATAGGTATGCCTGGAAGGTATTCCTCTTTCCCGCCCACGCTATTTGGGCATATAGGTATGCCTGGAAGGTATTCCTCTTTCCCGCCCACGCTATTTGGGCATATAGGTATGCCTGGAAGGTATTCCTCTTTCTAGCCCGCGCTGTTTGGGCTTAAAGGTTTACCCGAATGGCGCTTCTTTTGCAGATTATTCTACAAAGTTAATTTTTGTCTTTTCAAGCTTTAAGTCAACCGTAGGATTGTTGTTATCCTGGGAAGGCTGTACAAGTTCGATCTTACCGTCTTTTAACTGAGTAAAGATTGCATCATAATCCTGCTGTGTGAACTTGGTGAATTTGGAAGTTTCCATTGGAAGTCCGATACCATTGTTCTTTGCTGAGAAGATGCTGGTTTTTCCGCCTGGGAAAGAATTGTCATAGAATGCCTTTACTCCATCGTAAACGGAAACGGACAGCTCTTTCATCGCTGAGGTGATAACAGTATTGGATTCATAGCTCTGGTCAACGTCAACGCCGATAACCTTCGTGCCTTTTTCTTCAGCAGCAGCCATAACGGAGTTGCCAACTGCGCCTCCGCATCCAAAGATCACTTCGGTTCCGTTCTGGTACCAGGAAGCTGCCATGGACTGAGCTTCCGGTGTAGCGGCAAATGCACCTGTGTAGTTGTACATGATTTCTATGTTGTCGATTCCCATTTCCTTAGCTGCAACGTCAGCGCCTTCTGCAAATCCGTAGCCATAACGGATAACTGCAGGAACTGCCATACCGCCTAAGAAACCAAGCTTAGTATAACCGTCTTTCACTGCTGCATAGCCTGCTAAGAATCCAGGCTCGTCTTCCTGGAAGAGGATCGGCATAACATTAGCCTCTGTTCTGAATTCTGAATAATCACCATTGTGAGGTTCGCCATCCAGAAGGATGAAATGAACATCTTTGTGCTGATCCTGAGCAAGGAATACAGGCTCTTCAAATAAGAATCCTGGGCAAACAACTAACTTGGCGCCGCCTTCGATGGCAAGGCCGATGGTCTCAAGATAGGAATCAGTAGTACCTTCCTGGGGCTGGTAGTATTTGTAGGAAATGTTGTTTTCCTCCGCATACTTCTTCATGCCTTCCCAAGCGCCCTGATTAAAGGACTTATCATCAATGGTTCCTAAGTCTGTAACCAATGCAAGCTCATACCCGTTGTCAGATTTTTCTGAAGCTGCGGCTGTTGTCTCTGCCGTTTTTTCAGCAGCAGTTGTGGTTTCCGGTGCAGCTGTGGTAGCGCCGCCTTGATTGGAAGATCCACATCCACTTAATGCTGCAGTCATCATGACTGCCATTGCTAATGCTAATGCTCTCTTTTTCATAATCTTGTTTTTCCTCCTGTTTTTGATTAATTTTCAGAGATACCACTAATGTATCACATTTTCGTTCTGGAAACAATCTCATTTGGTGTAATTTTACAGAAAAAATCAAAAAATAATCGAGCATTTTATGGAATATATTCCTTAACCATTTAATATGGACGGATATTCTCTGATATTACTTGTTATTTAAACGAAAAATGATAGAATGTTTAAAGAATAAAAAAGGAGGATTTTTATGAAAAAGGCAAATTTACTGGAAGAACCGGTGAAGAAGTTATTTTTAAGGTATCTGATGCCATCCATCAGCGCCACTCTGGTTACTTCTATATATATATTGGCGGACACCCTGATGATCGGACGGGGAGTAGGCGCCATCGGAATTGCTGCTTTAAACCTTCTTCTGCCCTTATACAGTCTGTTTTTCGGAACCGGCCTGCTGTTTGGCGTAGGCGGGGGTGTGCTCTTGTCCATTTCCAAGGGAAAGGGAGATGAGCATGGGGCCAGGGAATATTTTACGGCTGCACTCTGCATGGCAGCAGCTGCCGGCGTGTTCTATGTGACGGCAGGGCATCTGCTGTTTGACCCTGTGACAAAATTTCTGGGAAGAAATGAAACCATGGATCTATATGTCAGGGAATATGGAAGGATACTGGTATGGGGGGCGCCTGTATTCCTGCTTTCTTCTTTCCTTCAGGCCTTTGTCAGAAATGACAGAGCTCCTAAATTGGCAATGACTGCCGTGATCACCGGCGGTGTCACCAATGTGCTCCTGGATTATATTTTTATCTTTCCTATGAATATGGGAATGGCAGGAGCGGCGGCGGCCACTGTGATCGGCTCCTGCCTGACTCTTGGCATCCTGCTAACCCATTTCTTTTCCAAGGGAAGTTCCTTAAAAATCGCCCTTGGCTTCAAATGGAGAAAAGCAGGGGAAATCGTGGTAAACGGCCTTTCCAGTTTCTTATTAGAAACGTGCAGCGGAATCGTCATGTTTTTATTTAACCGCCAGCTTTTGGCTTACGTTGGCGATCTTGGAGTGGTGGTGTACGGTATCATATCCAACAGCGCCTTGATTGTTGCTTCTATTAATAATGGTATCTCGCAGGCCTCCCAACCCATTCTGGCCATGAATTACGGGGCCGGAAAAATGGAGAGGTTAAAGGAAACACGCCGCATGGGAGAATTGGCCGCATGCGTTGCCGGTGTGCTGTTTGTGGGAGTGGGTATGCTTTTCCCGGCTATGGTAACAGAGGCCTTTGTTAAGCCTGCGAATGAGATTTTAGGCATGTCGGTTCCTGCTGTCAGAATTTATTTCCTGTCATTTCTTCCCATGGGATTTAACATCTTGTTCAGCACCTGGTTCCAGTCGGTACTAAATCCGGGAAAGGCTTTGTTCATCTGCCTGATGCGGGGACTTATCTTAAGCAGCGTTCTTGTATTTCTTCTTCCAATGGCATTTGGGGTAATCGGGATCTGGACCGTTATGCCGGTGTCAGAATTTTTGACGCTGGGGATCTGCCTGGTGTTGCTGAAAGAAAAAAAGTCTGTTTTAACTGAAAAATTTTGAATTTATTTTGTAAAATTTTGGGGGTAAAACGTGGATTTTCAAATGGAAAATTCGTATATACGAACTAAAATCGCATATCGGAAAATGACTGAATATGGAAGTACTTTCATGGTAATTGTATCGAAAAAAGAGCTAATTTTTGGGAATAATTAAAGAAACCCCCTTTACTAGCGTATGAATTATGCTATAATATTTGCAGGGCTTTTTTGCGAATGTATCCGGCAGAAAAGCTGGACAACCAACACATTTTGAGGAGGAAATTTACTTATGGCAAGAAAATGGGTTTATTTGTTTACCGAAGGTAATGCAAGCATGAAAAACCTGTTAGGAGGAAAAGGCGCCAACTTGGCAGAGATGACAAATTTAGGCCTTCCGGTTCCCCAGGGATTTACCATAACAACAGAGGCTTGTACTCAGTATTATGATGACGGCGAGAAGATTAACGATGAGATCATGGACCAGATCATGGAACACATCACTAAGATGGAAGAGATCACCGGAAAGAAGTTCGGCGATAAGGAAAATCCTCTTCTGGTTTCTGTTCGTTCCGGTGCAAGAGCATCTATGCCAGGTATGATGGACACCATCTTAAACCTTGGTTTGAATGAAGAAGTAGTGGAAGTTCTGGCTGCAAAATCCGGTAATCCTCGTTGGGCATGGGACTGTTACCGCAGATTTATCCAGATGTTCTCCGACGTCGTTATGGAAGTGGGGAAAAAGTTCTTTGAAGAGCTCATCGATAAGATGAAGGAAGAAAAAGGAATCACAGAGGACGTAGATTTAACAGCTGAGGATTTAAAGGAGCTCGCAAAACAGTTCCAGGCTGAGTATAAGGAAAAGATCGGTGCTGATTTCCCGACAGATCCAAAGTTACAGCTGATGGAAGCGATCAAGGCTGTTTTCCGTTCCTGGAACAACCCGAGAGCAAACGTATACCGCCGCGACAACGATATCCCATATTCCTGGGGTACTGCTGTTAACGTTCAGATGATGGCGTTCGGTAACATGGGCGAGACCTCCGGTACCGGTGTTGCATTTACCCGTGACCCAGCAACCGGCGAACGGCACCTTATGGGTGAGTTCTTAATGAACGCACAGGGTGAGGACGTAGTTGCCGGTATCCGCACACCGCAGAAGATTGACCAGTTAAAGGAAGTTATGCCGGAAGCCTATGAGCAGTTCGTAGGAATCTGCAATAAGCTGGAAGATCACTACAGAGATATGCAGGATATGGAATTTACCATTGAAGATAGAACCCTTTACATGCTTCAGACCCGTAACGGCAAGAGAACAGCTAAGGCTGCTTTAAAGATTGCTTGTGATCTGGTTGACGAAGGCATGATTTCAGAGGAAAAGGCAGTTAAGATGATCGATCCAAGAAACTTGGATACCTTACTCCATCCTCAGTTTGATACAGATGCATTAAAGAAGACAGAACCGATTGGAAAGGCTCTGGCAGCATCTCCAGGAGCTGCATGCGGTAAGATCGTATTTACGGCTGACGATGCAAAAGCATGGCATGAAAGAGGCGAGAAGGTTGTACTGGTTCGTCTTGAGACCTCACCGGAAGATATTGAAGGAATGAAAGCAGCTCAGGGTATCTTAACCGTACGCGGCGGTATGACTTCTCATGCAGCAGTTGTTGCACGTGGAATGGGTACATGCTGTGTATCCGGCTGTTCCGAAATCGTTATGGATGAAGAAAATAAGAAATTCGTCCTGTCAGGCAAGGAATATCATGAAGGAGACTTCTTATCCCTTGATGGATCTACCGGAAAGATCTATGACGGAATCATTCCGACAGTAGACGCAGCCATTATCGGTGAATTCGGAAGAATCATGGCATGGGCAGACAAGTACAGAAGGCTGAAAGTAAGAACCAATGCTGACACACCTGCTGATGCAAGAAAAGCAAGAGAACTGGGAGCAGAAGGAATCGGCCTTTGCCGTACCGAGCATATGTTCTTTGAAGGAGACAGAATCGACGCATTCCGCGAGATGATCTGCTCCGATACCGTTGCGGAAAGAGAAGCAGCTCTTGAAAAGATCCTTCCTGTACAGCAGGATGATTTTGAAAAGCTTTACGAAGCATTGGAAGGTAATCCTGTTACCATCCGTTTCTTAGATCCGCCTCTGCATGAGTTCGTTCCAACAGAGGAAGACGACATTAAGAAGCTGGCAGATACCCAGGGCAAGACTGTTGCTCAGATCAAGAGCATCATTGATTCCTTACACGAGTTTAACCCGATGATGGGACATCGTGGATGCCGTCTGACAGTTACCTATCCTGAGATCGCAAAGATGCAGACAAAGGCAGTGATCCGTGCAGCCATCAACGTTCAGAAAGCACATGCTGACTGGAACGTTTGCCCGGAAATCATGATTCCGCTGATCTGTGATGAGAAGGAATTAAAGTTTGTTAAGAAGATCGTAGTTGAAACTGCTGACGCAGAGATCGCTGCAGCAGGAAGCAGCTTAAAATATGAAGTAGGTACCATGATCGAGATCCCAAGAGCATGCCTGACCGCTGATGACATTGCCAAAGAGGCAGAATTCTTCTGCTTCGGAACCAATGACTTAACTCAGATGACCTATGGCTTCTCACGTGACGATGCAGGCAAGTTCTTAAATGCTTACTATGACACCAAGATCTTCGAGAATGACCCATTTGCAAAACTGGATCAGACCGGCGTAGGCAAGCTTATGGAAACAGCAATTAAGTTAGGCAAGGGCGTTCGTCCGGAGATGCATGTTGGTATCTGCGGCGAGCACGGCGGAGATCCTTCTTCCGTAGAGTTCTGCCATAAGATTGGTCTGGATTATGTATCCTGTTCTCCATTCCGTGTGCCGATTGCAAAACTGGCAGCAGCACAGGCAGCACTTAACAATTAAGGAAAACTAAAAAATATGTTTCCTTTATGATGCTGAAGGTGAGGCAATTTAAAGATATTACATGTAACATCTATATATGACAGTCGAAGGGGGTTGTGGTACCGGCAGTTTCGTACACGGCCCCTTTTGATGTTTAAAATACATTAAGAATGCAACATATGAGAAAAGCTGCTCAATCTGACCTTACGGTATAGATCTTGCAGCTTTTTTGCTGTTCTTATATAATTGACAATTGATATCCCTAAGATTCCAGATCAGATTTCAGAAGTTCATTATACTTTTCAACAATCCGGTAAAAGGCATCTAGGTCTGACTCACCGCACTGTTCGATCAGATAGGAGGTGGTCTGTGTGATGTCTGCTACATCGTAAGCTTTGTGAACCGAGGAAAGTCTCTGTCCCTTTTCTGTCACATACAGGCATACGGATTTTTCATTATTCTCTTTGTAGCGTTTTTCTATATATCCGGAGTCAACCAGCTTCTTGATGACCTGGGAAATGGCACTTTTGCTTTTGTGCCATATCTTTGACAGCTCAGTGGCGGTAATCCCGGGGGAGTCGTCAATGTAGGTAAGGGTGTGTATCTCCATCATGTTAAAGTTTTCATTCTCATATGTATGATGGGCATAGATGTAATTGTGATATAAGATGATAAATTCATACAAGGTATCCGCCCGTGCATTCAACTTCTGATATGCACTGTTTATATCTGAAATATGACTCATATAAATGCTCCTGTTCCAATTGATGATGTTTGTACATGTAATAGTACCATATATAGAATAGGGCTTCAATATATTATTTCAAACAAAACGGGAAATATTGTTAAGTGAATAAACTATAATAATTTTAAATAAACAAATTATGTAAAAAATGCCCTATTTATTAAAAATGAATTAAAAATATATTGACAATATGTACTAAGTATTTTATAATATAGTTCAGTTAGTGAACAATATTATGCAATAGCTTGCTTATACTACGAAAAGGATGGTATTTTCATGGACATTGAGAAGTTCTGTAGGGAAAATTGTGTGGAGCGACGGGGAACGGGTACATTAAAGTGGGACTCACTTCAGGAAATTTTTGGAGATGCAGACCTGCTTCCCCTTTGGGTTGCCGATATGGAGATCCAGTCGCCGGCAGCAGTAAGGGAGGCTTTGGTCAAGCGCGTGGAGCACGGCGTGTTTGGCTATGGCACGGTAGAGGATGCATTTTTTGATTCTTTTTTTGCATGGCAGATGAAGCATCATAATGTGGAACTTGCCAGGGAAAATATAAGGTTTGCTACCGGAGTGGTGGGATCCTTATATGCAGCTGTAAGGGCATACACCAAAGAGGATGCGTCCGTTATTATCTGCCCCCCTGTATATTACCCATTTTATGATGCCATACTGAATACTGGAAGAAAGCTTGTAACCTGTGAGCTTGATAACAACAACGGTTATTATACCCTGGATTTTGAAAAGTTTGAGAAGGAAATCATGGACAACAAGGTAGAGATGTTCATCCTGTGTTCCCCTCATAACCCTGTAAGCCGGGTATGGTCAGAGGAGGAGCTGGATACCATGTTCGGCATCTGCCGCAGACATGGGGTGCTGGTGGTTTCCGATGAGATTCACCAGGATTTTACCTATGAGGAGAAGAAGTTCGTATCCTCCGCCCTGGTCGGAAACGGTAAGTATAAGGATATTCTGATCACCTTAAATGCGGGGTCCAAGACATTTAACTTAGCCGGGCTGATTCACTCCCATGTAATCATATTTGACAAACCGTTAATGGAAACCTATGATGCATACATCAAAAGCATTGGTTCACCGGAAGTCAACCTCATGGGTGTTGCAGGCGTGGAGGCCGCTTTCCGGGGAGGAGAAGAATGGCTTGAGAATGTGAAGGCACTGATTATTCACAATTACAATTATATGAAACAAGAGTTTGCAAGAGAGCTTCCAGAGATCGTGGTTACGCCTCTTGAGGGAACATATCTGTCCTGGATTGATTTAAGGGGCTATCTCACAGGGGAAGAGACTGCCGGTTTTATCCAGAACAAGTGTCGTCTTGCCTGCGACGTTGGGGAGTGGTTCAGCCTCATGGCACACGGATTTATCCGGATTAACCTGGCTACTGATACAAAGAATGTTGTTACTGCTGTCGAGAGCATAATTAAAAACATCAAAGAAAAGGTGGGGGAATAAATGGCTGTTTATATAAGTGTAATCTGTTTTTTAATCTATTTGGGTGTTCTGTTTGTATTGCAGAAAAAAGGCAAATCTTTTAATGTACGTGTAATAGCCGGTCTGTTCGGCGGTATTATATTTGGAGCGATCTTAAAGACAGTGGCAGATGATGCAGCGGTTTCTGAGAGCCTGCGCTGGATCAGCCTGGTGGGTACTGCATATACCAAGCTTTTAAAGATGATGGTAATCCCGCTGATTTTTGTATCCATCGTGTGTGCGATCATTAACCAGAAGTCAGGCAAGAACCTTGGCAAGATCACAGCTCTTGTACTGGTAATTCTCCTGTCAACGGCAGCAATTTCAGCAGTGGTAGGCGGTGTTACCGCTAAGGCATTTGGCGTCAGCGCAGAGGGTCTGGAGATTGGCGAGGCTGAGAGCAAGAAGACTTCCCAGCTGGAAGAGAAGGCGAAAGAGGGCCTTTCCATTGAAGATACCATTATTGATATCATTCCATCCAATCCGATCTATGCCCTGACCGGACAGGGCAGCAATGCAACCCTTTCTGTGGTGCTCTTTGCAGCATTCCTGGGAATCGGAGTAATCGGGGTACGTACCTACGCCCCGGAACAGGCGGAGTTTTTCGGAAAACTAATGAATTCGCTGAATACCTTGGTGGTGGAAGTGGTCATGATGATTATCATGCTGACTCCATTCGGCATCTTCTCCTTGATGACCAAGACCATTGCGGGAAGTGACTATACCAGCATCCTGCGGCTTGTAACATTTGTTCTTGCTTCCTATACAGCTATATTTATCATGTTCATCATTCACGGACTGATACTGGCTGTCGTGGGAGTCAGCCCTCTTACATATTTTAAGAAGGCCATGACAACCCTGGTATTTGCATTTACCTCCCGTACCAGTGCAGGAACCCTGCCGCTGACCATCAGGACCCTGACAGATGAGATGGGCGTGGATAACGGAGTTTCCAACCTGGCAGGTTCCCTCAGTACCTCCATCGGACAGAACGGCTGCGCGGCTATTTATCCTGCCATGCTGGTAGTCATGGTGGCTCCTGCTGTGGGCCAGCAAATTACCCCTTCTTTCTTTATTCTGATGGTAGTCATCATCACGTTTGCTTCCATTGGTATTGCCGGTGTAGGCGGCGGCGCAACCTTTGCAGGTATCACCGTGTTATCCGCACTTGGACTCCCGGTTGGTATTGCAGGTCTGCTGGTAGGAATTGAGCCTGTGATCGACATGGCCAGAACTGCCCTGAATGTCAGTGATGGTATGGTGACCGGTTTGGTAGCTGCAAAACTGACCAATAATATAGATATGACAGTGTATAATGACAAGTCGCTGAACCTGGAGAAGAAGCCTTCTTCAGCAAAAGGAGATTCATAAAGAAAATAATTACAAAGGAAGTGTGATCATGGGTAAACGTGTTCTTGTTGTGGGAGGTGTTGCCGGCGGTGCGTCCGCCGCAGCCAGAATCAGGCGTCTGGATGCAGATGCGTCCATAACCATATTTGAACGGGGAGAGCATGTATCCTTTTCTAATTGCTCACTTCCCTATTATTTAAGCAGGACCGTGGAGGATAAGGATTATCTGGTTCTGATGACGCCGGAGGGATTTGAGAATTCCTATGATATCGAGGTGCGTGTTAACAGTGAGGTGTGCGGCATTGACCGCACCCTTAAGAAAATACGGATCAAAGACAGTGTATCCGGCCGGGAATATGAAGAATCATATGATGAACTGGTGCTATCGCCAGGATCATATCCGATCCGGCCGAAGTCAATCGAGGGAGTGTCTCTTCCTCATGTATTTACAGTGCGCAATGTGAATGATATTGCAGAGCTGGATCAATATGTTGCCAGAGAAGAGATCTGCAGTGTGGTTGTAATAGGAGGCGGCTTTATCGGCCTTGAGGTGGCAGAAAATCTGAAATCTGCAGGTAAGCAGGTAGCTGTGGCAGAGGCTGCCGGTCAGATCATGGCACCTTTTGATAATGATATGAGCCAGATTCTGCAAAAAGAGCTCTATGATCAGGGCGTGGAACTGGCTGTAGGTGACGGCGTTAAGGCTATCACTGAGGATAAGGTGATCTTAAACTCAGGCAGGGAGCTGCCCTGCGATGCAGTGGTGCTCTCCATTGGCGTACTGCCGGAGACAGAGCTGGCAAAGCAGGCAGGGCTGGAAATCGGTGAGACCGGTGCAATCAAGGTGACGCCGGATTACCGCACCAGTGACCCTCATATCTATGCAGTGGGCGATGCCATCGAGGTCTACCAGCGTCTGACCCACAAACCGACCAGGCTTCCTCTGGCTGGTCCGGCTCTTCGCCAGGCAAGGGCAGCCGCTGATGCCATGTATGGCATGTTCACCAGGTATAACGGAGTCATTGGCTCCTGCGCTGTCAGGCTGTTCCAGTTGAACGCTGCTGCTACAGGCCTGAATGAGAGAACTGCAAAAGCAAATAATATACCATGCGATTCGGTCTACACTATGGCCATGGATAAGGTAGGCCTGATGCCCGGCAGTTCTCCTATGCACTTTAAGCTTGTATTTGAGGTACCAACGGGAAAGATCCTGGGAGCCCAGGCCATCGGCAAGGGCAATGTAGACAAGCGGATCGATGTTATCGCAACCCTTATTGCCATGAACGGAACACTAGAGGATTTAAAAGAACTGGAACTCTGCTACTCACCGGTGTTCGGCACAGCAAGGGATGTGGTTAATCTGGCTGCGCTGGTGGCACTCAATGTCCTGCACGGTGCCCTTAAACAGGTTCATGTAAGTGAAGTGCGTGAACTGGTGGAGAGCAAAGCATGCATCATCGATGTGAGAAGCCGTGACGAGTTTGAGATGGGTCATCTCATTGGAGCCGTGAATATCCCCTTAGGTGAACTCAGGCAGCGTGTATCAGAAATTCCTCATGACAGGCCGGTATATTTGCACTGCAGGACCAGCCAGAGAAGCTATAATGCAGCTATGGCGTTAAAGGGCCGCGGTTTTGACAATATCATAAACATTTCTGGCTCCTTCCTGGGAATCAGTTTTTATGAATACTTTACGGATATGACTACAGGACGGGAAAAGATACTAACGGAATATAATTTTTTATAAAAGTCATTTAAGAGTTGGACGGTGTGCCCTGGGAAGAGGGGCATGCCGTCAGTTTTTATGGGGCATTCACCTATTCATTTCTTTCAATTAAGCGTTAGCAATTCTCTTCCGCTTTCCCGATGTCCTTATTTTCTGCCAGGCTGTATTGCTAGATCTCCAGATACCAGAACATTTCCTCCACATCTCCTGCATCCAACAAGATTTACTTAAGGAGAATTATGGAAGAGAAAAAATTGGCTATACTTTCTATATAATTTAAATATAGCAGGAAAAATGGAGGAACGTATATGAGAATTCCAAAGCACATCGGGATCATACCAGACGGCAACCGCCGCTGGGCCCTTGGAAAAGGAATGGGGAAAGAGGCAGGGTATGACAATGGAATATCCCCTGGAATGGTCCTTTACCACCTTTGCAAAAAACTTGGGATTAATGAAATGACCTTTTACGGCTTTACCGTGGACAATACAAAGCGTCCCTCAATCCAGAGGGAAGCCTTTTCGAAGGCGTGCGTAAAAGCCGTGGAGGAATTGTCTAAGGAAGATGCCGAGCTTTTGGTTCTGGGAAAAACAACGTCAATGTTTCCGGAGGAGCTGAAGCCATATACCAACAGGCACCAGTTCGGCAATGGAGGAATGAAGATCAATTTTCTAGTCAATTACAGCTGGGAGTGGGATCTGGGACTTCATGACGGAGCCATAGGCCCTAAATTAAAAACCGCCGATGTTTCCAGGATCGATCTGGTGATCCGGTGGGGAGGCCGCAGAAGGCTGTCCGGTTTCCTGCCGGTACAGTCCGTTTACTCAGATATGTATGTGATCGATGATTACTGGCCGGATTTTACGCCTCAGCACGTATACGATGCCATTGAATGGTATTCCAGGCAGGATGTGACTCTGGGAGGTTAATGATTTGGAGCGGACCGTCTGATTCGATGCAAATAGAATAGGGTTTCTAAAATTTGGCATACTACTGACTGAATGATATTTTAATGGAGGTAATTATGCCAGAGACGGTTTTAGAAAAGACAGAAGGACGGGTAAGCTATCATGACTCCGTGGAAGAGATGCTGGTGAGGATAAGGGATGACGGATTATCTAGCGTATTTTCCAGATGGGACGAGCAGGAAAAGATACGATGCAAATTTTGCCTGCAGGGATTAAGCTGCCAATTATGTACCAATGGACCTTGCAGAATCAATGAACAGAAGGGGCCGGAAAAGGGTGTTTGCGGAATTGGCCCGGATGCCATGGCCATGAGAAATCTTCTTATGCGAAACATTATGGGAGCTGCCACCTATGCCCATCATGCTTACGAGGCCTTCCGGACCTTAAAAGAAACAGGAAAAGGCAATACTGTTTTTCAGATTACGGACGTTAACAAATTAAAATGGATGTGTGAAAAAACAGGGATCAATACAAACCAGGATGTGAACCAGATGGCTGTAAGCCTTGCAGAATTTCTTGACCGGGAGATGAAAATAAGCCCTGATGAGAAAAGTGTTATGGTAGAAGTCTTTTCACCGAAAAAACGAAAAAAGATTTGGGAAGACTTACACATTTACCCATCAGGCGTTGAACACGAAGTACAGAACAGCATTGCAAGCTGCCTTACCAACGTAGATGGCGATTACGTTTCCCTGGCAACAAAAGCTCTGCGCTTAGGTCTATCCACGATTTATACTGCGCAGATTGGCCTCGAAATGACCCAGGATATACTATTTGGAACGCCGATGCCTCATGAAGTGGATGTGGATTTGGGAATTATGGATCCTGACTACGTAAATATTGCATTTAATGGACATCAGCCCTGGATTGGAGTTGCTGCTTTACAGAAGGCAAGGATGCAGAAGTATCAGGATATGGCAAGGCAGGCCGGAGCAAAGGGAATTCATATCGTAGGCTCCATTGAGACCGGACAAGAATTGCTGCAAAGATTTGAAATGGATGATGTGTTTGTGGGCCTTATGGGTAACTGGTTATCCATTGAACCGTTTTTAGCAACAGGGACGGTGGATGCATTTGTAATGGAAGAAAACTGTTCTCCGCCTGCCATCGATCAATATGCGGAAAAATATCAGGTAGCGCTTGTAAGCGTCAGCACGATTATCGGTGTTCCCGGCACAGAGCATAAGATGCCATATTATCCGGGCAAGGCAGAGGAAATGGCGGAGACGTGCATTAACGTTGCCATTGAGAACTTTAAGAAAAGGCATGACCAGATTAAGCCCATGGTTCCAAAATACAAGCAAAAAGCCATTGCCGGATTTTCCACGGAAGCAGTATTAAATGCAATCGGAAATGATTTAAATAATCTGGTGGATGTCATTGCAAATGGACAGTTAAAAGGAATTGTTGCCCTGGCAAACTGTTCCACATTAAGAAATGGACCTCAGGATTGGAATACGGTAAATTTAACAAAAGAACTGATTAAAAAAGACATCCTTGTAGTTGCAGGGGGGTGCGGAAACCATGGATTAGAGGTTGCGGGAATGTGCAATTTAGAAGCCATCGATCAGGCCGGAGAAGGTCTGCAGGGAGTGTGCAGGGCTTTGGGGATCCCTCCTGTGTTAAGCTTTGGAACCTGCACGGATACAGGAAGAATTTCCATGCTTGTAACGGCCCTGGCCGACCATCTGGATGCCGATATTTCTGATTTGCCCATCGCGGTGACTGCACCGGAGTGGATGGAACAGAAGGCCACTATAGATGGCTTATTTGCCATAGCATACGGGGCCTATACCCATCTTTCCCCCACTCCATTTATCACCGGCGCACCAAAGCTTGTAAAACTGCTTACAGAAGATGTGGAGAGCCTGACCGGAGGCAAAGTGGCGTTAGGTGATGACCCGGTACAGGTAGCCAATGATATTGAAGACCACATCATGAAAAAAAGACGGAACATGGGCTTGAATTAGATTCCAAGCGGAAAATGAAATGACCCTGTAAGATGAAAAGACAAGAATAAATGACTTTGCAGACAAAGAAGGCTTCGGCGTTTTTACAGAAGCCTTCTTTTTGTATTGGGCAGTCAGAATTGGTGTTTAGCCACCATGTTTCCATTTCATAACTGTTTAAGGTCTTCTTTTTGTTCCGGACCGGCTGAAAATCCTATTCTAATTTATAAATTATGTTATAATACAAAAAAAGAAGAGATTTGGAAGAAATTAACAAAGGGGGAACATGGCTTGATCAAATATTTGGTAAACAGATACAGAGGATGGGGGATTGCCAAAAAGACATTGATCATCCTGCTTTTTGTCTCGATCGTCCCTGTCATGGTAATTGAAATCATAACCTGTATCATTGCCGCCAACACCATAAAAAAGCAGATGGATATTCTGGTGGAAAGCAATATGAAGCTATCCCAGAAAGGGCTGGAAGATTTCTTTTCCGAATATGACAGCATCATCATGTCTATTTATACGGAAAATGAATATGCCCTAAAGCTGGAAAAGCTGAATGTGTGGGATTCCAGAAATTATTATCTGTTAAAGAAGCAGCTGGAAGAAGATCTGGAAAATATCTCCTATCTTCATCCGGAAATATTAGGGATTGCGGTGGTGACACAAAAAAAGGAATGCATTCTGTATGATTCCATTACCAACAGCACCATGGACAGCTATTGCTTTCCGGAAAAAGATAAAAGCTGGCTGGCTGTGACTGATGAGACCTTTCATAACACCCAGACCGTTTATTCCAATGTCATAAACCGGGAGGAGGCAAACGGGACAAAAAGAAATATCATCTATCTGGGTCACCGGATTGCTGATATTAATAATTACAGACAAGGTACGGTTGGAAGCATACTGATCTGCCTTGACGAAACCAATATCCGGGAAACCTATTCCCAGGAAAACGAAAGCGAATTCAATGTATCCTTTCTTTGCGATGCCAATGGAAGCATCCTTTCCAGTACCAGGGCGGACTTAATTGGGACAGGCATCTTTGAAGAATGGGAAGACTGCAAAGAGGAGCTGTTTTCCCAGCCGGAACTTAAGATCAGACAGGCGGTGGAAGCCCATCAGATCATGAACAATGGATTTTACAGCATTTACACAAAGCCTGTGTTAAAAAACCAGTTTGTCCTGGTCAGCCTCCGGGATTACAGAGAGCCTTTAAAGGATTTTAAATATATCTTTGAGGTGATCATTCTGCTTACGATATTGATCATCATTACCAGCATTCTTATTATGATCCAGTTTGCAGGTTCCTTACAGGTCTGTGTTGAAAAGATCACCTCTGCCATGGACAGAGCCTATAAGGGGGATTATACGGTGCAGATCGAGCACACCTGGAGGGATGAGTTTGGAAAGATTGCAAGGCACTTCAATCATATGGTACAAAAGATTGACCAGTCTGGAAAGATGGAAAAGGAAGCCCTTCTCCGAGAGAAAAATGCGGAATTAAAGGCTTTGGAGGCCCAGATCAACCCTCATTTTCTTTATAATACCCTGGATGCCATCAACTGGATGGCCATAGAAAATGAACAGTTCTTAATCAGCAAAATGCTTAAAAATCTTGGATCCATTCTGCGTTACAGCGTACATAAAAGCAATGGTGTGGTAAGTGTGAGGAGTGAGCTTGATTATTTAAAGCAGTATATCTTTCTCCAGCAGCAAAGGTTTTCCTTTTCCTTCCACTGCATAATGGATGTGGATGAGGAGGTCCTGGATTTAAAGATGCACAAGCTGTTGTTCCAGCCTCTCATTGAGAATGCCATTATCCATGGGTTTCCAGGCGATAACGGACAGGATATGCTTACGGTATCTATCAGAAAAATGGGAGATAAGCATCTGGTGGTTCAAGTGGAGGACAATGGAAAAGGCATGGAGGGGGAACTGGTCAGGGAACTGAATCACTATGATTATTCAAGCGGCACCATTGAGGGGAGTATCGGGGTACGGAATGTGATTATGAGGATCAAATACTATTATGGAGAAGAAGGGCATTTCTTTATTGAATCAAATGACAGGGGAACCAAAATAACGGCTGAGATTTTGTTTGAAGAATAGACAGGGGGAACGATACTTGGGCATGAAAGTGGTAATTGTGGAAGACGAACCAAACACAAGGAACGGGATCATAAAAATCATTGAAAAGTATACGTCACATGAAGTGGTTGCAGGGGAAAGCGATGGAGAGGCAGGGCTTGAAAAAGTGTTATCTTTGCATCCGGATGTGGTTATAACGGATATCAATATGCCAAAGATGGACGGACTGGCCATGATCCACAAGATCAGGGAAGCAGGGATTATGACGGCGGCAGTTCTTCTGACCGGGTATTCGGAGTTTGAATATGCCCAGCGCGCCATACAGTTATCCGTAGCTGAATATTTGCTGAAACCTCTTGATGTGGAGGACATCATAGAGGTCCTTGGGACCGTAGAGAAAAAGTTATCAAAGAATAAGGTGGAGCAGGTTTCCGCGGAACAGCTGCTGTTTTCCATCCTGACGGGAGACGGAAATGATGAGGAAATGGTTCAAAAGCAATTTGCTGAAAAGATACGAAAGCAAAAGGACCAGGTAATTTCCATGTTTCTGATCCAGTCAGAAAGCATTCTGGAGGATACGACGAACCAGATGACGGAAGTCCTTAAAGACAGCCTTGACGCAATCTGTCTGACCGGCTTTTTCATCTTTAAGCTTCCCTATGAAAAACAGATTCTTGTCATGATTTCAGACGGCCAGAACGTGAAGTATTTAAAGGCCATATTTAAAACCCAGATATTGAAGGAACTGAAGGAGAAGGGAGAATTTCTCATCAGCTACGGGGAACTTGGAAGTTTATCCAGTCTTAAAGATACTTTAAAGCAGATGCAGGAATATCTTTCCTATACCTTTGTATTTCAGGACCAGTGCGTCATTGACAGGGAACTGGTTAAGAATCTGTCCTTTGAACGGGTGGAATATCCGGAATATTTGGAGCGGGGAGTGAAAAGGGACATAAGGAATGGAAACAAGGAAGGAATCAGAAGAAATGCCAGGAAATTTGAGGAGATGGTCATTCAAAGCAGGGAAGAGCCTAAGGTGATCAAAAACCATACCGTCCGTTTTGTTATGGCTTCCTTAAATACCGCAAGGGACTTGATGAAAAACAAAGACATTGAGGCCCTCTACCAATACCTGTTAAACGATATGATGAAAACCGGAATCAGGGAAATCTTTTTGAACAATTACTGGAAAGTGATTGATATGGTTGCAGATGACAGGGAAAAGGATGCTCTGACCGGCAATGGCATGATCTTAAATGTGATCGAATTCATAAGGCAGAATTATGATAAGGATGTATCGCTTTCCGATGCGGCTGATCTGGTGGGGATCACACCGGAATATTTAAGCAAGCTGTTTACCAGGGAAATGGGGATCAACTTTTGTACATTTTTAGGGGAATTCCGTGTCAGCATTGCAAAAAAGCTTCTGGCGACGGGCAATTATAAGATCCATGAGGTAGCTGAAATGGTGGGGTATAAGGATACGAAGTATTTTAATAAGGTATTTCGTTCCATTATGGGAGTGTCGCCCTCAGACTATAGAAAGGTATTCTAAGATATGAACAGGACTGTACAAAAACTTCTGATCTCTTTATGGCTGCTGGTCTCCTTTTTATTGATCAGCGTAATATTAAAATATTACAGAGAATCCAATGAGGTGGCAGCTGAGGAGGATAAAAGGGACCAGCTTGTGGTTATGGCTGTCAGCGAGGAGGATGAAAGCGGCGATTATTTAAAAAAGCTTGTGGATGAATATTCTAAACTGCCAGGGAATCCGGAGGTCAGGATCCAGTATGTCTCTCAGTCCGGCTTTCAAAAGCAGCTGTGTATTGATAAGGATCAGAATAACCTCCCTGATCTGATCATCTGTGAGAACGTCATGACGCCTGCCCTTGAGTCCATGGGAATACTTAGGGATTTGTCCGATTACATGACAGCGGAGAGAGCCTCCTTGTATCTAAAGAATGCATACAGCAGCACGGTAGTAAACGGCATCAGCTATTCCGTACCCTTTACCAGCAACCCCTATGTGGTATTTTATAATGAGGATCATTTGAGGAAGCATGATGCAGCCATACCGGATACGATGGAAGAGCTTCTTAAGCTGTGCAGGGAAACCAGTACCCTTGGCACCTATAATTTCGGTTTTGCCATGAAGAATAAAGAGGATATCGCCTCCAGTTTTTTGCAGATGATCTATTCTGCAGGAGGAACTCTGCGAAGCCTGGATACGGAAAACTGCATGAAACTGTATGAAATGCTTGGCAATATGAGGGATGAGGGGATCATAGACCAGGATGTGATCAACTGGAATCAGAAGGAGCTAATGAAGGCGTTTTCCAGGGGATATGTGAAGATCGCCATTGCAGAGCTAAGCTCCATGTCCATACTGGAGAATTCGGACAGGAAGTGTAAGTATAAAATCGCGGAAATCCCTTATATCCAGAAGCAGACTTATCTGCTGCAGGGAGACAACATCGGGATCACAGTAACGGCGGACATGGAAGAATCCATAAAACTGCTGGACTATCTTACATCCAGGGAGGTGATAAAAAGCTATTACGAAAATACCTACTGCCTTTCCGTAAGAACGGATATAAAGGTAAATCCCGGGCTGGTAAGAGGTCTTCCGGATGAATTTGTGGAACGGGAGAGAAAACAGAGTATCTTAAAAAATGCCTACACCACATGGTTTATCATATCAGATGGAATTGCAGGGAATCTAACGGATTTTCTCGGAGACAAGAGCATGACACCGGAGGAGGTTTCTAAAAGGCTTCAGGGTGACATCAGGAACGCCATTCTAGAAAGGTAGGCGAAAAAGAGTCAATCGGATATTCGCAATCCGCTTCACTCCTTGTTGAGGTTAAAATTATACCCCTTTTATAAAATTTTGGAATACTCTGTAAAACTTTCTTATGCTATTATTCTCTTAACCACTATAAGGATCACGCTTCACGGGTTACTTATAGCTATCGCGGCAGTCGCCGAATAAGCATGCAAGCATATTTATCCGGCTCGTTGCCCGCGTAGACTAAGATACTACCTTACAGGTATATGTTTCTTCCCAGGAAGTCTGGGAGGCGAATAAGAGATGGGAGGGTTTTATGAAGAAAATGAAGAAAGTTGCAGCAGCGGTGCTTGCATCGTCCATGATTCTTTCCCTGGCAGCATGCCAGGGTTCCAGGGCAAAGACGGAAACAACAGCCCAGGGAAAGACAGAAGCAGCTTCCGGGGAAACCGGAAAAACAGCGGAAACCCAGAGCACAGGAGGAAAGACTAAAATTTCCATCACCTTCCGGGATGGTGGAAGCGATGCCTTAAAGAACTGGTTTGAGCATGCGTATGAGACTTACGATAAAAAGGATTCCATTGAACTTGACATTGCCCCCATTACTGCTTCAGAAGGGGATTATTTTGCAAAGGTGGCGCTTGCACTTCAATCAGCGGATACGGCTCCGGACATTGTCTGCGAAGATACGTTCCAGCTTCCCTCTGACGTAGCAGCCGGTTATCTTACCGATCTTTCTGCCTACTTAAAGGACTATAAGGAATGGAATGACGGGACCTTCTACGGACCTCTGGTAGATGGTGTTACATACAGTGACGGCAGCGTGTATGGGATCCCTTACTGTACCGATACCCGTGGATTGTGGTATAACAAGGACATATTTAAGGCAGCCGGCTTAGATACGGAGTGGCAGCCAAAAACCTGGCAGGAGATCCTGGATACCTGCAAGGTTATTAAGGAGAAATGCCCGGATGTGGTGCCTTTCTGGTGCAATTCAGGAGTAGCAAGCGGAGAAGCCACCTCCATGCAGACCTATGAAATGCTTCTTTACGGGACCGGAGAACAGCTTTTAGATGAAAATGACAAATGGATCGCATCCAGCGAAAACATTTTAAAATCCCTGAATTTTATCAACACCATATATAAGGAAGGATACGGGCCATCCCTTTCCAAGGTGTTAAACGGAGAAGCAGGAAACATTGCTTCCAGGGAATACTTACCGGGAGGCAAGCTTGCCATTTCCTTAGACGGATACTGGATGACAGGAAATTACAAGGAAACAGGATCGGCTCCATGGCCGGAATACATGGATAAGCTTGGCATCGCAGCCATGCCCACCTCTGAGGGGCAGAAACCGGGAAGCATCACCATGTCAGGCGGCTGGGCATTATCCATACCACAGCTTTCCGATCAGAAGGATGCGGCTATGGATTTTATCAAGCATTGCATGAGCTATGATATTTATCTGGATACCATCATTGCCCAGGGAAATATTGCAACCAGAACTGATATTGCAGCAGATCCTACCTACGCTTCCCAGCCCTTTATGGAAAAGTGCACCGGCTTTTTATCCGGAGCTTTCTACAGGCCAAGAAACAGCCAGTATTCAACGGTCACTACTCATATCCAGACTATGGTGGAATCGGTTGTATCTGGTACGAGTCCTGAGGATGCAATGGCGCAGTATAAATCAGATGTGACGAACAGCGTTGGCGCAGATAATACCGTGACAAAATAAACGTTCAGGATTTGAAGGGGAGGGCTAACGTGCAATAGCAAAGCACCTGGCTCTCCCTGTTTTTATCCAAACGGAGGAAGCCCCTTACAGGGATACCTATATGCCCTGAAAAGCAGGGCGGAAATGAGGAAGCCCCTTACAGGGATACCTATATGCCCTGAAAAGCAGGGCGGAAATGAGGAAACCCCTTACAGGGATACCTATATGCCCTGAAAAGCAGGGCGGAAATGAGGAAACCATGAATAAAAATAGCAGCCGGCTGTTTGCGGAAGCAAGAAAATCAGTATTAATTCTGCCCTCTATGGTCCTTTTACTTATATTTTTTGTGATGCCGATTTTATTGACTGTTTATTATTCCTTTACAAACCTGGCTCTATCAGGGGAGAATGCAAAACAGCTTAAATTTATCGGCCTGTCCAATTACGTCAGCATGTTTAAGGACCGCACCGTACGCATCAGCATTGTCAACACCCTTGTTTTTCTCCTTGGAAGCCTGATCGGACAGCAGGTCCTGGGTTTTCTCATCGCCCTTAACATGAGAAACAGAAACAGGATCTTCCGGGGGATCGTAGGTCCTGTTTTCCTGGCAGGCTGGATCATGCCGGAGGTGGTTGTAGCCTTATGCTGCAGCACTTTTTTCGGAGATGAAGGTACCTTAAACCAGATCTTTTCTTTTTTTCACCTTCCCACCGTGGAATTCTTATTTGCCATTCCCATGGCAACGGTCATTTTAGCAAACATATGGCATGGGACTGCATTTTCCATGATGAACTTTCAGTCAGCGTTAGATGGGGTACCGGCGGATATCGAGGAAGCGGCAAAGGTGGATGGAGCAGGCCCTTTTCAGACCATGATCAGGATCATCCTTCCCTGCATCAAGAACACAATAGCTACAAATACCATGCTGAATACCTTATCAACCCTGGGCGTATTCGGGCTGATCTACATGATGACTGGCGGGGGACCTGGAACCAAAACCCTGACCCTTCCCATCTTTATGTACCGGCAGGCATTTATTTCCCAGCAGCTGGGATACGGCACAGCTATTTCCATGATTCTGCTTGTGATCGGGATTGTGCTCAGTGTTTTCTATACAAGAGTTATGAGAAAGGACTAGAGGAGGTGCTTCATGTATTGGAAATTAAGAAAAACGGTGCCCTATGGGGTGCTGACCTTATTAGCAGTTATATTTGTCCTTCCCCTGCTTTGGATCGTGCTGGCCTCCTTTGACGGCAACGCTTCTCAGGCGGTGAAGGTGCCCACTCAGTGGACCCTTGATAATTACAAGGTGATCCTGTCCAGTCAGACCAATCAGAGGGCATTTGCCAATGGACTGCTCATTTCTTTTGGACAGTCGGTCCTGGTGGTGTTATTTGCAGGCCTGGCAGCCTATCCCCTGTCAAGATATGAACTTCGTTATAAAAGTATATTTTTATATACGATTTTATTTATGACCTCCCTTCCCATAACGGCAGTCATGGTCCCGGTGTATAAGATGTTCCTGACCATTGGCCTGTATGACAAGACATTGGGCCTTATTTTATTTTTGACAGCAACCTCCATGCCTTATGGAATCTGGCTCATGAAAAATTTTATGGACAATGTCCCCATAGAACTGGAGGAGGCGGCCTGGGTAGACGGCGCGTCCACATTGGCAAGCATACAAAAAATCATCGCTCCCTTAATGTTTCCGGGGATTTGCGTAGTTTTCATCTTTACCTTTTCAGGGAGCTGGGGCAACTTTTTTATACCCTATATCCTATTGCAGACTCTAAATAAATTACCGGCATCTGTAACCCTATATCAATTTTTCGGACAGCATGGTATGATAATATATGGACAGTTGGCCGCATACTCGGCCGTCTATGCCATTCCTTCTATATTCCTTTATATTTTGTCACAAAATTATATGTCAAAGGGCTTTAATATGGCCGGCGCAGCCAAAGGCTGATGCATAAGGAGGAGATTACAATGATACTGATCAAAGAACGGATTGGAAAACTGGTGGAAGATCTTAAGGAGCTTATCTATGCGAAAGAAGTTCCTGTCACCAGTTACCGGATGTTAAAATCCGGAGAACGCTTTTTAAATGTCCAGGACCTTCGTACCGATGACTGGGAGGAACTTACTAGTGCAGAACTGTGGGGTGGCCACAGGGAATATTTCTGGTTTGAAACAGTCATTACCATTCCCAAGGATTTTAAGGATCAATGGGTGGTGTACGAGTTAAAAACCGGAAGAGAAGGGCTGTGGGATGCCACTAATCCCCAGTTTACCATTTATGTCAATGGTTTCAGGCGGCAGGGGCTTGACGTCAATCACAGGGAGGTACTGCTGACGGAAAAGGCAGAACCAGGTGAGACGTTTCGAATCGTTTTATCCGCATTTACCGGGGATCAGAATTTTAAGCTTGTCATGGATTCCAGGATAAAGGTGTTAGACAGGGAAACAGAGCAGTATTATTATGATATTTCTGTTCCTTATCAGGTCGCCAGGCTTCTTCCTGACAGTGACAGTGCTTATCTCTCCATCATTCATGCAGTGAATGAATCCTTAAATCTTCTGGACTTAAGAAAGGAATATTCGGAAGAATATTATGAAAGCCTGAAAAAAGCCCGGCAATACATGAGGGAAGAATTTTATAATAAATATAGCGGAAACAGCAAAGAAACGGTTTACTGCGTGGGCCATACCCACATTGACGTAGCCTGGTTGTGGACCCTTGCGGTTACGGAGGATAAGGCGGTAAGAAGCTTTTCCACGGTGCTGGAGCTGATGAAACAGTATCCGGAATACATCTTTATGTCAAGCCAGCCCCAGCTTTATAAATATGTTAAGAAGCATGCTCCCGAGGTTTATGAAGAGATACAAAAACGTGTTGCAGAAGGAAGATGGGAGACAGAAGGCGGCATGTTTGTGGAAGCAGACTGCAATCTCTCCTCCGGGGAGTCCCTTGTTCGCCAGTTCCTTCATGGAAAGGAATTTTTCAGGGAAGAATTCGGGAAGGACAATGAGATTTTATGGCTTCCCGATGTGTTCGGATATTCCGCCGCCCTTCCTCAGATCATGAAAAAATGCGGCATCAAATATTTTATGACTACGAAAATCAGCTGGAATGAATTCAATAAAATGCCCTATGACACCTTTGAGTGGGAAGGAATTGACGGAACCAGGATTTTAACCCACTTCAGCCCAAGCCGTGACTATCATAAGGCAGCTGAGGAAGGCGGAACAGAAACCGAGCATTTCACTACCTATAACGCATACATAAATCCTTCCCAGGTAAAAGGAGCCTGGGCCAGATACAGCCAGAAATATCTAAATGATGAGATTTTAATGTCCTTTGGCTACGGAGACGGCGGCGGCGGCCCTACCAAAGATATGCTGGAAAACCAGCGGAGAATTGAAACGGGCATACCAGGCTGTCCAAAGACTGTGATGAGTACGTCTAAGGCATTTTTTGAAAAGCTGGATAAAGAAGTAAGAGGAAAAAAATATCTGCCTTCCTGGGTCGGAGAATTATACTTGGAATATCACAGGGGCACCTATACCTCTATGGCAAGAAATAAAAAGTTCAACCGGAAATCAGAATTTTTATTTGAAAATGCAGAATTTTACTCTATGTTAGATGGAGTATTAAACCAGAATCCTTATCCCAGGGAGACCATTGAGGATGCATGGGAAGTGATCTTAAGAAACCAGTTCCATGATATCCTTCCCGGATCTTCCATTAAAGAGGTATATGAGGATTCCAAAAAGGAATATGAAGCAATAGGGAAATCCGGAAGGGAGCTTGTGGATCATGCCCTTTCCAATGTTTTAGAGGGTGTGTCTGGCCACAAGGATAATCTGGTGGTATTTAATCCTAACAGTTTTGAAGGGGAGGGAGCCGTATCCTTTCAAGCTCCGGAATATATGGTGAACTTAGGGGTAATGGATGGAGAGATCCTGTTTCCTGCGCAGAAGGCAGGCGATGGCTCCTGGCTGTTTTGTGCTTCCAAGGTTCCTTCTAAGGGCTATAAGACCTTTGAACTGCGGGAAGGAAGCTGTGATACCGGCTTAAGAGCGGATGAGAGGCATCTGGAGAATGAATTTATCTCCGTGACCTTCCATGAAAACGGGCAGATTTCTTCGATTTATGATAAGCAGAATGAACGGGAAGTGCTGAAAGAAAACAGGCATGCCAACGTACTGATGACCTATGAAGACAGACCCCACAACTATGATGCCTGGGATGTAAACAACTATTATGTAGAAAAGTCCTGGGAGATTACAGACGTAAACAGCATGGAACTTGTGGAAAACGGCCCGGTCCGCGCTACAATTTGTGTAAAGAGAAGATATCTGGACTCTGTCATTGAACAGTACATCTCCCTGTTATACAACAGTCCGGAAATTATTATTCGCAATGAGATCGACTGGAAGGAGAACCATATCTTCTTAAAGTCAATTCTCCCGGTTGATATTCATACGGACGAAGCTACTTTTGAGATTCAGTATGGTAATGTAAAAAGGAAGACTCATTACAATACCATGTGGGATTATGCAAAATTTGAGGTATGCATGCATAAGTGGATCGATGTTTCAGAGGATGATTATGGAGTCAGCATGATCAATGACTGCAAGTACGGATGTCACGTCCATGACGGTGAGATCGGAATCTCTATGTTAAAATCGGCAACTTATCCAAACCCGGATGCAGATAAAGAACACCATAGCTTTGTATTTTCCATCTACCCTCACAAGGGCGACTGGAAAACGGCAAAAACAATACAAAAGGCTTATGCCATGAATAATCCAATGACAGCTCTTGTAAAAGAGAAAGATGGAGGACAGCTGCCCGGAGCATTTTCTCTGGTAAAAGCGGATGCCGATAACGTTGTCATTGAGGTTGTGAAGCAGTCACAAAAGGGGAATGAACTCATCCTTCGCTTTTATGAGACAAACAACAGACGGACCATCGGGAATATGACCTTTGGAATGGACATTCAGAGAATCATGGAATGCAACATGCTGGAAGAGGAAGAGGCAGAGGTATCCTATCAGGACAGAACCGCTTCTTTTGCAATTCATCCTTATGAGATCAAAACATGGAAGGTTACGTTCCGGTAATCCTATTTTACAGGCTGAAGCAGCAGGCTTTTTTAAGTCTCTGCTTTGGCCTTTTTTAATAGATTCACTCCACTGGATTGTCTGATGGGTATGAAAAAAATAGAAAAAATAATGTTTATGTTTGCAGTTTTTTTCAAATGTGATACAATGATTGTATGACATCATGGAATATTAGACGAAAGATGAATTTGAAGAAGAGGGAGTGTGAATAAATGGAAGAGGTTTCTAGAATTCCGATCGTGCAGCAGGTGGTAAACAGTATGAAGGAATTTGCTGCAGCAGACGGAATAGAAGTCGGGCAAAAATTGCCTACGGAAAAAGAATGGTGTGAGAAGCTGACGGTGGGGCGTGGTACAGTCAGAGAAGCTTTCCGTATTCTAGAGGCCCGTGGCCTGGTGGAGATCAAACCTGGACGAGGAGCATTTCTGGTCAGTAAAAAAGAGCTGGGTCAGGAAGAGCTGGCAGAATGGTTCCTTAAAAATGAAGTGGAATTAAAGGATTATATCGAAGTCCGAAGTGCCGTGGAACCCTTATGTGCAAGGATCGTAGCGAAGCGGGCCACTGATGCGGAGCTTGAGCAGATTGAACGGATCCATTTCCGGTTTATCCGTGCAGTAGAGGAAGAGGACATTGCCGGGATGGCAAAATATGATGAGAAGCTGCACCGGCAGATCGTGGAAGCCAGCAAAAATAAGATGCTGATTTTTATGAGCAGAAAGATTGACGAGTGCATCCGGGATTTCCGGTTAAAGACATTCCAGGTACCGCAAAATGCCCAGAATGCCATAAAAGCCCATCATAATATAGTAGAAGCTTTAAAAGCGCGGGACGAAGAGGTATCGGAGCTTTATGCAAAGAGGCATATCTCCCTGATCAACACGGATTTGAATGTCATTATTAAGCGATAAGAGGTAGAAAAAGCAGCAGCAGAACGAATGGAATAAGATCGTTCAGCTGCTCTTTTTTATGTAAATCTGGTATCGCATCAAAACTGGGTAAAATGCTGATTTTTTTTAATTTGAACCACCGGAATTGATTTTACGGAAAGATAACTTTAATAGATGAACTTCTACCCTGCCTAAAAGAGAACCAGAGCGAAATAATAAGAAGATTCGGGAAGGAAAATATATACCAAATCCTGGCCGAAGGGGAGAAATACCAGAATATGGTAAAGATGTAATACAATCTGAGTGGGGAAATGTATGACAGACCTTTGTTAGTTTTGCATAATTTTAAAAATACTATTGACAAAATTCAATAAAAAATGTATTATTTAGTTGCGATATTGTATGACAGCAGACAAAAATGCAAACCCGGGAACGCAATAGAGAATGATATCATACAATGGTTTAAACATTTGTAACAAAAACTAGGGTATAAAAACAAAAACAAATCAAAGTATGCTACAAAAGAATGAAAAAATGTTGAGAGGTGGATTATTATGAGAAAAGTTACTGCAATTGTATTATCAGCCATGATGGCCTTATCTTTAAGCGCTTGCGGTTCCACTGCAAAGGAAAGCAATGTAACGGAAACAACAGCAGCAAGCTCAGGTTCAGAAACAACCGCAGCGAAAGCAGAGGAAACCAGAGAGCCCATTAAGATCGGTGTATCTGCACCGGATTTAACCAATGTGTTCTTTATCCAGATCAAGGATGCCATGCAGGCAGCTCTTAGCGGATCAAAGGATGAACTGATCATTCAGGATGCCGGCGGTGACCAGAATAAGCAGATGAATGACGTAGCAGATATGATCAACCAGGGCTGTGACGTTATCTGTATTTCCGCGATCAACTCTGAAGGAGTACGTGCTACCCTTGAAGCATGCAAGGAAGCTGACATACCTGTCATTGCATTTAATACCTCAGTAAAGAACCCGGAACTGGTTCAGTGTACGGTTGTTTCTGATAATAAAGAAGCCGGAAAACTGTGTGCACAGGCTCTGGCAGACTCTTTAGGCGGTAAAGGAAAAGTAGTAGAAATTACATATAGTACCACAGAAGTTTGCTACGATCGTCAGTTCGGTTTTGAAGAAGAATTAAAGAAGTATCCAGACATTGAAATCATTCAGACCAAAGACGTTGAGAAGCCAAAGTCCGATTATTCTCAGCCGATCATGGTAGACTTTATCAACGCAAACCCAGTTATCGACGGTGTATTCACCATCAATGATCCGACAGCACGCGGTGCCATCGCAGCTCTTAAAGAAGCAGGCCGCTTAGATGCAACCAAGGTTGTTTCCGTAGACGGTTCTGATGAAGGAAAAGGCTTTATCCGTGCCGGTGAAATGGTAGCATCTGCAGCACAGGATCCGGCAGGAATCGGTACAACCTGTATCGAAACAGCTTACCGTCTTCTGTCCGGACAGACCATTGAAGAGAAGGTAGTTGTACCAATGTCTATTATTACAGGAGAGAACGTAGATCAGTAATCCGTAAAGTGTTGACCCGTAGCGAAGAATGCAGAACAGGAGTGTTAAAAACATGTCAAATGAATATGTTTTTGAAATGAAAGATATTACCAAAGCGTTTGGTCGCAATGTAGTACTTGACGGAGTCAGTATTTCCATAAAGCCCGGAGAAGTCCGGGCTCTTATGGGAGAGAATGGCGCAGGAAAGTCCACCTTGATGAAAATACTTGGCGGAATTTTCAGTGCTGATTCGGGCATCATCTACATGGACGGGAAGGAAGCTTCCATAAAGACCGTAGACGATGCCCGCAAGTATGGTGTCAGCTTTATCCATCAGGAAATCACCAACATACCTGAGATGACAATTGCAGAAAATATTTTTCTTGGCCGGGAACCCAAAAACCATTTGAAGCTGGTGGATTACCGGAAAATGAAACATGAGGCGCAGAAGGCTCTTGATGCGCTGGGACTGGATCTGGATGCTGGGATGCTGATTCGGGGGTTATCCGTAGCACAGCAGCAGATGATAGAAATTGCAAGAGCAGTAAATGAAGGGGCAAAAATCCTGATTCTGGACGAACCCACAGCATCCTTGTCAAAAAGCGAAACAGACAATCTGTTTGCACAGATCGACCATTTAAAAAAAGCCGGAGTAGCGATGATCTACATCTCTCATCGTATGGAAGAGACCTTTAAGGTCTGTGATTCGGTAACGGTACTCCGTGACGGTAAGTTTATAGGAACCAGAGATACAAAAGAAACTACAGAAAATGAATTAATCAGCATGATGGTAGGCCGTGAATTTAACAACATGTATGGAAACAAACGTGTCATCGGCGGGGACGTCATCATGGAAGTGAAACATTTAACAACAGATAAGGTATTTGATATCAGTTTTACATTGAGAAAAGGGGAAATACTTGGATTCTCAGGATTGGTAGGAGCGGGGCGTACCGAGCTGGCACTGGCGTTATTCGGCATTGACAGCATTCAGTCAGGAGAAATCTGGCTGGAAGGGAAAAAGCTTACCATCAGTAAACCCAGGGATGCAATGAAAGCAGGCATCGCACTGGTGCCGGAAGAGCGTAAGGAGCAGGGGCTTTTCCTTAGCCATAGCATTGCAACCAATCTGACATTCCAGGTGCTTTCTGAATTTATACATCAGCTACGAGTGGACAAGAAAAAGGAATCGAATATTGTAGATGAGTTCAAGCAGAAGCTTTCTATTAAGATGGCCTCCGTGGAACAGACGGCAGGAGAGCTTTCCGGCGGTAACCAGCAAAAGATCGTTATATCCAAATGGCTGGCAGCAAAGCCGAAAGTACTTATTCTGGACGAGCCGACCCGAGGGATCGATGTAGGCGCAAAGGCAGAAATATATAAGCTGATGCACAGCCTGGCCAGTGAAGGAGTTTCCATTATCATGATCTCTTCCGAACTTCCGGAGATCATTAATAACTCCAGCCGGGTTGCTATCATGAGGGAAGGACATCTGGCCGGAATCTTAGACCAGCAGGAGACGGAAGCTACACAGGAAACGATCATGTCATTTGCAGTGGGAGGAGAACATACAACATGTTAAGCAAGAAGAACCAATCAGAGACATCTGAGATACAAGCACCAAGCCTCTGGAACACCAATCCCTTTATGATCTGGCTGAAACGCAACATGGCGGCCATGATCGCGTTGGTATTCCTGTGTATTATTTTATCGATTACAACCGATACCTTTCTTGTAAAAAATAACCTGCTCAGCGTATTGCGTCAGGTATGTGTCAATGGTTTTATAGCATTCGGTATCACATGCGTGCTGATCTGCGGCGGCATTGACTTATCCGTTGGTTCCGTTGTAGCGGCTGCCGGTGTTATCGCCGTACGCTGCGGGAATGCGGGACTTCCGGTAATCCTTTGCTTTCTGATCCCCTTATTATTTGGTGCGGTCATCGGCCTTTTCAATGGTTATGTTATTTCCCACACAACTTTGCCGCCATTTATCGTAACCTTATCCATGCAGATTATCGTACGAGGTGTCAGCTACATATTAACAGGCGGTCAGCCCGCACAGTCCAATAACGAAACATTCAACAACATGGGAGTAGGAAGCTTCCTTGGAATTCCCATTCCGGTTGTATTTGTAATCGTTGCATTTGTAATTCTTTATTTTATTATGAACCGTACCTCCTTTGGACGTCATGTCTATGCCACCGGCGGAAACAAGGAAGCAGCCAAGTACGCAGGTGTTGATACCAGATGGATTCAGGTAAGGGTATTTATCATCAGTGGTGTGATGGCAGCCTTAGCCGGTGTGGTTCTGGCAGCAAGACTGTATTCCGGTCAGCCATCCGTAGGAGAAGGCTTTGAACGTGATGCAATCGCAGCTTCCGTACTTGGCGGCACCAGCTTTAACGGTGGTATCGGTACAATGGGCGGAACCGTGATCGGTGTGTTGATCATCGGTGTTCTTAATAATGGTATGAACTTACTAAAGATAAGCAGCTACTGGCAGTTTGTAGTAAAGGGATGCGTAATCCTTGGAGCGGTATACGTGGATTACTTAAAAAAGAGAGGTTCCCTCAAAAAGTAATATTACATAATTTAGACGGAGGCATAAGAACATGATGGATATTGTGGAATTAAAAGGGAAATGCAGGGATATCCGAAAGGATATTATTAATATGACAGCTGATGCGGCCAGCGGCCATCCAGGCGGTTCTTTATCAGCGGTAGAGCTGATGGCAGCACTGTTTTATACACAGATGCGGGTAGATCCAAAGGATCCGGACAATGAGGACCGGGACCGCTTTGTACTGAGCAAGGGACATGCAGCTCCCTGCTATTATGCGGTATTAGGTGAGATGGACTTTTTTGACAAAGCAGAGTTCAAGAACTTCCGTCAGCTCCACAGCATTCTTCAGGGACATCCGGATGCAAAAAAGGTTCCCGGAATCGATGCTTCCACCGGCTCTCTGGGACAGGGAATCTCCATTGCCGTAGGAATGGCACTTGGGGCAAAGGCTCAGAATAAGGATACAAAAGTATATACCCTGCTAGGAGACGGAGAACTTCAGGAAGGACAGGTCTGGGAGGCATGCATGGCAGCAGCCAACTATCATCTGGACAATCTTACGATCATCATTGATAACAACGGTCTTCAGATCGACGGAAGCAATGAACAGGTTATGTCCCTCGGTGATTTATCTTCCAAATTTAAAGCTTTTGGATTTCATGTACTGGAACTTCCGGACGGTAACAATCTGGAAGAAGTTCTGGCAGCATACTCCATCAGCACCATGGAAGGAAAGCCAAAATGCATCCTGGCGCACACTGTAAAAGGAAAAGGCGTTTCCTTTATGGAAAACCAGGTAGGCTGGCACGGTAAGGCACCAAGTGAAGCAGAAAGACAGCAGGCATTAAAGGAACTGGAGGGTTAATGACATGAGTGAAATGAAAGCAATTAGAGTGGCATATGGGGAAGCGCTTGCTGAACTTGGCGAAGCAAATGAGAAAGTTGTTGTAATGGATGCGGATCTGGCACATGCCACCATGACTGCGACCTTTGCAGAAAAGTTCCCGGAACGGTTTTTTAATGCAGGCATTGCAGAAGCAAACATGGTTGATATGAGTGCGGGCCTTTCTACCATGGGATACATACCTTTCTGCAGTACCTTTGCCATATTTGGTGCCGGACGGGCTTATGAGCAGGTAAGAAATGGTGTTGCTTACCCTAATTTTAATGTAAAGCTGGGTATGACCCATTCCGGAATCACACTTGGGGAAGACGGCGGAAGCCACCAGGCCATAGAAGATATGGCTCTTATGCGGGTAATTCCTGGCATGACCGTGATCGTTCCCTGTGATGCAAGCGAAACCCACCGCGCCGTAAAGGCAGTTGCAGAAATGCAGGGACCGGCTTATCTTCGTCTGGCAAGACTTCCAAGTCCGGTGTTTGAAGAGGATATGCCTTTTGTAATCGGAAAGGCTAACGTATTAAAAGAAGGTAAGGATGCAGTGGTATTTGCCTGCGGCATCATGGTGTCCACCGTACTGGAATGTGCAAAGAAGCTAGAGGCAGAAGGAAAATCCGTCACTGTTGTCAATATGCATACCATTAAGCCTATTGACAGGGAGTGCATTTTGAAATATGCTGAGATGTGTAAGAATGTAATAACCGTGGAAGAACACAGCGTCATCGGCGGTCTTGGAGATGCAGTTGGTGATGTTCTTCTGGAAAACAGCTGTAATGTAACATTTAAGAAGATCGGTGTACAGGACCGGTTCGGCCAGTCCGGAAAACCGGAAGAGCTTTTAGAGGAATACGGACTGAGTGAGAAACAAGTATATAATCAGATAAAAGGAGTGTTGGAAGCATGAGAATCGCATTAATTAATGAGAACAGCCAGGCGGCTAAAAACGAAATGATTTACAACAGCTTAAAGAAGGTTGCAGATACAAAGGGCTATACAGTGGATAACTATGGCATGTATTCCGCTGAGGACAGCAATTCCCTGACTTATGTACAGAACGGAATCCTGGCAGCCATCCTTTTAAACTCCGGCGCAGCAGATTATGTAATTACCGGATGCGGAACCGGCGAAGGTGCCATGCTGGCATTAAACAGCTTCCCGGGCGTGATCTGCGGTCATGTGTGTGATCCAAGCGACGGGTATATGTTTGCACAGATCAACGACGGCAATGCGATCGCCATGCCGTTTGCAAAAGGCTTTGGCTGGGGTGCAGAACTGAATCTTGAATATACATTTGAAAAACTATTCTCTGAAGAAAGCGGACAGGGATATCCAAGAGAGAGAGCCATTCCGGAGCAGAGAAATAAGAAAATCTTAGATGTGGTAAGAGAAAATAACTTAAAGGATATCCTGACCTGCTTAAAGGGACTTGACCAGGAACTGGTAAAGGGAGCCGTTGGCGGCGAGAAGTTTGGTGAACTGTTCTTCGCAAACTGCAAGGATGAATCCATTGCTGAATATGTAAAGAGCCTGCTGGCATAGGAGGTTTCTTATGCTGAAAAATAAACCATCGGGAGTTGCCCATGTGGCAATTCCCACGGATGAACCGGAAGCAACCATAGCCTTCTACGAGAATCTGGGATTTACCAGACTGGTGGATGGAGGAATCCGGGGAATGCTGCAATGCGGGACCTGTGTCATAGAATTCTATCCAAGACGCCAGGAGATAAAGCCCATCGGAAACATCGATCATATAGCCTTAACCTGCGAGAACCTGGATGAAGCATACAAGGAAATCGTGGCCCAGGGACATAAACTTTTATCCGATGGAATAGAATCCAACCAGATGTTTGCCCCTCTCACCAATCGCTTCTTTCTTTTTCAGGGACCGAATGGAGAGAAGATTGAATTTTGCAAAGTTGGCTAGTTATGAATAAATATAACATTTAAGGAGAATTGCCATGAGATTTTTTATCGATACAGCAAATACGGAAGACGTAAAGAAAGCAAACGATATGGGCATCATCTGCGGTGTTACCACGAATCCTTCCCTGATTGCCAAAGAAGGCAGGGATTTCGTTGAAGTCATCAAAGAAATCACTTCTATCGTGGATGGACCCATCAGCGGAGAAGTGAAAGCGACAACGGAGGATGCAGAAGGCATGATCGCAGAGGGCCGTGAAATCGCAGCGATCCATCCCAATATGGTTGTTAAGATCCCAATGACCGTGGAAGGATTAAAAGCCGTTAAGGTGTTGACTGCAGAAGGAATCAAGACCAATGTAACACTGGTGTTTTCTGCTGCTCAGGCACTTTTGGCTGCCCGCGCAGGCGCAACCTACGTTTCACCCTTCTTAGGCCGTCTGGATGACATCTCCATGCCGGGTATTGATTTGATTTGTGACATCATGGATATTTTTAAGGAACACGGAATTGAGACAGAAATCATTGCAGCCAGCGTCCGCAACCCGATCCATGTCATTGACTGTGCAAAGGCAGGAGCCGACATTGCTACCGTGCCTTACAGTGTACTGGTACAGATGGTAAAGCACCCGCTGACCGATCAGGGAATTGAGAAATTCAAGGCGGATTATAAAGCAGTATTTGGTGAATAACAGTAGAGCAGATTAGGGCGAAGTCTTTTCAGGCTTCGCCCTTTCTTTCTGTTTTCTTTTCTGGCTATCGGACCCATCCGTTTTAGCACTTCACGGGGACCTTCTGGCTGCTTCATAAGCTATTACCGTGCTGAATCTTCCAGCAGGATTTAAAGAACTGGGATACAGATTTCACAAAGGTGCCGCTCTATAAGCTCTGACTTATAACGCTCTAAAATCGGCCGTGAAGAATCAGGAATATAGCTTTCTGCAAAAAGCCGCTGGAAAACTTCTTCCCAGGCCTGTTTAACTGCCTCGGCTGTATGGCCTATGGTAAAGACTCCATACCTGCCTCCGGTGATGCTGCCTATGTGAACCTCTTTTTCAGTGGAAGAGTCTTCAAAAGAGCCACAATCAGGGTATCCGTCCGGCAGGAGGATACAGGCATCATACCGGCACATTTCGGGTGATATCATCTGGGGATTATCCTGGGCGATACCCAGAATTACGGAATGGCCGTTCAATAAATTCCTGGACTTTGCCCAGTGCTTTAAACGTTCCATGGTCTCTATATTGCCCGGACCATAAGGGCCGGTATGCCTGATATAAGCCATGGAGCAGGGGGCAATCTGTTCTATTTTAAAAGTCATTGTATTTCCTTCTTTCCTTGTATTAGGACCGATCCTTTTTCACAGTACAATGATATAAAATGAATTGCAACTGAATTTTTAAAAGTTGTACAATTTCACTAATGGTACCCGTAACAGTAGCCTCGAGGATCTTACTCTTGCATAAATAAAAAAGTAGTAATAAAATAGTTAGGAGAATTGTAATGGTAACGGATCGGATCAAGGCCATTACTGGAGATTTAAGGAGAATGGTAAGCATTGCAATATTGGGAAATGATTTTAAAAATCACAAATGGAGGAACCGGAATGAAAAATGATATACTTTCAGAAGAGCACTGCCCATACTGCAAAAGACATTGTTCTTTAAAAGCTCCCCACTGCGGAAAGGGAAGAGCATTAGCAGAAAAGAGAAAAAAGGAAGAAAAGAAGGAAAAAGAAGGAAAAAAGGAAACAGCCATGGTTCCTGAAACAGATGAATGGAAAGATATCCAGTCTGAACTCAGGCTGATGCGTCTTTTTCAGAATGTCAGCCTTCTGCTGCCTGAGCGAAAAGCCAGGAAGCAGGGCGGGAAAGGGGCCAGGCTTTATATAATGGCAGAATTGGCTGAAAAAGGTGACCTGACACAAAAGGAGATTAAGGAAAATTCCGGGATGCTTTTTAAGGAACTGGAGGAAGCTTTGCAAAAGCTGGAGAAAAAGGGCTGTGTCAGCCGGAAGCAGGAGGAAGGAAGAGACATAAAGATCTCACTTACCGGTAAGGGATTCGAGGCGGCCAAAGAACATATGGGGGAGTGGAAGAGGGAAAATGACAGTATTTTTTCCCCGCTCACGGAGGAAGAAAAAGGTTCGCTGGAACAAATTCTGAAAAAAATTCTGTCCTGAAAAAACTACGCCATGAATATGGCATTTTCCATAAGACCAGGGTTGTGTTTCGCTAAAAATTGTAGTACAATGCAACAGGATATCATCCGATTATTATGTTTTATGATGCGGCTGCCGCAGGAGGAGTACCATTGAAATACCAGGTAAAGAAAACCAGGTCTGTCAGCCGGATACTGGCACTGTTATGTTGTATTGCTTTGCTTTTTGGAGAACTGAATGTGCTGGGCATGGACTGGAATCCTGGACAGGCCCTTTTGATTATAACGCAGGCCCTGCCAAAGGGATATACTCATCCGAAAAAGAATGACGCGGTCGCTGAATTTCCGGGGGCCTTAGAGGAAGAGGCTGCGGGTGAAACTCTGGTTGATGCCTGGAGCAGGTACTTAATCGGAATCTTACCATTAAAGTATCTGGTGGTCAAAGAATTATTCCTGATTGCCCCGCTTGTTTTATGGTCGGAACGAACCATGTTGATGAAGGAGGGGGCTGCCGGCAGAGAGTATCTGATCAGGTACATCCATGATTCGGATGGTGAGAAAGGAGTAAGGGCTGAAATTTAAAAAGTATTTAAAATATTAATAAGAAAAGAGGATAACCTATGAAGCCAGGAAAGAAAATGCTTGCTGCAATTTTAATAGTAATTGCGGCTCTCATTTATGTTGCGGCATTTGGGGCCGGAAGCGGTATTAAGGGCGTACGTGAAATGCGTTACGGCATTGATATCCGCGGAGGAGTGGAAGCAGTCTTTGAACCCCAGGGACTTGACCGCAGCCCATCAGAAAAGGAACTTGATACAGCCAGACAGGTCATAGAGACCCGTATGGATAACCAGAATATCGTTGACCGCGAGGTGACTGTGGATAAGGACGGAGGATATATCATCGTCCGGTTCCCATGGAAATCCGGGGAGACCAATTTTAACCCGGAGGAGGCCATTGCGGAGTTAGGTGAGATGGCAGAGCTTACATTCCGGGATCCTGATGGTAATGTGCTGATTCGGGGAAAAGATGTGCAGAACGCAGCCCCTGAGACCGCAAATAACAACGGGATCAAGAGCTATCAGGTAGCTCTTAGCTTTAACGCAGAAGGCTCCAAGCTGTTTGAAGATGCGACAGGGAAGCTGATCGGAAAACGGATGAGCATATACATGGATCAGGATCTGATTTCCAGCCCGACGGTACAGACTAAGATATCAGGCGGACAGGCCGTTATTACAGGAATGCAGGATTATGATGATGCAAAGAATCTGGCTGAGAAGATCAATGCAGGCTCTCTTCCATTTTCCCTTAAGACCACCAATTTCTCCACCATAAGCCCTTCTCTTGGCAACAATGCTTTATCGATCATGATATATGCAGGAATGGCTGCGTTTTTAGTGATCTGTTTGTTTATGCTTGTATTTTACAAGCTGCCAGGTGCCGTTGCCTGTGTTACACTGGTTCTGCAAACGGTTCTGCAGATGCTTGCTGTATCTATTCCCCAGTATACCTTAACCCTCCCAGGTATCGCCGGTATTATCCTTACCATAGGTATGGCGGTGGATACGAATATTATTATTTCAGAACGTATCTCGGATGAACTAAAAAAGGGAATTTCTGTTAAAGGCGCAGTATTGACCGGATATAAAAATGCGTTCTCGTCTGTTTTAGACGGAAATGTGACCACAGCCATTGTTGCAGTGATCCTGATGTTTTTAGGTTCAGGTACCATGCTGAGCTTTGGTTATACTTTACTAATCGGTATGATCGTGAACCTCTTGGTAGGTGTTTCTGTTTCCAAGCAGCTTTTATTATCCCTGATTAAGAATAATCCATGGAATGATAATAAATGGTTCCGGATCAGAAAAGATAAAAAAATCATACCATTCTATCAGAAGAAATATATTTTCGGTATCATCTCCGGGGTGATTATTCTTTCCGGAATTGCAGGCTGCTTCGTTTTTGGAGTAAAGTTGGATACCCAGTTTACCGGAGGTGCGGTATTAAGCTATTCCGTATCAGACGAAGCGGAAACCGGTAAGATCCAGGCCGCTATTGAGAAGCAGACAAACCGGCCGGTTACGGTTCAGATCAAGGAAGATAACATGACCGGACTTAAGAGACTTTCCGTCACACTTGCAGGAAATGCGGGTATGTCTCCGGAAGATCAGACAAAGGTAACGGATGCTATAAACAGCACCTCCGACAAGGTAGATGCAAAGCTGTCAGAGACCTATGTGGTTGAGCCTTATATCGGAGCGAAAGCACTGAAAAACGCAGTGGTTGCCATTATATTATCTCTGCTTTTCATTGTTATCTACGTCTGGATCCGGTTCTCTGCCATATCCGGTCTTCCGGCAGGAGTTACTGCATTGATCGCACTGATCCATGATGTGGCTGTGGTATTCTTTGTATTCGTGTTGTTCCGGATTCCGTTAAATGATGCCTTTGTGGCGGTTGTCCTAACGATCATCGGTTATTCCATCAACGATACCATCGTTATCTATGACCGAATCCGTGAAAACAGAAAGAAGGATTCAAAAATGCCGGTCGATGAGCTGGTAAATGTAAGTACCTCCCAAACCCTTGGAAGATCCATCAATACGTCCTGTACTACGGGGATCTGCGTGCTTATCATTCTGGCGGCTTCGGTTTATTTCCAGATTGGGTCTATTTTGCAGTTTTCACTTCCAATGTTCTTTGGTATCCTGACCGGATGCTACTCATCCATTTGCGTGGCTGGTACGCTCTGGGCTATGTGGGAGAAGAAAAAAGTAAAAAAGTAAAAAGTTAAAAAGTAAAAAGCGCTTTTTGAGCCAGTAAAGGCCGCTGCTTTGTCACTGAGGAATCGGGGACAAAGCAGCGGCCTTTTCTTATGTATATGTGGAAATATAAGCCTGGATTTTTTCATAGGTATAACACTGAGGAATTATAATTATACATTATTGGCATACCGGAGAATATTGACAAATACACGTAGCGTCATTAAACTGAAGAAAGTAGCTATTACAGAATAATACATAATTATGCACTTTAAGAGGAGAGGAATTATGAAAAAAAACATCAAAAAACTTATTTCGCTGGGTTTGGCTGTTTCCATGGCGGCTGCATTATCCGCCTGCGGAAGTTCTTCAGGCCCTTCCCCCACAACATCTGAAACAACGGCTGCGGCAGGCTCCGACGCAGCGGCTGAAAACACAGGAGCAAAGATCCTCCGTGTAGCGGCAGTGGATCCCCAGGTTGCATATGATATGCAGCAATATACATACAGCCTTATCATGAAGGTTACGGATAATGTGGTGGAATCCCTTCTTACGACCCTTGATGGAGGAAAGGTGGTTCCAACACTTTTAGCTAAGGAGCCGGAGCTGTCTGATGATATGCTTACCTATTCCTTTGAACTGACCGGCGGAGTTAAATTCCATAACGGGGAAACTCTGAAAAGCTCTGATGTGAAGTACTCTCTGGAAAGGGTTGTAAAAAAGCAGAGCATGGGAAGCCTTTTGGAAAAGGTGGAAGGCTATGAAGCTCTGGCAGACGGTTCTGCCAATGAGCTGACCGGAATCAAAGTCATTGATGATACTCATTTTACCATTACGTTGTCAGAGGTCTATACGCCGTTTGTTTCTGTTTTATCCACTCCATACTGCGGGATATATCCTGCAGAGGCCTGTGAGGCGGCAGGGGATAATTGGGGAAAGACAGAACTGATCGGTACCGGCCCCTTTAAGTTTGACAGCTATACCCCGGGCGTGGGCGTGGAGATTTCAAGATTTGACGGCTACTACGGCAATGCCCCTAAGCTTGACGGTGTAAGCTATAAGTTCATTGAGGATGCCAATACTCAGGTTCTGGAATACCAGAAGGGAAATATAGATTACGTGGATGTGGAGACAAACATGTATCCGGTTTATCAGGCAGATCCAAAATTAAAAGATCAGATGCATATGTTCCAGCCGATCGGTGGATATTACATGACCTTTAATGTTAAGTCTATTTCCGATCCTAAAATAAGACAGGCCATTTCCATGTCCATCAACAGACAGGCGATTTGTGAGAGTATTTTCCATGGCACTGCAAAGCCTGCAAGCTCCTTTATTCCTGCCGGCATCATCGGACATGATGATTCCCAGGAGGAATTTGCTTACGATCCAGAGGGCGCAAAGGCTCTTCTTGCAGAGGCAGGATATGCAAATGGATATGACCTCCGGCTTACGGTAAACACAAAATATGCCACCTCTATCCCCATTGCCACCGCATTCCAGGAGCAGGCAAAGGCAGCAGGCATTAACGTTACAATTGAACAGGTTGATTCAGCGGCATGGTCTGATATGAAAAAATCCGGCGGCGTGGATGCCGGAGTGGGCAACTGGTATGTGGATTACAACGATCCGGACAGCATGCTGTATCCGGTAAGTGATTCCCGTACAGACCGATCTTCAAGCTTCTGGCACAACGAGGAATTTAAGAAACTGATGGAGGCCGGTGTGCAGACCTCGGATGAAGCAGAGCGCCAGGAAATTTATGTAAAGGCTGAACACATTCTCTCAAGAGAGGATTATGCTATTGCACCTATATACAATGAGTCTAAATGTTATCTTTTAAACCCAAAGATTACAGGACTTGTTATGGATTCAACATTCCGAAACTTTTACGCTAACGCTGATATCCAACAATAATGCAATTGGAGTATGTGACTTAAGGGAGTGGTTTTCCACTCCCTTTTTATAAGAAAAAGGGGAACCATATGTTTCAATATATTTCGAAAAGACTGTTCCAGACATTGTTAGTATTGTTTGGGATAAGTCTTATTACTTTTATTCTTCTCCAGGTCGTACCGGGAGATCCTGTGGAGTTAATGCTTGAAAAGCGGGCAGATGCGCAGACCATTGCCAGGGTACGTCATGAGCTTGGGCTTGATGTGTCCCTGCCCCAGCAATATCTGAATTTTTTAAAGGGTGCTATCCATTTGGATTTCGGCAAGTCTTATTTTACAAAAGAAGTCGTGACAACGGCCCTGGTGCGCTGCTTTATGGTAACTGTAAAGCTGGCCTCCATGTCCTTTTTATTTGCTGTGGTCCTGGGGGTGGCCTGTGGTATGGCCGCCGCCATTAACCGGGGAAAATGGATCGATTCGGTGCTTATGACCATTTCCATAGTTGGTGTATCTGCACCATCATTCTGGATTGCCATCATTCTTCAGATCATTTTCGGCCTGAAGCTGGACCTGCTTCCCATCTCCGGTTTTGAGGGACCTGTATTTTTTATCCTTCCAAGTATTGCACTTGGCACGCGCTATGCAGGAAGCATCGCACGTATCACCCGCACCAGCATGCTTGATGTGATCAAGCAGGATTATATCAGAACCGCAAGGGCCAAGGGAGTAAAGGAAGGTCTGGTCATTATGAAGCATGCCCTGAAAAATGCCATGATTCCCATCATCACGCTGGTTGGTACAGAGCTTGGAAATATGCTGACAGGATCTATGTTAATTGAAAGAGTTTTTTCCATACCTGGAATCGGGAAGCTGGCGGTAGATTCCATGTCAAACCGTGACCTGCCGCTTTTGGAAGGTACTGTGATGTATATTGCATTCGTATTTGTAATCGTAAATCTGCTGGTGGATATTTCTTATGCATTTATTGATCCAAGAATCCGCTATGGGAAAGGAGCGAACTAATGAAGATTTTAAGTATTTTTACAAAACAGAAGAAATTTGAAGAACAGCTCCTGAATGGTGAGATGGAGTATTCCAGCTATTATAAGGACAGCTTTAAGAGGCTTAAAAAGAATCAAGCGGCCTTATTCTGCCTGGGAGTGATCCTTTTCCTTGTTTTGCTGGCCCTGTTTGCGCCTTTTGTAAGCCCTTATGATCCAACTTACCAGGACTATGCCTCGGTTCTGGCACCGCCCTCATCCAAGCATCTTCTGGGTGCAGATGAATATGGAAGAGATATTTTATCCCGTCTGATCTATGGAACCAGGGTATCCTTAAGCATTGGTATCCTGGCTCAGATCCTTGCATCTGTTATCGGAATCACGCTTGGAGCCATTGCAGGTTATTTCGGAGGTGTGGTGGATACCCTGATATCCCGGATCATGGAGATTTTTGCTGCATTCCCGGATCTTCTATTTGCCATGGCGATTATGACCTTTATGGGTCAGGGCCTCCAGAACCTGTTTATAGCCCTTGGCCTTCTGACCTGGGTGAGAACCGCACGACTGATCCGAGGCTCTGTCATGCAGCTGAAGGAAAAGGAGTATGTGGAAGCCAGCAAGGCCAGCGGCGGTACCTCCTTCCGGATCATTACAAAGCACCTGATTCCCAACTGCTTATCAACGGTGATAGTGCTCGTGACCCTGGGAATCCCCAATGCCATCATGTATGAGGCTTCCTTAAGCTTTCTTGGCCTTGGTATCCAGCCGCCTACTCCAAGCTGGGGTAACATGATCAGTTCTGCCCAATCTTTTATCAGCTTCCTTCCGGTGTACAGCATCGTGCCTGGAATTGCCATTATGGTGACGGTTGTAGCATTTAATATCTTTGGAGATGGACTTAGAGATGCCCTGGATCCCAAGCTTAGAGCCTGATTAGGAGGTAACAATGGATAATAAATTAATTGAAGTTAAAAATTTAAAAACATATTTCTATACAGATGCAGGCGTGGTAAAGGCAGTGAATGATGTTTCCTTTTCCATAGAACAGGGAAAAACCCTGGGAGTTGTAGGGGAATCGGGATGTGGTAAGAGCATTACTTCCCTGTCCATTATGCAGCTTTTAGAGACTCCTCCGGGAAGGATTGAAGGAGGAGAAATTATCTACCGGGGAGAAAATCTTTTAGAGAAGTCCCCAGATGAGATGAGAAAGATCCGGGGGAAGAAGATTGCCATGATCTTTCAGGAGCCTATGACCTCCTTAAACCCTGTGTTCACCGTAGGACAGCAGATCATGGAAGCCCTGATCATTCATGAGGCGGGAATATCCAGGCAGCAGGCACGTGAAAAGGCCATAGAGATGCTTCGCATGGTAAAAATTCCTTTGCCGGAAAAGCGGATCGATGAGTATCCTCACCAGCTATCCGGAGGCATGCGTCAGAGGGTCATGATTGCCATGGCTCTTTGCTGCAATCCGGAGCTTTTAATCTGTGATGAGCCGACGACAGCTCTTGATGTCACAATTCAGGCACAGATTTTGGATCTGATAAATGAATTAAAGCAAAAGACAGGCGCCTCCATCATGATGATCACTCATGACCTGGGGGTAATCGCCGAAGTGGCAGATGATGTCATGGTTATGTATGCGGGAAAGGTAGTGGAACAGGGGACCACGGATGAGATCTTTGATCATCCCATGCATCCCTATACGGAAGGCCTTATGAACTGTATCCCCAGGCTGGATGGGGAGGTGGAAGAGCTTCCTGTCATTAAGGGCATGGTTCCAAGCTACGATTCAATGCCGAAAGGCTGCGCCTTTTGTCCAAGGTGTGAATATGCAAAACCCATATGTGGGGAAAGGATGCCGGAACTCACGGAAAAGGACGGCAGGAAGATCCGATGTTTTAAATACGAATCACAATGGAAGGAGGAGGTATAATGGACAGCCAGGAGACGAGAAAGCCCCTGTTGGAGGTGAAACATTTAAAAAAATGGTTTACGGCAAAATCTTCCCCCTTCTCAGGAAAAAAGGTGTATATTAAAGCTGTGGATGATGTAAATTTTCAATTGTATCCCGGAGAAACCCTGGGCGTGGTAGGGGAGTCTGGTTGCGGAAAGTCCACCATGGGACGTTCTGTGCTTCGGTTGCTCGAACCTACGGCGGGTGAGATTGTCTTTGAGGACCAGGATTTTATGAAGCTGAGGAGCGGGGAACTGAGAAAGAGCAGAAGCAAAATGCAGATTATTTTCCAGGACCCTTATGCCTCCTTAAATCCCCGTATGACCATCGGTGATATCATAGCAGAGCCTTTGGAAATCCAGTGGAAAACAAGCGGGGAAGAGATACGAAAAAGAGTTTTGGAAACCATGGAAATCGTGGGACTTAACACAAAATATTATAATAGGTATCCCCATGAATTTTCAGGAGGACAGAGACAGAGGATCGGCATTGCAAGAGCTATTGTACTGCGGCCGGAGCTTATGGTTTGCGATGAGCCGGTATCTGCTCTTGACGTATCCATTCAGGCACAGGTGATTAATCTTTTGCGCAGGCTCCAAAAGCAGATGGGAATGGCTTATATTTTTATTTCCCATGATTTAAGCGTCATTAAACACATTTCTGACAGGGTTGCTGTCATGTACCTGGGACATATAGTAGAGATTTCCGATAAGGATGATTTGTACCAGAACACGCTCCATCCCTATACAAAGGCATTGCTATCGGCAATTCCGGTGCCGGACCGCCACACTATGAGGGAGAAGATCATCCTGGAAGGTGATCTGCCAAGCCCCGCTAATCCGCCTTCCGGCTGCGTATTCCATACCAGGTGCTTTATGGCCAGGGAAATTTGCGGGAAGGAAGCACCGGAGATGAAGGACTACGGAAACGGACACTGCTGCGCATGTCATTTTGCAGGAGAATGGAATAAATAACAGAGTATGTACGGAGGTTAATGAACATGAAAATTACAGGTATTAATGTAAAGACAGTAAAGGTACCCTTAAAAGAACCGTTTCATATATCCCTGGGAACCATTACCCATGCCATAAGCGCGGTAGTAAAGGTGGAAACGGATGAAGGATTCAGCGGTTATGGAGAAGGTGCTCCAGGTGTATTGATAACAGGAGAAAATCTGGAGGGTACTGTGGAAAGCATTAAGCATTTTGAACAGTCCCTTCTTGGAACCGATCCTACGGATCTTGAAAAGGTTTATTGGATTCTTGACCGGGCTGCGGCCCATGCACCCTGCGGAAAGACTGCCATTGATATTGCCTGTTATGATATCCTGGGAAAAAAGGCCGGCCTTCCTGTGTACAAGCTGTTGGGCGGCTATTCGAATACAATAGAAACCGACATTACCGTAGGAATCAATGGACCCGAAATCATGGCGGAAAAGGCTGCTGCTCATGTGAGAAATGGTTTTGATACCATTAAGACTAAGGTGGGCACAGGACTTAAGGAGGATGTAGCCAGGATCAAGGCGATCAGAGAAGCGGTTGGGCCGGATGTGAAGATCCGCATTGATGCCAATCAGGCATGGTCCGCCAAGGAAGCCCTTCAGATTATTGAACGCCTGAATGAATATGATATCGAACTGGTGGAACAGCCAGTGAAGGCTGCGGATATCGAGGGCCTTGAATATGTTACGAAAAACAGTAAAGTCCTTATCATGTCCGATGAAAGCTGCTTTAACGCAAAGGATGCCCTGCGGCTTGCTAAACGGAGAGCTATTGATGTGCTTAATATCAAGTTGATGAAATGCGGCGGCATCCGGGAAGCATTAAAGATCAATGCCATCTGTGAGACAGCAGGTATCGAATGCATGCTGGGCTGCATGGCGGAGGAAACAAATATTGGCATTACTGCCGCTGCCAGTCTGGGGGCTGCGGTAAGGAACATAACCAGAGCGGATCTGGATGCAACTTTTTCCCTGTCCAATCTGCCTTTTGAGGGTGGCATAGGAACGGAATGTACTAAGACCCTGGTGCTTCCGGAAGAACCTGGCTTCGGGTTTATCGGTTTAAAATAACATGGCTGGTGGTATTGTGGCTAAAGGGCTGCGGTACCACCATATTACAATGGAGGTATAGCTTATGATCAATGATATTTCATGGGCAAAGATTCCTTTGCCTGATGATATTTTACGTCTTAAAAATGCAGGCTGTTTAGAAGAGGCAAAAGCAGCCATCGGCCATATGCTTTCCGGTTATCTGCCGGAATGCATGAGAAAGCGGCTGGAACTGGAAAAGGAAATCATAGGTATCCTGGATGAGAATGAGTATCCCTATAAAAAGCAGGAGGCAGCGGAGCTGTTAAGCCGGACGTTTTCAGACGTCATGGAAGGTGAACTTGATGAGCTGGTAAGGTCCTCTGCGGCTGACTGGATTTATATCAATGGGGAGATTCATTTCCATAAATTGTTTTTGGATAATATCATAAAGACCAGACCTGATTATCAAATGAGGCTGAAGGCAGGGGAAGAGGATGATGCAGGTATCCTGCGGCAAAAGATGCTGAATGACAACGTATCCTATATGAAAGAACATGGAAGCAGAAAGGCTAAGATAGTCATAAGGGCTTCCATCCGGATTAACAAAGAGTCTGAACGGGTAGGAGAAATGGTAAGAGTCCATATTCCTATCCCTCGCAAATGCAGACAGGTAAAGGATATCCAAATTCTTGAGGCTTCTCCGGAGATTACTGCAATCGCACCGGAAGATGCAGAACAAAGAACTCTTTGCTTTGAAACGGAATTAAAGCAGGATCAGGAATTTTATGTCAGGTACAGCTATTTAAATACCGTGGATTATGTGGAGGTGGATCCGAAGAAGGCAGCGGCTGCCCAACCGGAATTTTATACAGAGGAACAAGCGCCCCATATTCTATTCACTCCCTTTCTAAAGGAAATTTTGGAAGAAATACGGGAAGGGGAGGATAACCCTGCCCTTGTTGCAAGAAAAATCTATGATTTCATCACTACCAGGGTAAAGTATTCGTTTGTGCGGGAGTATGCAGGGCTTGATAATATTTCCGAATATGCGGCAAAGAATCTAAAGGGGGACTGCGGCGTCCAGGCTATACTTTTTATCACTCTGTGCCGTATGGCCGGGATTCCTGCCAGATGGCAGTCGGGCCTTCACGCATCCCAAGTGTATACCGGCTGCCATGACTGGGCGGAATTTTACATAGAGCCATATGGCTGGCTGTATGCAGACCCCTCCTTTGGCGGCAGTGCATACCGTATGGGGCAGGTGGATCGCTGGAATTATTACTTTGGAAACCTGGATATTTACCGCATGGCAGCCAATGGAGGCACCCAGTCAGAATTCATTCCACCTAGAAAATATTTCCGGGCAGACCCTATTGACAATCAAAGGGGCGAAGTGGAATATGAAGACAGAGGACTAAGCTTTTTGGAGTTTCAGGCAGAACAGGTGACTGAACTTATAGAAGACTGGCAGGATAAAACAAATGAATAGAATAACAGAGGAAAACAAACAGAAATTTGAAGCATTGGTGGAGGAGATCATGACCGCCCAGAGAGCGGCAGGGCTTGCAGTAGCCATCGTGGACAAGGCAGGCCAGGTGCAGTATGAAAAATACTTCGGTTACCGTGATGAGGAGCAGAAGCTTCCAATTGATAACCAGACGATTTTTGGACTCGCCTCCATAACAAAATCCTTTACAAGCCTTGCCATCCTTCAGCTGGCAGAAAAGGGAGTGTTAAGCCTGTCTGATCCCGTCAGCAAATATGTTCCGGCTTATACAAACAAAAACCAGAAAGCACCGGTGAAAATCTGGCATCTGCTATGCCACAGCGGCGGTTTTTTCCCCCAGCCCCGGATCTTGGTGGAAGAGGTAGCAAAGGATATGGGCCTTCAGGAGTCTGAAGCAGGAGACCTGGCTTATGTGAACGCTCTTGCCGAGGAGGGAATAAAAAGAGTAGCCTCACGCCTGGATGATCAGACGGATTTAATCGGGCTGCCTGGAGAGCTGATGAGCTATTGCAACGACGGTTTTGGGGTTCTGTCAGATATCGTGAAAAATTATGGGGACGAGCCCACCTTTGCTGATTATTTATTGAAACACATCATCGTTCCTTTAGGAATGGAAAGGAGCTTCTGCGACTTTATAAAGCCAGCCAAGGATGAAAATTCTTCTTTACTATATACGACGGAAGACGGAGTACGCAGAGCGACCAGGGATTATCATGACAATGCCTTTGTTTTAAACGGCGGCGGAGCCATGAAATCCACTATTTCAGATATGCTTAAATACATTTGCATGTACCTAAATGAAGGAAAGGGATTAAACGAAACCCGAGTTGCTTCTCAGTATTCCATAAGGGAAATGTGCAAGCCGCGGCAATATTACAGACCGGGAGGCTGGTATTGCTATGGATTATGCAGGAAGTCCATGGAGGGGCTGGATGTCCTTGAACATGGAGGAAGCCTTCCAGGCGTGTCCTCCAACATGTCCTGGTCCTATGACAATGAGGCCGGAATCATCGTTCTATGCAATACCATGGATGTTTCCGCTGGAGTGATTGCAGACGGGGCTATGCGCATGTATCAGGGGAAAGACCCTCATGCCCCCCAGGTGAAATACCAGGAATATGTGTGGAGTGAATCATTTATAAGGTCCGTATCGGGAGACTATGTTATGGGAGAAGGGGAGAGCTTTACCTTGAGCCTGTCAGAGGAAGGAAAGCTGGCCATGACAATGAATGGAAAGAAGAAAGAGGTATGCACTGTAAGCCCTCATATAGCTATGATAAAGGGGAAGTATTCTGATGGATTTGTACAGATTCTTAATGATGAGAAACGGGGGATATGGGGGGCCAGATGCGGGAGTAGGATCTATCCAAAAATCTGATATGGATTGGATCAGACTGCCGAATGCATAAGTAAATCATATCAAAAAGGAATATTATCAGACGTTATGTGAAATAAAATATTCTTATTACATCATTGAATAATTTGGTAAAAGATGTTAGAATAAAATAAATCATTTTACAGAGGAGCTTAATGCATTCAATGTAATCTGATTGGAAGTAATCAATAAAAAACAAAGAAAAAGGAGGCGTAGATTTTGTTAAATAAAGAAATAGTTGCCAAAATAAACAAACAGATCAATTTTGAACTATATTCGGCATACATCTATCTGGATATATCCAACTATTATGCTGACAGTAATTTAAACGGTTTTGCTAACTGGTTTAAGATCCAGACACAGGAAGAGCGGGATCATGCCATGCTCTTTATGAATTATTTACTTAATAATGGAGAAAAGGTGGTACTGGAAGATATAAAGGCTCCTGATCTTGTTTACACGGATTTCCGCCAGCCGGCCATGGCCGCTTATGAACATGAGGTGAAGGTAACGGCCTCCATTCATGATATTTACGGAGCTGCTTATGAATTAAAAGATTTCCGTACCATGCAGTTTCTCGACTGGTTCGTAAAAGAACAGAATGAAGAGGAAAAAAATACGGACGAGATTATAAAGAGATATGACTTATTTGGAAGTGATCCCAAGGGACTATATTTGCTGGATTCGGAGTTGACGGCAAGGGTTTATACGCCGCCCTCCCTGGTGATTTAATCTACACGATATCATAACCATTATTCAAAAGAAGAGCAGTCTCTGCCATGATAGGATAGAATTTCATGGCAGGGGATGCTTTTTCTATTTTTACCGCATAAAACGGCGGCTGCTTTAGAAATTATCTGCCAAAGGGGGGAAGATGTTTGTGGCAAAACAAAGGGAGAAGGTGGAATTGCGCTACTATGTGATTCCGGAGACGGAAGTGGTTCTGGCTCTATTGGGGGAGGATTGGATCCGGGAATATGGGAAAGATATCAAATACCTTCATTTTCACGATCTTATGGAAATCGGATATTGCCACTGGGGGGACGGAGAAGTGGTCCTGGGGCAGGAACACCTTCCTTTTTCCAGCCATTCCATGATGATCGTACCGCCAAGGCTTCCTCATACCACGAACACTGTGGATGGGACAAAGGGGTATTGGGAGTGGATGTACATTGATCTGGAAAGAACAGTATCTGAAGTATACGGCCATGACCCGGTGCTCCAAAGCACCATATTAAAGAGGCTCCATCGTACCGGATACCTTCTGCCAGGAGAGGACAATCCCTCCTTGACCAGACTGATTTTGGGGATTATGGAAGAAGTGCGCCATAAAAAGCCTTATTACAAAGACAGCATACGGGGTTATCTTAATGCTTTTGTGGTGGAACTTCTGCGGCTTTCCGATGATGAGGAGCGGATCGTTGGAGGCAGGGGCAGTGACGCCGTTTTAGCAGGTGCCCTGGATTATGTTGCCACGCATTATCACCAGGAAATAAAGGTCAGCAGTCTGGCAGAGGCCTGCAACATGAGCGAAAGCCATTTCCGCCGCGTTTTTGAAGAGGGAATGAATATGAAGCCTTTGGACTATATCAACTTAATCCGGGTTCAGAATGCCTGTGAACTGTTGAAAAAGACAGGGAAATCCATGGAAGAGGTTGGGGAGGAGTCGGGATTTGCTTCAATTTCTGCATTTAACCGGAATTTTAGAAAAATATTAAATATTTCCCCTTATCAATGGAAAAAATCAAAAGAAAATTATGAGGGAAAGCTGCTCCATTACAGAATCAGCGCTCAAAAAGGCTGGGATTAAGGGAATAATGATCGTTTATGCGCGTTTTTTAATTGAATCTAGAGACTTTAAATCAAAAAACATTGGTATAATGAATTTATCATACAAGCCAACTATTTATGAAAGAGGAGGAGTTTTGCTATGAAGAGAAGAATTGCATCCATAATACTGGCCGGAGCCATGATGGCTTCCCTGACAGCCTGCGGGAGTTCTGGCGGTGCAGGACAGAATGCAGGAGGGAAGACAGGAGATGGGGCTAAGGCAAACGAACTGACTGTCTGGTGCTGGGATCCTGCATTTAACATTTATGCCATGGAAGAAGCGGCTAAGGTGTACCAGAAGGATCATCCGGATTTCAAGCTGAATGTAGTGGAAACGCCCTGGGCTGACGTGCAGACCAAGCTGACGACGGCGGCTACTTCTAAAAACCTGGATACTCTTCCTGATATTCTGTTAATGCAGGATAATGCATTTCAGAAGAATGTAATCAGTTATCCTGACGCTTTTAAGGATTTAACCGGAAACGGAGTTGATTTTTCAAAGTTCCCAACTGCTAAAACTGCTTACTCTGTTGTAGATGGGAAGAACTATGGAGTTCCCTTTGATAACGGAGCTGCAATTGCAGCCTATCGTACCGATGTATTAAAAGAAGCCGGATATACGGATGCAGATTTTACAGATATTACATGGAGCAAGTATCAGTCCATGGGTGAAGATATTTTAGCAAAGACAGGAAAACCACTGTTATCGTGTACAGCAGGAGAGTCCGATCTGATCATGATCATGCTCCAGTCCGCAGGTGGAAGCCTCTTTGATAAAGACGGGAACCCAAGCATGGTTGGAAATGACAAGCTGAAAAAGGTTATCGAAACCTATGTTTCCCTTGTTAAGAGCGGCGTGCTTGTGGAAGTCAATGACTGGGATCAGTATGTTGGAACTATGACAAACAGCACTGTGGCAGGAACGATCAACGGCTGCTGGATCATGGCAAGCATTCAGACCGCAGAGGACCAGTCCGGAAATTGGGCGATTACCAATATTCCGAAGCTTGAGGGAGTAAGCGATGCAACCAATTATTCCAACAACGGAGGATCCAGCTGGGCAGTAACTGCCGGAAGCAAGAATCCGGAACTGGCGGCAGATTTCCTGTCAAAGACCTTTGCAGGAAGTGTTCCTTTCTATGAAACCATTCTTCCAAAATCCGGTGCACTGGCAACTTATCTTCCGGCAGCGGACAGCAAGGTTTATGGAGAACCACAGGCATTCTTTGGAGGAAAGCCGGTATATGCACAGATCACAGAGTTTGCATCAAAGGTTCCTTCCAATAATACAGGTGTTTATTATTATGAGGCCCGTGATGCGGTTGCAACCGCCATTACGCATGTAGTCTCAGGCGCTGATATTGATTCAGAGATTAAAACAGCAGAAGATACAGTTAAGTTTGCAATGGGTAAATAAAAATAAGTGGGAGGAGGCATTTCAGTGGGAAATTCAAAGAAAAAGCTGTCCTTAGGCCAGAAGCAGAGCCTTGCGGGCTGGACATTTTTAACACCTGCGGTCATCCTGATTGCAGTTATGAGCTTTCTGCCCATGATCCAGGCACTGTTCCTTTCCTTTCAGACAGGAATCGGCGCGGCAATGAAGTGGACAGGCGGGACCAATTATGTAAGAATGTTCAAGGATCCTGTTTTTATGCAGGCACTAAAAAACAATTTTATTTACTTGATCATACAGGTTCCGATCATGCTTATTTCTGCTCTGGTCCTTGCTTCTCTGCTGAACAATAAAGACCTGCGGTTTAAAGGGCTTTTCCGTACTGCGATTTTTCTGCCCTGTGCAACCTCCCTGGTATCCTATGCAGTAATTTTCCGCTCCTTGTTCGCAGTGGATGGGCTGGTCAATATCGTTTTGATAAAGCTTGGGATATTGACCACAGGATACAACTTCCTGGGTCATCCGAATTCTGCCAGGATCGTAATTATCCTGGCCCTGATCTGGAGGTGGACAGGCTATAACATGGTGTTCTATCTGTCCGGCTTACAAAACATTGAGTATTCCGTGTATGAAGCGGCAAAAATTGACGGAGCCTCTCCGTTTCAGTCCTTCTTCCGGATTACGATTCCTCTTTTAAAGCCCACCATTCTGCTGACGGCTATCATGTCCACCAACGGTACCCTGCAGCTGTTTGATGAGTCCGTGAACTTAACCAACGGCGGACCGGCCAATTCCACTATTACCATGTCCCACTATATTTATAATGTATCATTCAAGTATGTGCCAAACTTCGGGTACGCAGCTTCCATGTCTTACCTGATCCTGATTCTGGTGGCAGTTCTTGCATTTATACAGCTGAAGGTAGGTGATAAGCGTGACTAAGGGAAAAAAGTTTTTTGCATATGCATTCTTGACCATTGTTTCTGTCATCTCAGTGTTTCCTCTGTACTGGATGATGGTTGCGGCTACCAATAAAAGCGTGGATGTGTCCAGAGGGACCCTGATATTCGGAACGGCACTTTTTGACAATGTGAAGAAGCTGTTTGCTTCCCAGAATGTTGCCACAGCCCTTGGGAATTCCTTTAAGTATTCCATTATTATGACGTTTATCTCCCTGCTGGTCTGTTCCATCGCTGGATATGGATTTGAAGTCTTTCATGACAAGGCAAAGGACCGGGTCATGAGCGTGATCCTGCTGGCCATGATGGTTCCCTTTGCAGCCACTATGATTCCCCTTTACCGGATGTTTTCAAGTGCAAGGCTGTTAAACAGTACCCTGGGATTTATTCTTCCTACCATATCCACCCCGTTTCTGATTATGATGTTCCGCCAGAGCGCAAGATCCTTTCCATCGGATATCATGGAGGCGGCAAGACTTGACGGGTTAAGTGAGTTCCAGATTTTCTGCCGGATGTTTCTTCCTACCATGCGCTCCACCTATGCGGCAGCTATGACTATTACCTTTATGAGCGCCTGGAACAGTTACCTTTGGCCTAAGGTGATCATGTCCGATGCAAGCAGCATTACCATGCCAATGCTCGTGGCCAACTTAACGGAAGGATATGTGACCGATTATGGAATCCTCATGCTGGCCGTATTGGTCTGCACCATACCCACGGTAGTCGTCTTCTTCCTGCTGCAAAGAAGCTTTGCAGAAGGTATCACAGGAGCAGTAAAATAAAGAAATCAAATCAGATGCCGCGGCCGGCTTCCGGATATGGAATCGGCTGCGGCATTCTTATGAAGGAGTAATAAAATATGAAAAAATTTAGCATATGGCACGGAGGGGATTACAGCCCGGAGCAATGGCTTCAAGAGCCTGAGATCCTTGAAAAGGATTTGGAATATATGAAAAAGGCCGGGATTAATACGGTTACCATGGGGATGTTTGCCTGGTCCTTTCTGGAGCCGGAGGAAGGAAAGTTTGAGTTTTCCTGGCTAAAGGAACGGCTGGACCAGCTCTATGAAAACGGAATATACACCATCATGGGTACCCCATCCGGTGCCCGTCCCAAATGGCTTTCAGACAAATATCCAGAGGTCCTCCGGGTAGATGATGCTGGGAGGCGCCAGCGTTTTGGGGGACGTCACAATCATTGTTACACCTCTCCTGTATACAGGGAAAAGGTAAAACAGATCAATGAAAGGCTGGGAAAGGAGTTTGGCTCTCATCCAGGAGTTCTTCTTTGGCATCTTTCCAATGAATACGGGGGTGAGTGTCACTGTCCATTGTGCCAGGAAGCGTTCCGGAAATGGCTGGAACAAAGGTATGGTTCCATCGACCGCTTAAACAGGAGCTGGTGCACGGCATTCTGGAGCCACGGCTATCAGTCCTTTGACCAGGTGGAAAGTCCCTCCGCCATGGGAGAGAGCATGGTACATGGATTAAATCTGGACTGGAAGCGGTTTGTGACGGATCAGACCATGGATTTTATCCGGTGGGAGACCGCATCTTTGCGGGAAGCGGGAGCCGGGCAGCCTGTTACCACTAATTTTATGTATGACTATCAGGGACTTAATTACCGGAAACTTTCTCAAGCAGTGGACGTGGTTTCCTGGGACACTTATCCTTTGTGGCACAAAGAAAAGGAGATTCTTACGGCCAGGGACAATGGCATGCAGCATGATTTCATGAGAAGCTTAAAGAAGAAACCGTTTCTGCTCATGGAATCCTGCCCAAGCAGCACAAACTGGCAGGGAGTCAGTAAGCTAAAAAAACCAGGCCTTTTAAGGCTGGCTTCCTGGCAGGCAGTTGCCCACGGGTCGGACAGTGTCTTGTATTTCCAGATCCGCCAAAGCCCGGGAAGCTCTGAAAAATTCCACGGAGCTGTCATTGACCATTATGGAAAGACAGACACCAGAGTATTTGAGGAGATCAGCTCCATAGGAAAGGAGCTTGCCCTTTTGGGGGAATTGTCCGGGACAGAAGTACGGCCTAAAGCAGCCCTGATCTATGATATGGAAAACCGCTGGGCAATGGAAGATGCACAAGGCCCCAGAAATAAAGGACTTTATTATCATGAGACCTGTGTAAAGGTCTACAGCGCTATAAAAAAGCTGGGATTTAATGTGGATGTGATTACCATGGATGACGGCCTGGAGGATTACCAGCTCGTGGCCGCTCCCATGCTTTACTTATACCGCAGCGGGATTGAGGAGAAAATAGAAGGATTTGTCCGCAATGGCGGACAGCTGGTAACTACCTATTGGTCCGGAATTGTGGATGAATCAGACCGGTGCTTTCTTGGAGGCGTTCCCCATGGGCTCCGGGAAGTGGTAGGGCTTCGCAGCACGGAAATCGATGGTCTTTATGATTGGGAGAACAATTATATGATTCCTGCATCCGGAGAAAAAGGAGACCGGTATGAGTGCCGTAATCTCTGTGAACTGGTGCGGCTTAACGGAGCAGAAGCCCTTATGGTATATGAAAATGATTTTTATAAGGGATACCCGTCCCTTACAAAAAATCACTATGGGAATGGAACTGCCTTTTATGTATGCGCGGATGCCGGGCAGGATTTTTATGATGATTTATTTTGGAAGGTGACTTGTGAAGCCGGAATCCAGCCTCTTGTGGAGGGGCTGATACCGGAAGAGGTTGAAGTGACGTCAAGGGAATCGAAACAGTATGAGTATCTGATTTTGCAGAATTTCAGCCAAAAACCGGTTGCGCTGGAGCAAAAGCTTTTGGACTGCCTTTCAGAGGGAACGGTTCTGCTTGGGGAGATTTCAGGAACGGGCGAAATAGAATCCTATGGTACGGTGATTATTAGAAGAGATCTGCACCAGAACTGAGAGAAGGTGTTTTAACAAATTTCTTAATTGCCAGCTGTGTTGATTTATGCTAAGCTTTTTCTAAGAAACAATCATTTTACAGCCTCAAAGGCAATAAGAAAAAGAGGAATCCACATGGGAAAGATTGCATTGCTTGTATCCAGGGAAGAAATGCTACATCAGGCGCACAACATTCTCCAGGAAAAGAAATACGAGATCAGTGAAATGCGTGTAATTAAAACGGAAGATGCTGTTTCCGAGGCCAGGCGGTCCATTGGTGCCGGGGCTTCCATTATCATAGCCAGAGGGCTCCAGGCTTCCCTGATGAAGCAGTATACAGATATTCCGGTGGTGGAAATCGTCATCACTGCTCAGGAAATGGCTCTTCTGGTCAATAAAGCCAAGCAGATTTTAAAGAACGAAACTCCGGTTATCGGTGTTGTGGGGTTTCGGAATATGTTTTGTGATATGTCTTATTTTGATCTTATATATGGGATTGAAATGAGGACGTATTTTGCGGACAAAAGTCATTTGCTTGAGGATATGGCAAGGCAGGCCATAAGTGATAAGGTGGATTTGATCATTGGGGGCGATACGGCGGTGAGCATAGCTGGGGAGGCCGGACTCCCTTCCCTGTTTTTATCCAATACCGAGGACTCCTTAAGAAATGCCTTATCCATGGCCGAAAGCATGGATTATGCCATGGGAATCGAGAAGCGGAATGCAGCTCAGATTGAAACTCTTTTGGACCACTCGTTCAGCGGCGTGGTGAGGCTTGATGCTTCCGGGACCATTATGGACTTAAATCCCATGATGGAAGATATCCTGCAGATAAAGAAAGAAGAAGTTCTTGGAAAAGCTGCCTCTGAGATCTTACCGGAGCTTGGAAAAGACTTTGGAAAAGAGCCCTATTCCCTGTTTATGGAGATCAACCGCTCTTCTGTTTTTGCCGTTGTGGCTCCGGTGGTCATTGACCAGAGGACAGAGGGAGCAATACTCACCTGCCACCGCATGAAAAAACGCCGGTCTCTGGAACCGGATTCCAGAGGAAAGAGCCTTGCAAAGGGCTTTATTGCCCTGGGGGAATTTGATGATATCCTTCAGGAATCCCAGGCAATGCAGGAATGTTTACGCCTGGCAAAGCTATATGCCCTGTCGGAAAAAGCAGTTATGATTGAAGGGGAAGCTGGAACGGAAAAGCGTCTTCTGGCCCAAAGCATTCACAACGCTGGCCTTCAAAAGGATGGCCCGTTTGTGGCATTGTCCTGCGATGGGATAGGGGATGAAGGACAGTTTGACATGATCTTCGGAGATAAGGGAGCAGTTGCTCAGGCAAAGGGAGGCTCTCTTTTGTTAGAAGAGGTGCAGTGCCTTACAAGATCTAATCAGTACCGGCTCTGCCAGTTGATCCGTTATAAAAGCCGTCTTGGAAAAGACGGGGTCAGGGATCCGGGGGCCGATGTTAGGGTCATGGTTACCACTGATGTGCCTTTGTCTGAACTGGCGGAAGACGGAGCAATGCGGGAAGACCTCTATTATCTTCTGATCGGCCTGACAGTGAGGATCCCACCGTTAAGGGAACGGAAGGAGGATCTGGAACGGAAGCTTACGGAAAGCCTCAGAAGCTGCTGTGAACATTATTCCAGATTCCATGTACTGACCCATGGAGCCAGGAAGCTGCTGCTTAATTATTCCTGGGAGGGTAATCTGCTTCAGGTGGAGAGCTTTTGCGAACGCCTGATCCTTACTGCAAATAAACGGAGTATTGATGAAGGTTTTACAGAACTTGTAATAAAGGAGCTGTATCCCCGCTCTCATAATCCGCAGGAGGGAAAGGACCAGGAGGACCATGCCGGGGAAAAGCCTGTTCCCGAAGAAGCAAAAAAGATTGCAGAAACTCTTTTAAGATTTGGAGGTAGCCGGGAAGAAACTGCAAAGGCCCTGGGTATCAGCAAGACAACTCTGTGGAGAAAGAGAAAGAAGTATCATTTGAAATAGTCATTTGAAATAAATGTGAAATGAATTAGAAATAAAAATGAAACCATAGGCGGTTTGTACAGGAAACCTTCCTGCATTCGGTAAATCCGCCCATAGCAATGGTCTTCCATATTTCCTATAATCAGGGCAGTGATGGGAGATCCCATCGGCTGCTTACAGACAAAATAGAAAAGAGAGGAAGAGCAAAATGAAGATTGGATTTATCGGATTGGGAATCATGGGAAGGCCTATGGCAAAGAACCTGGTAAAGGCAGGTCATGAGCTGGTTGTTTTTGATTATTACAAGGAGGCTGTGGCAGATTTAGTTTCCTGCGGCGCAGCGGAAGCGGCAAACGGAAAAGAGGTGGCATCTCAAAGTGAAGTGGTTATCACCATGGTGCCCAACTCACCCCATGTAAGAGCTGCGGTTCTGGGAGAGAACGGAGTTGCAGAAGGAGCAAAGTCCGGCACTGTGGTCATAGACATGAGTTCGATTGATCCTACGGAGAGCAGAGCCATCGGTGCGGAGTTAGAAAAGCTGGGAATTGATATGCTTGATGCACCGGTATCCGGCGGAGAGCCAAAGGCCATTGACGGAACCTTATCTGTTATGGTGGGCGGCAGGAAAGAGTTATTTGATAAATATTATGATATGCTGATGGTAATGGCAGGCTCTGTGGTATATGTCGGAGAGCTTGGCTCAGGAAATGTGGCAAAGCTGGCAAACCAGATGGTAGTAGCCGTGAATATTGCAGCAGTATCTGAGGCCCTTACCTTTGCAAAAAAAGCCGGAACTGATCCGGAACTGGTATACCAGGCCATTCGCGGCGGTCTGGCAGGCTCCACCGTTATGGAGGCAAAAGCCCCTATGATACTTAACAGAAACTTTAACCCAGGCTTTCGCATTGAGCTGCATATCAAGGATTTAAACAATGCCCTAAATGCGGCCCATGCCGTCAGTTCACCAGCCCCATTAACCGGACAGTTAATGGAGATCATGCAGGGGCTGAAAGCGGATGGCTTTGAGAAAGAAGACCACTCCAGTATTGTAAAATATTATGAAAAGGTTGCCAATACAATTGTAAAACCGGGAAACTAAAACTGAAATGACCGTATTGGCAAACATGCAGCCCTGGAGGAAAAAATGAATACAGATTTTATTAAAGGAGTTATCGTTCCGATTCTCACTCCCATTGATGAGGATGAGAGGATCGATGAAGCAAAATTAAGAGAACAGGTGGATTACGTCATTAACGGAGGCGTTCTTGGAATCCTGGCCTATGGAAGCAACGGAGAATTTTATGTTATAGAGGAAGACGAGATGGAGCGGGGCTTAAACATCATGATCCATCAGTCTGCCGGAAGAGTTCCCGTCTACTTTGGCATTGGCGCCATCAGCACGAAAAAATGCTGCCGCCTTGCAGAGATGGCGGTGAAAAACGGAGCAGCAGGGGTTTCTGTTTTGCAGCCGATGTTTTTAAAGCCTACGGAGACAGAGCTTTATCTGCATTTTAAAACAATTGCAGGAGCTGTTCCTGAGATCCCTGTCCTTCTTTATAACAACCCGGGCCGGGTGGGATACACTCTGTCCGGAAATCTGGTGGAGCGTCTGGCTGTGGAGGTGCCCAATATTGTGGGCATGAAGGACACCAGCGGGGATATTACCCAGACCGCTGAGTTTATCCGAAGGACCCGCCACAAGGGGTTTAAAGTATTTGGAGGAAAGGATACCCTCCTGTATGCCTCCATGTGCCACGGCGCAGTAGGAGGGGTGTGTACTGCGGCTAATTTTATGCCGGAGCTGATTACGGATATTTATAATAAATACATTGCAGGTGATTTAAGCGGTTCCCTGGAGGCACAGTTTAAGCTGAATCCGGTCCGTCTGTCCATGGACCCTGCAAGTTTCCCGGTAGCAGCAAAGGACATGGCTAATTTAAGGGGCAGAAACGTAGGTATTCCCTATAAGCCCAATCTTGCGACCCCGGAAGGCCCTGTATTAGCCCGTATAAAAAAGGAAATGGAAACCGCAGGGCTTCTGTAATTAATACGATCAGCGGACAGGCTGGCGGCTCTGATGAGACGCCGGCCTGTTTTGAACATCCATACAGGGGCGTATATAACTTGATTGGAGGGGTGGCAAATGGAAAAAATGGTGGCATTGCCCGATAAAACTCTGGTTCCGGCAATCGGACAGGGAGGAGCTTGACCGGTTTTTTCTGCGCCAGCCAGAAAAGTGTATCTGGACATAGTGTGAAAGTTCTGTCAAAGGACTTTTATGGGGATAGGAAGCGGGGACAGTTATGGAACAGATCGGGATTCTTCTGCCCAGGCAGACCATCCTGGAGTTTGCGGAGAATGTACTGAAAAAAGAGGGAATAGAGGTACAGATATTAAAGGTTGTGGAAAATGCAAATGCGGTTGTGGAGGCACAGGAGGCTTTGGCGGCCGGAGTACGCATAATTATTGCCAGAGGCCTTCAGGCAACCCTTATTAAAGAGAATACCAACATCCCTGTGGTGGAAATGCCAGTCACTATCCGGGAAATTGGTATGATGATCTTAAAAGCAAAGAGGATGCTGAAAAAGGAACACCCCTTAATCGGGATCGTTGCATTTAAGAATATGTTTGACAGTCTGGACCACTTAGAAGAATTATTTGACTGCGGTCTCCGTTTTTATGAACTGAAGGCATTGGAGGAGACTAGAAGGAAGGTAAGTCAGGCGGTTGCGGACGGGGTTGATCTGATTATCGGGGGAGTGAAGGCCAATCAGACGGCTTTTGAGATCGGCTTTCCAAGCCTGTTTATTGAAACAGGAGAAGAATCCATCCGCAGTGCCCTTGGCCTGGCCATCCATATGATAGACCTGGCAAAAATGGAGAAGCAAAATGAGGCTCAGATCGAGACACTGCTTGATACTTCTTTCAGCGGCATCATTAAAATCAATGCTTATAAAGAAATCGTGACGGTGAACCGGGTGATTGAACAGCTGATGGGAAAGCCTGCCTCAGAGGTGGTGGGTTTTCCCATTGATAAGGTGATCAGAGGAATCGATACAGAAGGGATCGAGGGGATCTTAAGAGGGAGTGAGGAGCTTTATTCCACCTCCTTTTCCATAGGGGACCAGCCTCTTATGGTGGTGGGAGCGCCGATTCAGTATGACGGGCATTTTAGCGGAGCAATCCTGACCTGCCATAAGATGAGGGGGATCGAACGCAGGGACTCTGAGGCTGCAGAGACCAAACTGGCAAGCGGATACATAGCCAGCCGTAATTTCAACCATATCCTTCGGCAATCTCCTGAGATGAAACGGTGTATGAAACTGGCAAGATCCTATGCAATATCCAAAAGCCCGGTGATGATATGCGGAGAAACGGGAACAGAAAAAGAGGTGTTTGCAGAAGCTGTTCATAATAACAGCCCCCAAAAGGGAGGCCCTTTTTTAAATGTCAACTGCGGCTCCCTGTCCCCTCAGGAGCAAAGAGAGGTCATCTTTGGCGTTTCAGAGGAATGCAGAAAAGGGGCCTGGGAAATAGCTTCTTATGGTACGGTCCTTCTTCAGGAAGTGGATAAGCTGTCCTTAGAGACACAATATCTGCTTTATAAGGCAGTCCATGATAAGCAGTTCTGGTGTAATAATTCCATGGTGAAACGAGCCCTTCCGGTACGGCTTATGGTCACCACTTCAGAAGAACTGGCTATGCTTTTAAAGAATGGCCTGTTCCGGGAAGATTTATATTTCCTCCTTTCTTCCCTTAAGATCGAGCTTCCTCCCCTCCGGAAGACGAAGGAAGATATTCCCAGGCTGATCCACCTGTATCTGGAACGGTTCAATGCCGCCTATTCCAGATATGTGGAAATCAGTGAGACTGCCTTAAAGGCCATGGAAGAGTATGATTGGGAAGGAAATCTGCTGCAGCTGGAGATGTTTTGTGAACGTCTGATTCTGACGGCTCCCCGCAGGCGGGTGGAGGAAGGGATGGTAAAAAACCTTTTACAGGAGCTTTACCCTCTTATCAGGGAGCAGAGCGGAAGGATTCAGCCCGTGCTGTTAAAGAGTCCTGAAGCAGTACGCATTGCCGGACTCCTGGACCGGTACCAGGGCAATAGAACCATGGTGGCGGAGGAACTTAAGATCAGCACCACCACACTGTGGCGGAAGATGAAGCGGTATGGAATTGGAAGTAAATATGAGCTGTAACAGGAAGGGACTTTTGTTTATTGAAAGAGATTGCAATGTTTTTGCAATCTCTTTTTCATTATCAGAAAGAAAAATAAAGGTTACAAGAGAGAGGGAATAAGGTTGGTATTTCTGTCAATAGATAGCTGCTTAAAATAAGAATATAATTCTCCATAAGGTCAGAAAAGGGATGAAGAAAAGGAGAGATTAGAATGACACCGATCATCACAAAAATGGAAGTTTATCCTGTAGCCGGAAAAGATTGTATGGAACTGAATTTAAGCGGAGCCCATGCCCCGTTTTTTACCAGAAACATCGTAATCCTTCATGGGGAAAACGGCGAGACAGGAGTGGGGGAAGTGCCGGGAGGTGAAAAGATCACCCAGGCCCTTTCAGAGTGTATTCCTCTTGTAGAGGGGACAAAAATAGGGGAGTATAAAAGCACTTTATTAAATGTGAAAGCTCACTTAGAATCAAGGGGGGAGGAAGATGTGAGAGGAAACCAGACCTTTGACTTGCGCACAGGAGTCCATGTGCTGACGGCCATTGAAGCCCCCTGTCTGGATCTTCTGGGTAAATATCTTGGAGTACCGGCGTGTGAACTTTTAGGAGACGGGAAGCAGAGGGATAAGGTAGAGATGCTTGGATATTTATTCTTTGTCGGTGACAGGAATAAAACAGACCTGCCTTATGATTCGGAACCTGATGCTGAATGGGAGTGGTACCGCCTCCGCCATGAAGAAGCCCTGACCGGGGAAACGATCGTGGCTGCGGCCAGGGCGGTCAAAGAAAAATACGGGTTTAAGGATTTTAAATTAAAAGGGGGCGTTTTGTCCGGAAGGGAAGAGATGGAGGTGATCCGGGAACTGAAAAGGGCATTCCCTGAAGCCCGCATTGATTTAGATCCCAACGGCGCCTGGCTCCTTGAGGATGCGGTTGAGTATGTGAAAGGGATGGAGGGGATTTTGACCTACTGCGAGGACCCGTGCGGATCGGAAGGCGGATACTCAGGCAGAGAGATCGTCAGTGAATTCCGCCGCAGGACAGGATTCCCCACAGCCACCAACATGATTGCAACAGACTGGCGCGAAGTGGGCCATGCCCTGGAATGCCAGGCGGTTGATATCATTCTTGCGGACCCCCATTTCTGGACCATGAGCGGCTCTGTGCGTGTGGCCCAGATGTGCCATGACTTTGGCTATACCTGGGGATCGCATTCCAATAACCACTTTGATATTTCTTTGGCAATGTTCACTCATGTGGGTGCGGCGGTACCGGGAAACTACAATGCCCTGGATACCCACTGGATCTGGCAGGAGGGACTGGAACGGCTGACAAAAGAACCCCTGTGCATCAAAGATGGCTGCATTGAGGTTCCTGGGAAGCCGGGCCTTGGCGTGGAGGTTGATATGGAACAGGTGAAAAAAGCCCATCAGCTATATCTGGATCACTGCCTGGGCGGAAGAGACGATTCCGTGGTCATGCAGTATTTGATACCCGGCTGGAAATTTGATCCGAAAAGGCCCTGCCTGGTCCGGTAATGGAATCCAGGCATGAAAAATTCTTATGATACAATCGGTATTAGCAATTGGATGTATCGAGTTTTCGTTGATATAATGCATATATCAATGGGCTAGTTGAGAATAAAAATGAACAATATAGCCAAACGGAGGGATTGAATGGATATAGAACAAAAAGGCACACCAGTGGTAACACAGATGCAGGTCATACCCGTTGCAGGATATGACAGCATGCTGATGACGTTAAGCGGAGCCCATGCTCCCTGGTTTACCAGAAACCTGGTGATCTTAAAGGACAGTGCCGGACATACGGGAATCGGTGAGATCCATGGGGGAGATTACACCTGTGAAGCATTGAAAAGCTGCATTCCTCTGGTGTTGGGCCAGCCAATCGGAAAATACCGGACAATATTAAACAGCATCCATAAGGCTGCCAGCCGGGCAAAGGAGGATGATGGAGAAGGAATACAGACCTTGGATATCAGTAAGCTGAAATTTGTAGTAAAGGCGGAATGGGCCATTGAGTGTGCGCTTTTGGATCTGCTTGGAAAACACTTGGGACTTCCCATGTGCGAGCTGCTGGGGGAGGGAAAGCAGAGGGATGAGGTAGAAACCCTGGGCTATCTGTTCTATGTCAGTGAGAAAGAAAAGGCATGTAAAGATCTTGATTATCTGGATGAAAGGGGCAGCAGTGATCCCTGGTTTAAGCTTCGCCGCCAGGAGATGCTGACACCGGAGCGGATCGTGGAGCAGGCCCAGGTGCTCCATGAAAAGTATGGATTTGGAAATTTCAAGCTAAAAGGGGGTGTTTTTACAGGAGAAGAGGAGATGGAAGCAATCCGTGCCCTTAAAAAGTCTTTTCCAAAAGGGCGGATCAACATAGATCCTAATGGAGCATGGACTCTTGAGGAAGCCATTAAAATCTGCAAGCCCATGGAAGGAATCCTGACCTACATAGAAGATCCCTGCGGTCCGGAATCCGGATATTCCGGCAGGGAAGTGATGGCGGAATTTAAAAATGCGGTAAACCTCCCGGTAGCCACCAACATGATTGCGACGGACTGGAGGCAGTTTTACCATTCTGCTGCCTTAAAATCTGTGGATATCGTACTGGCAGATCCTCATTTCTGGGGATTTGGAGGGAGCGTCCGGATGGCCCAGATCTTAAATGACTGGGGCATGACCTGGGGCAGCCATTCCAACAACCACTTTGATATCACACTGGCAGCCTTTGCCCATACGGCAGCGGCAGCACCTGGAAATCCTACGGCACTTGACTCCCACTGGATCTGGCAGGATGGACAGAATCTGCTGGAGGATACACCGGTCATTAAGGGCGGATATTTACAGGTTCCCCAGAAGCCGGGCCTGGGAGTCAGCCTGAATATGAAACGGGTCATGGAGGCCAATGATCTGTATAACAGCCTTCCCTGTCATGACAGGGATGACACCATGGCAATGCAGTATCTCATACCTGGCTGGAAGTATGACTGCAAAAGTCCTGCACTGGTAAGGTAAAAAAATACATATTAAATGGAGGGGTATTTTATGAAAAAAAGGAATTTGAAAAAACAGGCACTTTGTATGGCGCTCTGCTTAAGTATGGCACTGATGAGCGGCTGCACGGGAGGAGGTGCCGCTGCCAGCGGGACCAATAGCCCCCAGAAGGCAGCCGCAGAAAACAGGTTTGTTTTTGCAGGGCCAAATAACATCACTCAGTGGGATCCGCTGAATGAGAACAAAACCAATGCCTATATGCTTTCCAAACTTACCTACAACACCCTTGTGAATCCTTACGGGGAGAATAACTCCATACAGCCGGAACTGGCCACCGAATGGAGCGTATCCGGGGATGGGCTTGAGTGGACCTTTAAACTGAGGGAAGGAGTTAAATTCCACAACGGAGAAGAGTTCAATGCGGATTCGGTAGTAGCGACCTTAAAGCGGATGATCGACAATCCTACCCTGGTCCAGGCGGCATTCTGGCCTTCTCTGGAAGGTGTGGAAGCCAAGGATACTTATACGGCTGTAATCAGGCTGAAAGAACCCTGGGGTGCTCTGCTGAACCAGTTAATCGACACTCCCATGCTTCCGCCTAAGGCACTGGAAGAAAAAGGGGATGCCCTGTTTGAGTTTAACGAGTCAAACAAGCCCATTGGAACCGGACCCTGGATCGCTGACAAATGGACGCCAGGACAGGATGCAGAATTTGTCCGCAACGAGGATTACTGGGATTGGGGCGATGACAAGAGCAACGTTGACAGGATCATATACCGTCCGGTCATTGAAGATACCACACGTGTTTCCGGCATTCAGACAGGCGACTTAGATATGATCGATGCAGTGCCGGTGGAACAGGCGGACATGCTGTCAAGCGTAAAAGGGGTAAAGGTGGAAAAGATTTTAGGCTCTGCCATCGTTCATCTGGGATTCCGCTGTACAGACGGGCGGATCTTTGAGGACTTAAATGCCAGACAGGCAGTAAATCACGCGTTAAACAGAGAGCTTCTCGTGCAGTCCATTGCAGGAGGCGGAGCGGCAAGCGACTGGCCCAGCCCTGAGGGAGTCCTTGGCTATGATAAGGAAAACGCCAAAGTTCCGGAATACAATGTAGCTATGGCAAAAGACCTGCTTTCTAAAACCGCTTATGCAGGAGAAGAAATATCCTTCATCGCACCTACCGGCGTATTCGCCAGAAATAAAGAGGTAGCACAGGCAGTTTTGGCAATGCTTTCAGAAGCAGGATTTAAGGTGAATCTAGAGATCATGGAAAATGCGGCCTTCCAGGAACGACGTGCTGCAGGAAATTATGATTTATACATTCAGAGATATCCATTTCCGGCAGGCGACCCGGATTCCGTAATCACCCAGAGATGGTTAAACGATGCCCATAAGTCAGGATATGTCAATGATGAGATGAATACAAAGATTCTGGAACAGAAGCAGGAAAGCGATCCTGTAAAGCGTGAGCAGCTCTTAAAAGAAGTATTTGCTATCGAATGGGCGGAGGCAGCGCCTCATCTGGCTCTTTACCAGCAGGTGACGACTCTCGCCTACCGGGAAGGCATTACAGGCTTAAGACTGAGGATCGACAATGTATTTGATTATTCCAGAATATCAAAATCCGCAAACTAATGACTAAGGGAATACATCTTGAAAGGGGATACAGTTTTGCTTAAATTTATCATGAAACGTTTGGGATATACGGTTTTTGTCCTGTTTGGAGTATCCATTTTAACCTTTGGGCTTTTAAAGCTTACACCAGGTTCCCCGGCCCGTCTGATGCTTTCCGATGATGCCACAGAGGAGCAGATCAGAGAAAAAGAAATAGAAATGGGACTGGACAAGCCTCTGACTGTACAGTATTTCAGCTACATAACAGGAGTTGTCAGGGGAGATCTTGGGAATTCCTTATTTTATAAAATGCCGAATTCCACGCTGATCTTTCAGAGATTGCCGGCTACCGCGTACTTAACACTGGTAGCCATGGGAATCGCCCTTCTCATCAGCATACCCATGGGGATTATCGCGGGGGTGAAGAGGGGGTCTGTCATAGATTTGTTTGCCATGATATTTGCCCTTCTCGGGCAGTCTATATCAGGTGTTGTTTTAGGGCTTATCTTTATCCTGTTTTTTGCGGTTAAGCTTGGCTGGCTGCCGGCCATGGGATACGGAGGCTTTGCATTTGTCATCATGCCGGCTACTTCCTTAGCCATGCAGATGGCTGCCCTCATCACCCGTATGCTGCGGTCCGGCATGGTGGACGTGCTCCAGGAGGATTACATTACCGCAACCTTTGCAAAGGGGATAAGCAACCGGGAAATTACCATGAAGTATGCCTTAAGAAATGCAATTCTGCCGGTTATTACGGTTGTGGGCCTGCAGGTCGGCACATTCCTGGGCGGAGCTGTTGTCACGGAACAGATATTTGGCTGGCCGGGAATTGGCACTCTGACGGTCCAGGCCATTGGGCTTCGGGATTTCCCGTTGGTGCAGTCCGTTCTTTTGGTAATATCTGCGTGTTTTGTACTGGTCAACCTGCTGGTAGATATTATCTATACCATTGTTGATCCGCGCATGGACTTTAACTAAGGGGGATTTGAATGAGCAGACAAGAATTATTCAGAAGAATGCGGAAAAGCAACTTTTTCGTCATAGGAGCGGTATTGGTTTCCTTTATTATTTTCGTATCACTGATCTCTCCCTGGGCAGCGCCCCATAACCCCATAGCCTCGGATCTGACGCTCCGGTTAAAGATGCCTGATGGTCTCTCAAAGGGCTGGAGCGGTTACATTCTGGGAACAGATCCTCTGGGGCAGGATATTTTATCCAGACTGATGGTTGGCAGCAGGGTTTCGTTATGGATCTCCTTTTCCGTGGTTATTACCACGGCCATTATCGGTACCATCCTTGGAATCATATCCGGTTTTTTCGGTGGGATTATTGATACAGTCATCATGAGATTCAGCGATATTCAGGTGTCCATTCCTCCCATGATTCTGGCAGTTGCAGTTATGGCTGTATTGGGAAACAGCACCAGCAATCTGATCCTGGTTCTGGTATTTACAAGATGGGTGCAGTATGCCCGAGTGGTGCGGAGCAATGTTATGGGAATCCGGAATATGGAGTACATTCACGCTTCCCAGGTTTTAGGCTCCTCCAAGAAGAGGATCATGTTTACCCAGATCCTTCCCAATGTACTGACACAGCTTATCATTGTCATGAGCCAGGAATTTGGCCGCACCATCCTTACGGAGTCCTCTTTAAGCTTCCTGGGACTTGGAGTCCCGGCTCCCGCCCCTTCCTGGGGAGTTATGATCGCAGACGGCAGAGAGTATCTGGCAACAGCTCCGTGGGTCGTCGTAGCACCTGGGGCAGCGCTTATGATCGCAGTGCTGGCATTTAACTTTTTAGGTGACGGTGTGCGTGACGTACTGGATCCGAAGAATAAGAATTAACCACGAAAGGGAGAATCCAGATGGAAAAATTAATTGAGATTAAAGATTTCTCAGTAAAATTTGAGACGGGTCGTGCCGTAGCATATGCTCTTAACGGGGTTAATCTTACAATAGGCAGAGGAGAAGCACTTGGACTGGTTGGAGAATCAGGCGCCGGTAAGACGACCACGGCCCTGGGAATGCTTAATTTAATTCCCCAGCCTGCCGGAAAGGTGACTGGCGGAGATATTCTGTATGAGGGAAAATCCGTATTCAAAATGTCTCAAAAAGAGCTGATGAACATGAGAGGCGATAAGGTAGCCATGATATTCCAGAATCCTCTGACGTCTTTAAACCCAGTATTTACGGTAGGGGAACAGATCGGCATGGTTTTGCAGAAGCATAAGAATTTAAGCAAAAAGGAGGCCGTGAATGAGGCCGGCAAGCTGTTGGAAGTGGTGGGAATAGCCAAATACCGGGTGAATGATTTCCCCCACCAGTTTTCCGGAGGCATGAGACAGAGAGTCGGCATCGCCGCCGCCCTGGCCTGCAACCCCTCCCTTTTGATCGCAGATGAGCCCACCACAGCTTTGGACGTTACCATACAGGCCCAGATATTGGAGCTGATCAAAGAGCTATTAGTCAAGTATGACAGCTCTCTGCTGATGATTACCCATAACCTGGGCATTATAGCGGAGATCTGCAACAATGTTGCTGTCATGTATGCGGGGATCATCGTGGAGTATGGCTCTGTGGAAGAGGTATTCAGCAGTCCCTCTCATCCCTATACCATTGGCTTGTTCGGTTCCATCCCCAGGCTTACGGGGCCAAGGGAAAGGCTTGCCTCTATTCCCGGAACAGTAGCAAATCCGGAAAATCTTCCCTCAGGCTGTCCGTTCCATGAACGGTGCGGGAAAGCCTCGGGCCGATGTTCAGAACATGCGCCGCAGATGTTTCAGATAGGTGAGAATCATTATGTGGCCTGCCATAAAGCCGGGGAGGTCAAAATATGAATGGAATAGACAATGGAAGAAAACCTCTGATTCAGGTTAAAAATCTTAAAAAGTATTTTGAAATCAAGGGAAAGGGAGAACTTCATGCAGTCGATAATATTTCCTTTGATATTTATCCGGGAGAGACTCTTGGTCTGGTGGGAGAGTCAGGATGCGGAAAAAGCACGGTTGGAAACGTAATCATGAGACTTCACAAGCCGACAGGAGGAGAATTGATATACGGGGAAAAGGATGTATTTAAGGCAGCGGGAAAGCAGGAGCTGTTAGAAATGTGTTCTAACATACAGATTATTTTCCAGGACCCCTATTCTTCTCTAAATCCCCGGAAGACCATACGTTCTATATTGAAAGAGGCTTATAAGATCCATAAGATCGGTTCTGACAAGGAAAAAGATGATAAAATAGAAGCGCTGTGTGATGACTGCGGAATTTCAAGGGATCTGCTGAACAAATATCCTCATGAGCTGGATGGTGGAAAACGCCAGATCGTGGGAATTGCCAGAGCATTATCCTTATCACCGGAATTTATTGTCTGTGATGAGCCGGTATCCTCCCTCGACGTATCCATTCAGGCTACTATCATCAATCTGCTTATGGATCTGCAGAAAAAAAGAGGCTTGTCCTATCTTTTTATTTCTCACGATTTATCGGTGGTACGTCACATTTCAAACCGCATTGCCGTCATGTATCTGGGACAGATTATTGAAAGTGCGGAAACTGACGACATCTTTCATAATGCCGTACACCCCTATACCATAGCCCTATTATCAGCCATTCCAAAGGTGGAGATCGGTAAAAAGGTGTCCCGTATCGTGCTGAAGGGAGATGTCCCAAGCCCTCTTAATCCGCCGGAAGGCTGCCGGTTTGCCCCCAGATGCTGGATGGCGCAGGATATATGCAAAAAAGAAACTCCTGCTCTTCGGGAAACAGGGGAAAAGGGTCATTGCGTGGCCTGTCATTTCTGGGAAGAATCCAGAGCGGCGGCTGAGAAGGAGCAGGCTGCAATGAATAAAACGGAGATACAGCCCAAATAATATATAAAATTATGCCCTGTGGCTATGGGAAACTTCAGCCATAGGGCATTTTATTGTAAAAGTTCTTTATATCTTCGCAGAAGCTGGCCCCGGCCTGGTTTAGAATCCAGTTTTTTCTTGTGACAAGGGCATTGAGCCTTGTGAGACGGGGAGAAACAGAATAATAGGCAACCAGCTCCCGTTCGCTGGCGCAGGATTCTCCGATAAAAGTGACGCCGATTCCCATGGCAACCATGCTTCTGGTCGCGGATATGCTGTTGGTTTCGCATACGGTTCGGGGAATCCAGTTGGCTTTTTCCAAAACGGCATCCGTAAGATAGCGCAGGGTGGAGCCTTTCTTGGAAAGAAGGATGTTCTCGTCTCCGAAATTTTCTTCAAAATCTTTGATTTTTATGGGATGTTCCGGATTCTTTTTTCGGTAAGGATGGCAGGCCGGAATGGAGAATAGTACCTCTTCTTCCCGCAATATGGTAACCTGATCCGGTGAAAAAGGTTCTGTCGTATTGAGTGCCATGATTCCGCAGTCAATGCTTTCTTCCAATATAAGCTTTATAAGAGCAGGCAGACTTGTTTCAGAGATTTCAATGGTAACTTCCGGATAACGCATTTTAAAGGCGGGAATGATCTCTATCAGCATTTTTAACCCGAATTGGGAGGTGACACCAACCGTGATATGGCCTCTGTTATCTAAGTTTTGTATATTCTGGTAAAGCATATTTTTAATTGATATTACCTCTTCGGCTGCTTGAATATAAAGCTGCCCGGCAGGAGTTAAGGATAGGCGGCCTTTGCTCCGAAAGAAAAGTGGCGTGCCAAGCTCGCTTTCCAGCTTGGAAAGGTACTGGCTTAAGGTAGATTGGGAAACAAACAGTTCTTCAGCAGCCTTTGTCATATTTTGTTTTTGGGCTATGGTTAAAATATAACTGAGATAACGGGTATCCATGGCGGATTCTCCTTTGTATGTCTGAAAGGTTCTGGGTTTCGGGTCAATCGGATAGTCGCAATCCACTTTGCTATTTGATGAGTTCACTAGTTAAAATTATATCATATCTCCCATATAATGACAATTCTGTATCAAAAAGAGCAAGGTAACTGGCGGTTTTTTGCCATTTCCCTTGCTCTTACTTGTTTTATATTGTCATAGATTCTGCGATGGCATTGGCCAATGCGCCGATTTCAGCCAGCTGATCCTCTTTTACAGAAGATTTGATGGTGATGGTCTGATCCAGTATGGTCATGTTTTTCATCTCTGAAAGGATCTCAGTCATTTTCTTGCCTGCCATGATACCCCAGGAACCGTTTTCCATAAGGGCAACGGTGCGGTTTTGTACGTTATGGGCTTTCATATCCATAAGCAGGTGCTCCATGCTGCTGAAAATTCCTCCGTTATAGGTGGCCGAAGCGAATACCAGATGACTGCAGCGGAATGCTTCTGATATGAGCACAGACGGATGGGTATTGGATACATCGTACATGACAATGTTGCGGATTCCGCGTTCTGCCAGGCGGCATGCCAGGATGTTGGCGGCATTCTCCGTATTACCGTAGATGGAACCATATGCGATCATCACAGCATTTTCTTCCGGTGTATAGCTGCTCCACTTAAAATACTTATCGATATACCAGCAAATGTCGGAACGCCATACAGGCCCGTGAAGAGGACAAAGGAACTGAATGTCCAGATCAGCGATTTTCTTTAAAAGAGTCTGGGTGGACGGTCCGTATTTACCTACAATATTGGAATAGTATCTTCTGGATTCATCCAGCCATTCCCGTTCAAAATTTACTTCATCTGCAAATAAGTTTCCGTTCATTGCACCAAAGGTACCAAAGGCGTCGGCTGAAAAAAGAACCTTGTCCGTGGTATCGTAGGTGACCATTACTTCCGGCCAGTGAACCATGGGGGCCATATAAAATGCAAAGGTATGTTTGCCGGAGCAGAACGTGTCCCCCTCCTTCACGACGACAGCTCTGGAATCAACGCCGAATTCATAAAACTGGTTGATAATCGGAATTGTCTTGGCATTGCAGATCACCTTTACATCCGGATACCTTCTGACCATTTCGCCCAAAGTGGCACAGTGGTCCGGCTCCATATGATTTACAATGATATAATCCAGATTTCGTCCTCCAAGGACTGCTTCCACATTTTCCAAAAACTGTCCGGTGATCGCCCGGTCAACAGTATCAAAAAGAATGGTTTTTTCATCTAGCAGGACATAGGAATTATAGGAAATTCCTTTCGGAATGGGGTAGGCGTTTTCGAACAGGGCGAGACGGCGGTCACTTCCTCCAACCCAGAACAAATCATCTTTAATAGTTTTTACACAATACATGGTGCAGCCTTCCTTTCTTTCGTTCGTACTAATCCATCCATAAAAGTATACTATATATTTAAGAAAATGTCATTGTGTTTTTTAAACTCATCAAGTAACGAAGCGGATTGCGAATATCCGATGGAAAGGCCATTTTATGTGATCAGCTTAAAACCGGCTCAATATATACTTCTACCATGCCTCCGCAAACCATGCCTTCGTCCTCTGCGTTGCCCGGAGTCATATCAACCTTCATTAATACCGGCTTTTTATCTCTGGCAACTTCTCTTGCTGCTGCGCACACCTCAGATTCCACACAGCCGCCTCCGATGGTCCCAATGGTGCTGCCGTCAAGCATGACTACCATCTTTGAGCCTACATCCCTGGGAGCGGAGCCTTTTCTGGAAACGATGGTGACAAGGGATTTTGGCATGTCAGATAACTCCACGGAAGTGAGAACGTCGAGGATTTCCTTTGGATAGCCAAAGCTATTTTTACTTCCGTTTTTTACCTGAATGATCTCCGCCATAATTGCCACGGCGATTTCTTCCGGGGTCTGGGCGTTGATTTTTAGTCCGATAGGCGTGAAAACCTGGTCAAGCAGCTCTCTGCTGATTCCCTCGTCTGCTAAAAAATCCTTTACAAGCTTTACCCTGACTTTGCTGCCGATCATACCGATGTAGGCATTTTTTTTGCCGATGATCTGAGATAAACAGTCCTGGTCATACCGGTGACCTCTTGTGACAATGATAAAGTAGTGGCCGGCGGTTCCCTCGATCTCTTGTAAGGCTTCCCCAAAAGGCTTGCAGATAACAGTGTCAGCCCCCTCTTTTCTTGCGGTATTGGCAAAAGATAACCGGTCATCAATCACGGTAACATGAAATCCAAGCATCCTTCCGATTCTTATGATTGGAATGGAAATATGACCGGCCCCGCATACCACCATGTACTTTTCTCCTGTGACAAATTCACAGTACAGAGTGCTGTCCTGAGCTTTTATGGTCTGGGTTTTGTCTATGCTCTTTAAATCCTCTGAAAAAGCATCAAACGCATTTTCAACTCCCTGCCTGCAGATGATTTCTCCATTCGACCACAGGGCTTTGCCTCCTAGCCCTTTTCCTTCGACGATTGTCAAGCTGATTAAGTTCGTGTTTTTATCGGCATTTTTTAATTCTTCATAAAAACCTGCTGTCATATGAGTACTCCTTTTGCTGCCTCGCGCTTTTGTAATAAAAAAGGGCGGTATACATTCCGCCCTTTTTTGGGTATTCTGGTAACTATTTATTTTGCTGGCTTTGGTTTACGGTAGAATGTATTATCCAAAGGAAGTTTGTAACGGAATACACCATCCTTCTTGAAATAAGCATTCTGCAAAGCAGGAGCTCCCATAACACATACGATCTCGCCAACACCTTTTGCTCCAAATGCTACATCAGATGGATTCTTTTCAATGAACCTTACGTCAACAGGAGGCATCTGAGGTGCTTTAAAGATGCCTAAAGTACCTAATTTAGCCTGAGGAATGCCGTCCTTTAATGGGAAGTCCTCTGTCAGTCCATAGCCAAGACCCATTGCAACACCGCCTTCAACCTGTCCTTCTGCGGCAAGAGGATTGATGGCTTTGCCTATGTCGTGAGCTGCAATTACATTAACAACTTTACCTTCGGTGTCAAGAACAAAAAGCTGAGTTGCATATCCATAGGCAATATGGCTTACCGGATTTGGTTTGTCGCTGCCGATAGGATCTGTTTTAAAATCAAATTCGCCATAGTATTCTTTGCCTTCCAGATCACCTAAGGAAAGTCCTGCATCCAAATCCTCTTTTAGTTTCATTGCGGCAATGTGAATTGCTTCACCTGTAAATACGGTCTGGCGGGATGCGGTTGTGGTTCCGGAGTCTGGTGTGTATTTTGTATCCGGATGTCCAACGATTACCTGTTCCGGTTCAAGACCTGTGGTCTGACAGACCATCTGTAAGGTTATGGTCTGAAGTCCCTGGCCGATAGCTGCAGCAGAAGAGCCTGTAACAACCTTTCCGTCACGTACTCTTAAGATACAGCGGCCTACGTCTGCAAGACCAACACCGATTCCTGCGTTCTTCATGGCAGATGCAATTCCCACGAAATAATTTGGGTCTGCTTCATATTTTTCAAAATCTGCTTTTACTGCCTCCAGGGTTTCCACCATACCGGTGCCTTCATCGGCGATCTGACCGTTAGGAAGGGACTGGCCTGGTCTGATGGCATTGCGGTAACGGATCTCCCAGCCGGAAATTCCTGCCTGCTCTGCTAACTGGTTGATCAAAGCTTCTGTTGACATACAGGACTGGGTTACGCCGAATCCGCGGAATGCACCTGCTGGCGGATTGTTGGTATAGTAAGCATCTCCTTCAATGTCCACGTTCTGGTAATTATATGGTCCGCCCGCATGGGTACAGGCTCTTTGAAGTACCGGACCGCCCAGAGAAGCATAAGCTCCCGTATCAGAGAGAAGCCTTGCCTTCATACCCTGGATAATACCGTTTTCATCACAGCCGATCTTGCAGTAGATTTCCATGGCGTGACGCTTTGGATGATAATTAATGCTTTCCTGACGGGAGAAGGATACTTTTACAGGTCTCTTTGATAAATAAGCACAAAGAGCAGCCTGATGCTGAACGCTCATATCTTCCTTTCCGCCGAAGCCGCCGCCGACAAAAGCACTCTGAATTCTTACTTTCTCCAGAGGGAGGCCAAGATATGCACTTAATTCGTGATGTTCATCATAAATACCCTGTGCTCCGGTAATTACCTTAACACCATCGCCGTCAGGAATGCCAACAGCAGTTTCCGGTTCCATGAACGCGTGCTCTGTTGGCGGAACATAGAAGGTGCCTTCTGCAACATACTTGGAATTTGCAAGAGCTGTCTCTGCGTCACCCCGTTTTACCTCTTCGTGGTCAAGAAGGTTATTTACAGGAGTTCTGAACTTGCCAAAATGCATAAAGCCTTCGCCATGTACCTGATGAGCGCCTGGTACCATAGCTTCCCTTGGGGAGCGGATTGGCTCTAATTCTTCGCAATCTATTTCTACAGCTTTCGATGCTGCCAATGCCTGTTCCATCGTTTCAGCTACTACGATAGCAAGAGTATCGCCGATGCATTTTGTCTCTTCGCCTACATCGATCATACCGGGCCAGTCATGTGCCAGATGTCCGATATACCTGTCTCCAGGGATGTCCTTTGCCGTATAGACAGCGACTACGCCGGGCATTGCAAGAGCCTTGCTGGTATCGATTCCGTTTATTTTAGCGCGTGCATATTTGGTGAATACGTTCTTTCCGTAAAGCATGCCTTCCAGATAATAGTCATCCGCATATTTGGCGGTGCCCAATGTTTTTGCTTCTGCATCCACACGGCAGGTTCTTTCTCCTATAGCAGCAGTCTGCTTCAGTTCAGGAACCTCTAAATTTTCATTGAACATTTTTGCTGCCAGCAAAATACCGTCTTCTATTTTGGCATATCCAGTACAACGGCAGATATTTGTACGGATCGCCTGTTTTACATCATCTCTGGTTGGGTTGGGATTCTGGTCAATCAAGCATTTTCCGCTGATCACCATGCCCGGTATACAAAAACCGCACTGTACGGCGCCTGCTGCCGCAAAGGCATAGACAAAGACATCCCGTTCCCTCTGTGTGAATCCTTCTATGGTCTGTACCTTTTTGCCTTCCAGTTTGGACAATTTCAAGATGCAGGCACGGACCGTCTTCCCATCCACAATTACTGTACATGTACCGCAGGCGCCTTCCTTACAACCGTTTTTTACGGAAGTGATACCAAGTCTGTTTCTGAGAAAATCCATTAATGTTAAATCTTCTTCTGATTGGTAATCCTTGCCGTTGACATTTACTACATACATGACAAAACCTCTCTCTCTTCATTCTTAGTTGATATTATATAATTCCGCACATTGTTTTTAACAATACTCTCTTGCATAATTTTGTTAAAAATGGCGTTTGTGATTCTTCTTTCTCATACATTTTAACATATAAACGTTACAAAAACAATTGATATTCCATTAAAATATAAAAAATTTTTAGTTACATACAAAAAAAGTTAGAACATGCGTTTTTTCGCTTAAACAGGAGGTTTCCTCGCTTTTACTTATAGATAAAATCTATAAATAGAGCTGGAAAATAAAGGCGTTTTTCTGGGTTTTCAAACAAATTTTTATATACTGAAAAAAAATTTTGAACTTCAAAAATATTGCAAAAATTAATCCGTGTGTTATAATAAAAAGAGACTAAGAATTGATGTCCTCTGGGCTTTTGCCTGGAGGATGTTTTTTTACAAAAAGATGTGGAGGAAGTCTGAAAAAGGAGGCAAAAGATGGGCGGAGAAAAAGAAAACATACTGGTGAGTGCCTGCCTGTTGGGAGTCAATTGCCGCTATGACGGCGGAAACGGCAGACAGGAGGGTCTTATCGGACTTATAGAGAAATACAATTTCATACCGGTCTGCCCGGAGCAGCTTGGAGGTTTAGAGACACCCAGAGAGCCTGCGGAGCAGCTTGTTAAATCTGTAACAGACGGTCACAATGAGATCCGAGTGGTGGATCGTTCAGGAAAAGATGTGACAGACAGTTTTTTTAAGGGAGCAGAGGAAACCTTGAAGCTTGCCAGGCTATATGGCTGTAAGCGGGCGATTTTAAAGGAGAGGAGTCCGTCCTGCGGCCATGGGTGTATTTATGACGGGACGTTTTCAGGGACAAAGGTTCCAGGAGACGGTGTGACCGCAAGGCTTTTGGAAGAGAATGGAATCCATGTGTCAGGAGAAAGCCGCATAGGGTCCTTGTAAGGAGACAAAACGCTTAAAATTTACAGATAAGGAGATGTAGATGCTATGAAAACAGCAATCACAAGACAACAGGCACTGGAGTTACTTAAGAAATATAATAAGGAACCGTTTCATATCCTTCACGGTCTGACCGTGGAAGGGGTAATGCGCTGGTATGCAGGAGCAATGGGTTTTGGATCAGAGGAAGAATTCTGGGGAATCGCAGGGCTTCTTCATGATGTGGATTTTGAACAGTTTCCGGAGGAACACTGTAAAAAGGCCCCGGAGCTTCTTTCCGAAATCGGGGCGGAGGAAGAGCTGGTTCATGCCATATGCAGCCATGGCTACGGTATCTGTTCTGAGGTAGAGCCGGAACATATGATGGAAAAGATCATGTTTGCTGCAGATGAACTGACCGGACTCATTGGAGCAGCCGCCAGGATGCGTCCTTCAAAAAGCGTTATGGACTTAGAAGTCTCAAGCCTTAAGAAAAAATTTAAGGACAAGAGGTTTGCAGCAGGCTGTTCCAGGGAAGTGATTGCGTCAGGAGCGGAGAAACTGGGCTGGACTCTTGATGAGTTGTTTGAAAAAACCATCCTTGCCATGCGTTCCTGCGAAGAGAAGATAAACCGGGAAATGGAAGAGTAATTTTATGCATAAAAATGGAAAATTATGCATGATTATCGAAAAATACTTGACAGGTGATACCAATTAGGATATTATTTCCGTTAAATATGTAATGATAACCTGTATCAGAGGAGATATGCCTATGAAAAAAGTTGTGAAATTCGGAGGAAGCTCTTTGGCCAGCGCAAAGCAGTTTAAGAAAGTTGGCGAGATCATCCGCGGGGACAAGAGCAGACGGTTTGTGGTGCCATCAGCGCCTGGCAAGCGACATGACAAGGATGAAAAGGTAACTGATCTGTTGTACCAGTGTTATGATGAGGCAGCAGATGGAAAAAGCTATAAAAAGATTCTGGAGAAAATCAAGGAGCGTTATATGGAGATCATTGACGGACTTGACATTAATCTGAATCTGGATCATGAGTTTGTGACCATTGAAGAAAATTTCCTTAAAAAGGCAGGGCGTGATTATGCGGCTTCCAGAGGAGAGTACTTAAATGGAAAGGTGATGGCGGAATACTTAGGCTACGAATTTATTGACGCAGCTGAAGTGATTTTCTTTGATGCAGACGGTAATTTTAATGCAGAGCTTACCAATAAGGAACTTGGAGAGCGCCTGGAGCATGTGGAGAGGGCTGTGATCCCGGGCTTTTACGGAGCAAAGGAAGACGGGACCATAAAGACCTTTTCCAGAGGCGGTTCCGATATAACAGGCTCCATTGTTGCAAAGGCCATTCATGCGGATATGTATGAAAACTGGACGGATGTTTCCGGTTTTCTGGTGGCAGATCCCAGGATCATCAAGAATCCTGAGGTCATCGAGACCATTACATACCGGGAGTTAAGAGAGCTTGCCTATATGGGAGCCAGTGTCCTCCATGAGGATGCTATTTTTCCGGTGAGAAAAGAAGGAATCCCAATCAACATCCGGAACACCAATAAGCCTGATGACAAAGGAACCTTAATCGTGGAGAGCACCTGCAGAAAGCCTCATTATACCATTACGGGAATTGCGGGTAAAAAGGGCTTTTGTTCCATTAACATTGAAAAGGCCATGATGAATGCGGAAGTTGGTTTTGGGAGAAAGGTTCTTGAGGTATTTGAAAAGTACGGCATTTCCTTTGAGCATATGCCGTCAGGAATCGATACCATGACCGTCTTTGTCCATCAGTCAGAATTTGAAGATTATGAGCAATCTGTCATTGCAGGCATCCACAGGGCCGTAGAACCAGATTTCCTTGAGATGGAATCAGACTTGGCGTTAGTTGCTGTGGTGGGCCGTGGCATGAAGGCGACCAGAGGGACTGCCGGAAGAATCTTCTCGGCCCTTGCCCATTCCAGGGTAAACGTAAAAATGATTGACCAGGGATCCAGTGAGCTCAACATTATCATCGGCGTAAAGAACGCAGACTTTGAGGAAGCGATCAAGGCGATCTATGATATATTTATCACGACAGAGGTCTAAGACAGAAAGACAGGCTGAAAGGAAGTACCTGACAGCCTGTCTTTTTTCTTGTGCGCCTTAAGTGTATAGTTTAAGAAAAGGGGCTTTCTGAGGTCACCGATTGATGGGCCTTGGAATGAATGATATTGACATCAGGGGATATCATAAAACGGAAGGGAGTAAGGTGAGCGGACTTATGAAATTTGATGTTTATAAACTGGCGGATAAATATAAGCTGACAGAAACGGAAACCCAGATATTGAATTATATTCTGGAAAATAATCAACAGGTACTTCATATGGCAGTGCGGGAAGTTGCAAACCAAAATTTTGTATCTGCTGCAACGATCATCAAATTGTCAAAAAAGATGGGATATACCGGATATACCGATATGATATACCGTCTTAATTTTATGATTACAAGTCATAGAAAAAATAAAGAAAGACTGTCGGATATTACCAGCTTTATAAGCGATATACCAGATGAATTACTAAATGATTTTATGAGCCGGTTAAAAAAGCACAGAAATGATATTATTTTGGTATCTGCCACCGGATTTTCCTCCCCATTGGCGGAATATATGGAGCGTAAGCTTTTGGTAACCGGTTTCCGGGTCATTAAGACCAATGCCTATGCAGTATATGATAAAAACCGTCTTGGTGCATCACTTGTTATCGTGGTTTCCAAGAGCGGGGAAACAGATACCATTGCAAAGCTTGTTGACTATGCAAATGAAAATCAGGTGGATATCATATCTTTTACAGGAGAGCAGAGCAATTATATTGGCCGCTCGTCTACCGTCAATATTCCGATTCTGGATGATAAGACGCTGGATGACCGGAATCTGCAGTCCAATTATTTTTATGCAAGAGTGATTGTGGTATTTGAATATTTAATGAGCCAGGTATTAGAAGAGTTGAATGAGTGCCAGTAAAAGACGCCCATTGATGAAAAACAAAAGAAGAGAGCCGTTTCCGGCTCTCTTCTTTTGTTTTTCATCAAGTAGATCCCCCACTTCAATGCCGGAAAGGCATAAGTGGTGGGTGGGGACTTACCCGATCAGATACATTCTGGCTTCATACGGCCTGAGTACATTTGCCAGGCCTTCATCTATATAAGAAATGATTAACTGCTTTTTCTCACGGTCTAGCTCTTTCGGCAGCTGCAATGGAACTGTTTTATCGTAAAAGTTACAAATTACAAGCAAAATAGTATCTTCCAGCGTACGGGTATAGGCAAATACATCGGGATCCTCAGGCATCAGGAGCCGGTATTTCCCATCTACGAATACGCCGTGGGTTTTTCTTAATCCAATTAACTTCTGGTAAAGGTGAAATATAGAGTTTTCATCTGCCATTGCGGCCTCTGCATTAATTTCCGGATAGTTTGGATTCACCTTGATCCAGGGAGTTCCAGCCGTAAATCCGGCTTCTTTGCCATGATTCCACTGCATCGGTGTTCTCGCATTATCCCGGCCTTTTGTATAGATAGATTCCATGACGTCCGCTTCTTTATATCCGGCTTCGCTTCTTTCCCTATAGATATTTAACGTTTCAATATCCCGGTAGTCTTCCATATCATATCTTACATTGGTCATTCCAAGTTCTTCGCCCTGGTAAATATAGGGGGTACCTTGCATTCCATGAAGGAGGATTGCCAGCATTTTGGCAGATTCGATCCGATATTCCTTATCATTTCCCCAGCGGGATACGATTCTCGGCAGATCATGGTTGTTCCAGAACAGGCTGTTCCAGCCTTTTAAGTAAAGGGATTCCTGCCAGGTGGATAAGGCACGCTTTAATTCCAGGAATGGAAGAGGGGCTAAGTCCCATTTTTCTCCGCCTTTTTTCTGGTCAAGGCAGATATGCTCAAACTGGAATACCATGGAAAGCTCACTGCCATCCGGATCGCTGTAACGAACGGCATTGTCCGGATTTGCACTCCATGCTTCTCCTACGGTGACTAAATCTCCTTTCTGAAAGGTCTCCCTGCTTAATTCCTGTATAAATTCATGAAGCTTTGGACCGTCGGCTGTGATCATCCGGTCAGGCTCCTTGGCAATTAAATCGATGACATCCAGCCGGAACCCGCCGACTCCTTTCTCCATCCACCAAAGGATCATATCCCGGATCTCCAGACGAACCTTTGGGTTATCCCAGTTTAAATCCGGCTGTTTTACTGAGAACTGATGGAAATAGTATTGTCCAAGCTCCGGAACCCACTCCCAGGCGGAGCCTCCAAAAGCGGCTCTTAGTCCATTGGGAGCAGTTCCTTCCACCCCATCCCTCCACACGTAATAATCATGATAGGGGTTATCCTTACTTTTTTTCGCCTCTATAAACCATGGATGCTCATCGGAAGTATGGTTTAAAACAAGGTCCATGATAATCCGGATCCCACGGCTGCCCGCTTTTTCAATCAGTTCTTCCATATCTTCTAAATTCCCGAACATTGGATCTATATCCTGATAATTGGATATATCATAACCATTGTCATCCTGTGGGGAACAATAGACAGGGGAGAGCCAGAGCGCATCTACCCCTAATTCTTTCAAATAGTCAAGTCTGGAGATAATCCCTTGAAGATCTCCGATTCCATCCCCGTTGCTGTCCTGAAAGCTTTTGGGATAAATCTGATATATAACCGCTTGTTTCCACCATTTTCTGTCCATTTTCTTCTTCCTTCCGTTAAGCTTTTACAGAACCGCTGGTCACTCCTGCAATGATCCATTTCTGGCAAAATACATATACAGCTAAAACTGGCAGCAGCACCATTAAATATGAGGCAAAGGCAAGATTATACTGCGTAGAGAACTGGCCTTTAAACACATACTGGGCCAACTGCAGGGTTTGCTGGCTTGCATCGCTCAGCAATACCAGGGGCATCAGGAAGTCATTCCAGGTCCACATAAAGGACAGGATTGCAACCGTAGCGCTCATGGGCTTAAGAAGCGGAAATATAATGCTCCAAAAGGTCTGGAACGTATCCGCCCCATCGATCCTCGCCGCTTCCTCTAATGCCACAGGCAGGGATTTGATGTAGCCTGAATAAAGAAACGTATTCATGGGCAGTCCGAATATAATATAAATTAATGTGATGCCATAGATGTTATCCAGATGAAAGGCTGAGGCCTGTTTTACCAGGGGAAGCATAATCACATTAAAAGGGATAAACATGGCGCTGATAAAATAATAATACATGAGATTGAAAAATCTGCTTTTATCCTTATTCCGTATCATGGCATAAGCCGCCATGGAATTGGTCAGGATGGTAAACACCAGATTGATGCTTGTGATAAAAAATGTATTTAAAAACTTTCTTGGATAATCGGTAAGCTCCCATGCCCTGGAAAAATTCTCCAGGTGCAGGGAAGTCGGAAGAGCCAGTATATGTTCCATATCCGACGGTGATTTCAAGGCGATCACCACAGTGATATAAAGGGGGCCCAGGATCATGAAAACAGCGATTACTGACAGAAGGATCGTCAGGAGCCAATTGGTCTTTTCTTTCTCTTTCATCAGTTTACTTTCGCCTCCCTTTTTTCTAAGATCTTCAGCTGGAATACGGAAATTGATGCCACAACCAAAAATAAGATAACGGCATTGGCTGACTGGTAGGCAAACTGTCCGCCGTCAAATCCTCTCTTATAAATCAACATGGAGATCGTGGTGGTCGCAGTTCCAGGCCCGCCCCCTGTCATTGCCATAATCTGGTCAAATGCCATAAGAAAACTCTTAACGCTCAATACCATATTGATGGTAAAGAAGGGAGCAATCAGCGGGAAGGTGATCTTGATGAACCGCTGGAGGCCAACGGCACCATCAACGGATGCCGCGTCATAGATATCCTTATCCACCGTCTGAAGGCCGGAGAGATAGATCATGGTGTTAAAGGCCATTGATTGCCAGACAGTCACGAACAAAACCCCAAGCCATGCTTTGCTGGTACCAAGGATATTTACACTTAGTCCGGGGATCCCCGCTAATTTTCCAAATCCCGGAATGATATTGCCAAAGATAAAGTTAAATACAAAACCGATGATCAGAGTGCCCAGCATATATGGCAGGAAATACAGCGCCTTTAAAAGATTCTTTCCCCGAATTTTCCCATTGAGACCGCATGCCAGCGCCAGACTTAACACGTTAACAAGGACAGTGGCGGAAAGTGCAAACTGAAAGGTAAAGCCATAAGCCTGCTTTATGGTAGGATCCTTAAAAAACTGCAGGAAATTTTTAAACCCGATAAATTCCCAGCTCCCATAACCCTTCCAGTTGGTAAAGCTGTAAAAGATACCCTTTAGAAAGGGGACCGTATGAAGTAAAAAGAATAGTGCTGCCACAGGAACTACCATGAGATAGAACGCTGGACTGATATGGTTGCTTTTATGTTTATTCAATGCCTTATCCTCCTTTTACCAGGCTTAACGGGTATTGAGGATATCATATTGTTCATCGCACTTTTTCAGTGTTGCAGCTATGTTTTCGCTTTCATCCATGCCATTTGCCTTATTTAAGAAAAACTCGGATAAAATAGCGGACAGATTATAACCGTTGGGATAATAATGGTCTACAAAATCCGTAACCTTTCCATCAGCAATATCCTTTGCCAGGCCGGCCACCGAAGCATCCTCCTGTACAACGCCTTCTACCGGAGAAAATGCAAACTGCTCGTTTATATAAAGCTGACTGTTTTCCGGTTCCAGCATAAATGCCACAAAACGCTTGGCGGCTTCCGGGTTTTTGCATTGGTTTGTCACCATAAGCATGACATCGATCCCGGATACAACCTTGTTTTTATTCTTATCATTGGTTGCCGGATAAGCAAACATATCAAGATTGATGGATTCATTGGTTTTTTTGATTTCAGGTACGGTCCACACGCCGTTAATCAGCATTGCAGCTTCACCACTCGCAAAGCTGCGGTTGCCGTCATCATAGGAAGTTCCCATAAAGTCTGTCTGGGCATAATTCACCAGCTTGCTGTATTTTTCCAGAACTTCTTCATGGGTGCCAAGGAAAGTTGCTGTTCCTTCTTTCTTTGCCTCTAAAAAGCCTTCAGGCTGTGTTGCAGGTGCCAGAGAGTTCCAGGAGGGTAAGATGGTCCAGCTATCCTTGAAGCTTAATTCAAAGGGCTGGATGCCTGCTGCGGACAGCTTTTCGCATACCTCAATGAGCTCATCCCAGGTCTCCGGAATGGTTACACCTGCTTTTTTAAACAGATCTGCATTATAGATAATACCGGAAGCGTTGGCAGCAAACGGGATGCCGTATGCTTTTTCTGCTTTATCCCCATTGATATCATAGACCATCTGCATATATGAATCGTTTATGGTCTTTAAAACCTCTTGATCACTTAAATCCAATAAGATTCCTGCTTCTGTAAGTTCCGTATAGATGTTATCGCCGCCATAGGCGATGATATCCGGCAGATCATCCTTGGTCATCCTGGTTTTTAATACAGTTCCCGCATCTGCCGGGGAATTTAAGGTGATCTGAACATCAGTATTCTGTTTGTTGAATTTATCCACGAGCTTTTGCATGGTGGATACATTTTCCATCTTTGAAGAGAAAAACTCCAGATGTGTCACTCCGGAATCGGAACTCTTACCTGAGGTTTTGCCTGATTCACTGCATCCTGCAGCCAGCATCGCTGCCAGGGAGCAGGTCAAACCAACTGCCAACATTTTTTTCATTTTCATATACATCTTCCTCGCCCTTTCTGTTTCCTGTTATTTGGTAGTTCCATTATACAAAACAAAACATGACCGCCTATATAAGGTATCTGAGATGTTTCGTAAAACATTTTTTACCTTTTTTCTTCCTGGGCGCGGTATTGCTCGGGGGTCATCTGATAAAGGCGTTTGAAGGTGTGGATAAAATAGGAGGTGTCATTATAGCCTACATAATCAGCGATTTCGCTTATCTTAAAAACTGTATTTTTTAATAGCTCCTTTGCCCGCTCCATGCGGTAGGTGATTAAGTATCTGGAAAAATTCAACCCTGTTTCTGATTTGAACAGTCGGCTTAAATAACTGGAATTCATAAAATACTTATGGGCTGCCAGTTCATTTAAGGAAATCTCGTACCGGAAGTTAAGGGATACGTAATTCTTAATTTCCTCGATGATGCTTCCTTTTTCCTCCTGGGAGCCGCAGGTGTTTTCCAGTATTTTAAACATATACCGCTCAAGCTCTTCCATGGTACGGAACTGATAAAGATCTGATTTGAAGGAAAACAAAAGATACCGGTTTATCTCTTCTGATTCAGAAGAAGCCTCCCTGCTGCAATAGGCTCTGCTGATTACGGAAAAAATCTGCATGATACCGCTGTATAAGGAATATACATTCCAGCTTCCTTCCGTGCATTTAAAGAAGAACTGACGGAGAGAAGTTTCTGCCTGCTGGTAGCTTCCCTTCATCACACTTTCGTAGATTGACAGTTCTTCCTGCTGTGTCAGGATCTGTTCCATGGACAGCTCCGGTTCATATTCAAACACTCTGGTCTTATCATCAAGCAGCCTTCCGTTAATGGCATAAACACAGTCCCGGTAAGCGTCTCCAAGCAGTTCTTCCCCTTTGTAAAGCCTGCTGATGCCACATGTGATTTCGATTTCCTTTTGAGGAAGTTCCTGCTTCAGCCGGTGGTAAAGCTTTTGATCCCACAGTACCTCCTGCCCGCCAAACTTCATGGCAATCACCTCGTCCGGCTGCTGGAAGTAAAAGACCTGGATATTGGCATGGTCTGATGCGGATTCTAAGAATTCCGCCAGCTTCTTTGCCTCCTCCCGGCTCATACGCTGTTTCCCCTGCAATAAGATCATCTGGTAGGAGCGATCCTTTAGCTGTCCGCCGCACAGATCACGGAAGGTTTCCATTAGGGCCCGGTTAGCCAGAATGCCGGAGATATTCACATATTGGAGGGATTCCTGCAAAAGCCTCCGGTCCACCTGCTTCTCAAGCAGCCTTCTCTTTTCTTCTCTGGCTTTTGTAATATCCCATATAGCCTTTTCCAGTTCCTCTGGCTTTACCGGCTTGGTAAGGTAATACCGGACCCCATACTTCATGGCTTCCCTGGCGTAGTTAAAATCCGAGTAGCCGCTTACGATAACCACATCTGTTGCCGGGCAGTGTTCTTCCACATAATTTGCAAGGGACAGCCCGTCCATTTCCGGCATGCGGATATCGGTGATCACAAGATCTGCGTCTTTGCCGGCAAGATAATCTGCTGCCTGCTTCCCGGTTTCGGCTTCCAGACAAACGGTGATATCCATATCCATATTAGTTAAAAGCTTAACGAGCATTTTTTTTGCATAATATTCATCTTCTGCTATGATGACCTTCATTCTACCCCTCCTTATTCCTCTTAATCCGCATGTGAATGCAGGTAAAGCTTCCGTACCGGCTTTCCACCACAATTCCGCAATCTTCTCCATAAAAGTTTTTAAGCCTTGCATTTACATTGGCTAACCCGATGCCTGTTCCAACCTCTCCCAGCAGGGTATTGGCTTTTGTATTCCATAATGCATGGTTTAATTCATCCACCCTCTCTTTTGTCATACCGCAGCCGTCATCGTACACGGAGATCAAAAGGTAATCTTCCGAATCCGGTGATACGGATATCTTTAAATAGTCCTGGTCCCGTTTTTCCTTAAATGCATGTTGAATGGAGTTTTCCACAATAGGCTGCAGGATGAATTTAATAACTCCATTATTTTCGTATTCCTCGGGGATATCATACTTCACTGCAAAGCGCCCGGGGAACCGGATGGACTGGATGCGGATATAGTTTTTCAGCTGGTTCACTTCATCCTTTACGGTTACAAAATCAGTCCCTTTTATGTTATAGCGGAACATATCCGACAGACTTTCTGTAATTGCAGGGATTTCTTCAATTTCTTCCAGCCTTGCAATGGCTGTAACCGTATTCAGCGCATTATACAGAAAGTGGGGATTGATCTGGAACTGAAGCATTTTAAGCTCTGCCTGCTTTTGATTGATCTGCATAATATACAGTTTGGTAATGCTGTCATTGATCCTTTTTCCCATTTCATTATAAATTTCAATTAAGTTGCCGATTTCATCCTCCCTGGGCTGTAATCCTGTTAAAAGCTTTACTTCTCCCTGCCTTGCCTGGTTCATGGTTTCTGCCAGTGCTTTAATCGGCCGGCTGACCTGCTTGGATAATATGAGGCTTAAAATCCCGGCTGCAGTCAGGATAAGCATCACCCATGCCATGACATTTAACATGCTTTCCATGCTGGTATTGATCAGCAGGTGCTTTGGGATATACTGCACCAGATACCAGCCGGTGGATTCATTTTTTAAAACAGCGGCAATGCAGAGAGTACCATTTAGAGAAAGCTCCCCTGATCCCTTTCCGGAGGCCTCAATCTGCTCCAGATGAGGAAAGGCCTCCTGCTTTTCCTTTTCTGAAAGGGCGGTCTCCAGATTGATGTGGGCGTTTCTGGAATTATAGATGACCTGGTTTTTATATACAATAGCAAAGGAAGATGCCAGACCGTCGGCTGCGTCTGTGGAATTAAAATCTTTTGCAATGGACCCAAAATCCAAGTCTGCCAGCAGATATCCATAGGTTTTATACTCACCGATATCCGAAAGCTGGTGGTATACCGTTACCAGGGAATAGCCGGTATTCCCTATTTTCTGGGGATAAGGGATTGTATAGTATTTCTGGCTCTTTGTTTTCCAGGCGACGCTAGCGATGGTCTTCCGTGCGTTTCCTATATAGTCCTTTGAAATATTATTTATGCTGCAATAGGTGTCTCCTGCAGAAGTCAGGATGGTTATTCTTTGTACATGGGGATTGATGACCGTGAGCATTTTAAGAACGGTCTGCATATAATAGTCCCTTTCATAACGGTCTTTGGGGGTCATATTGCTGGATTTTTCATGGAGTATGACATTGATCTTGGGATCGATGAGATGCAGAAGATTTAAGGAGCTGTTATTTCCCATGGCAATATCTAAGTTCATGTTTTTCTGCTGGTTCGACTGTTTCATGTATTCAATGTTGTAGGTAAGGGCAGAAGAGACCCCCTGAATATAGCAGATGGCAAAAATAACCACGGTAAACAGCAGTAAGAGCAAATAGGTAAGCAGTATTTTGGACTGAAAAGATAATCTGCGGAATCGTCTGATCATTGTATTCCTCCTGGTATTCTGGCTTGGGTTATGTTACTAAGTGTACTATAAACATAACTTCTTGACCAGTATGCTTTTGCTTGAATCCCTTTCCCTCCCTGTGTTATGATACACGTAATATACCGTATGATTCAACGAATCAGGCAGCGAAGCGGATTGCAAATATCCGCTTGACTTAAAGGCATAAATACGGCCGGGAAATGAGGATAATCATGAATCCAGAGATAAAATCCAAATTAAAAGAGGGACGTCCCCATGGTACCAGTTCTTTTCCCTGTGGGATCTACCGGACACAATCAGCACAAAAGGGCATTTTAGTAAAGCACCACTGGCACGAGGAAATTGAAATGATCCACTTCCTTAAGGGGCACTTTCGCTTATTAGTCAACATGGAGTCCTATGAAATCAAGGATGAATGTATTTTTTTTATCAATCCGGGGGAGCTTCACGGAATCATCAGTGAATCCAAAAGTTTAAAAGAGGAGCATGCCATCGTGTTTCAGCCGGGGCTTTTAAGCTTTGACGCTTATGATTCCGCTCAGATGTATTTAATCAATCCCTTAAAAAACAATGAGCTATCCTTTCCCAGATGCCTTCAGCCAGATCATCCGTCTTATGCTTCTATCCTGGATTGTTTTACCAATGTGACGGATTCCTTTGGAGGAGAGGAAGGCTTAGGGCAGCAGGAAGTCGTTTTTGAAGCTGTGATCTCCCAGCTTCAGATCAAAGCTTCCCTTCTTAAAATGCTTGCCACCTTGTACCAGTTCCACCTGTATTCCGATTCCCACCGCAATGCGGATACGCGGGTAGAGCTGATCAAAGCCTCCATTACCTTTATCAGGAACCATTACAGGGAAAAGATTTATATCCGTGACCTTGCTTCCCTTGCCAATATGAATGAACAGTACTTCTGCCGCTTTTTTAAAAAGGCCCTTGGCAGGACTCCCACCGAATACATCAATGATTACCGGATCCGGAAGGCAATCAATTTACTGGAAACCACTGACCTCCCGGTCATGAACATATGCCTGGATTCCGGTTTTTTTAACCTTGGAAATTTTTTGAAAATATTCCGGAGGTATACCGGTATGACTCCCTTAAAATATCGGAAAGAAAAGTCAAAATAGTGAATTTTTTAATCATAGAAGTGTAAGACAAATCTTGTTCTGAGAGGTAGAATAAGGCTACTACTGAAAAGAGAGGTTGACATACGATGAATAAGAAATGGTGGCATGACAAGACAGCTTATCAGATTTATCCAAAGAGCTTTCTGGATACCAATGGGGACGGTATTGGAGATTTAAAAGGGATTATCAGTAAATTGGATTATTTGAAGGACTTAGGTGTGGATATCCTATGGCTTTCCCCGATTTACGTTTCCCCTTTTGCAGATCAGGGATATGACATTGCCGATTATTACAACATAGACCCCAGGTTCGGGACCATGGAGGATATGGAGGAACTCATTAAGAAAGCGAAAGAACGGGAGATGTATATCGTCATGGATCTGGTCGTTAACCATTGCTCCGACGAGCACGAATGGTTTAAAAAGGCATGTGCCGATCCGGATGGCGAATATGGAAACTACTTTTATATCCGTGAGAAAAAGGACGGTAAATCACCTACCAACTGGCGTTCCTACTTTGGAAATTCCGTATGGAGCGATATTCCCGGTACCAATAAGCAGTATCTTCACTCGTTCCATAAGAAACAGCCGGACTTAAACTGGGAAAATGAAGCAGTCCGTGAGGAAGTTTATAAAAATATCAATTGGTGGCTGGATAAAGGATTGGGCGGTTTCCGGATTGATGCGATCATTAATATAAAAAAGGCCCTTCCCTTACAGGATTATGAACCGGACCGGGAAGATGGTCTATGCAGCATCCAGGAAATGCTGTCCCAAGCCAATGGAGTCGGTGAGTTTTTAAGCGAAATGCGGGACCGCTGCTTTACTCCTCATGATGCCTTTACTGTTGGGGAGGTCTTTGATGAAAAGCCGGAAGAATTAGAATCCTTTATCGGTGAAAATGGTTACTTTTCCAGTAAATTCGATTTTAATGAAACCATATTCGGCGGAAGTGAGAAGGGCTGGTATGATGCCAAAGCGATTACTCCGGAAGATTATAAGCATTGCTGTTTTGCAGCCCAAAGGCATGTGGGGACTACCGGATTTTTATCCAACATCATTGAAAACCACGATGAGCCAAGAGGAGTCAGCCATTACCTTCCGGAAGGAGAATGCAGCCTGGAAGCCAAAAAGATGCTTGGCGGCTTAAACTTTATGCTCCGGGGAATCCCCTTTATTTATCAGGGACAGGAAATCGGTATGGAAAATACGGTTTTCTCCGGCATTGATGAAGTGGATGATATTGCCACCCTTGACCAGTACCAGACCGCTCTGGAGGCAGGGCACTCACCGGAAGAGGCGCTTCGCATTGTAAGCCGCTACAGCAGGGATAATGCAAGAACTCCCATGCAGTGGGATGCATCGGCCAATTCTGGCTTTACAAACGGCACCCCCTGGCTGAAGGTGAACCCTAATTACAGGGATATCAATGTGTCTGACCAGATGAACAATGATCATTCGGTTTTCATGTTCTATAAAAGGCTGATCCAGTTAAGGAAACATCCCAGATGGAAGGAAACCATAATCTATGGAAACCTGGAACCTGTTCTTGAGGATAAAAAAAATATTATGGCTTACTACCGGAAAGGGCCGGAAACACTTCTTATCATTGGGAATTTTCAAAAAGAGGAACAGGATGTCATACTTCCCCGGATACATAAGACAGTTCTGATCAATAACTATCAGGAAGTATCTTACGACGGGGCCAGGGTTCATTTAAAGGGCTGGCAGTTCCTTGTAATGGAAGTTTAACAGGAATCATTGAAGTAAATTAGGATAGCGTTGATACTCATTTCGTATTTAGAATAGAGTATCAACGCTTTTTCATATCTCATTTTGATCTGGTATTAAAATATACAAGGAACCGAAGTAAATATGTTCACTATACGGTCAACATGTTGTGAATAATACAGAATATATTTTGATTTGTATTCAAGTATGATAAAATCCCACCACAAGGTAATTACCAGTGTAAACAACTATATATGGAGGAATAAGAGATGAGGGATAAAGTAGTAAAATCCATGCAAAGCTTTTCCAAAGCAATGATTGGACCAGTGTTATTTTTGCCTGTCGTAGGTATGATGATTGCTTTAACTGCGATCATGACCAATACCGCATTTGTTTCAGAAGGTGGACTGATGTGGACGGTTGGCAAATTTTTTAACAGTATGCTGAATTCCATTATGGGGAATTTAAGTATTTTATTTTGTGTGGGAATTGCAAATGGCATGGCAAAAAAGAAAAAAGCAGATGCATCTTTTGTGGCTCTGATGTCATACATCATGTTTTTAGGCGCCAACAGCAAGTGGCTGGAGCTGTCAGGAAAGATGGTGGAAGGGGCAACCGCCGGTGCCTTATATGGTACGGGCCAGACGATTCAGTTAGGCTTTCATGTAACAGATATGGGCGTGTTTCTTGGAATGATCATCGGCGTTTTGGTGGCAATTGTTCACAACAAACATTGTGATACCGAGTTTAAGGGAGGATTCGCTCCTTACGGCAACAGCAAGCTTGTTTACATGATCATGATTCCGGTAATTGCAGGATTAAGCATTGGCGTGACTTATGTGTGGCCGGGAGTAGCAAACGGAATATCCGCATTGACCGGTTTTATGAGTACTGCCGGTGCAGCAGGTGTATTTGTTTACGGATTCTTAAACAGATTCCTGATCCCTACCGGTCTGCATCACTTAATCTGGTCGCCGTTCCTTTATTCTGCGGTTGGCGGACAGGCGGTGATCGGCGGAGAAAATGTGATTGGTGCAAAGCCGATCTTCCTGGCACTGTTAAGTGATCCCACAGCCGGAATGATGCCGGATACCAGCCGTTTCCTGACCTATGGCCTGATGAAGACTTTTGGGATTATCGGTGTGGCACTGGCTTTCTATGTAACAGCAAGGAAAGCGAAAAAGGCGAACTTAAAGGCTCAGATGATCCCGGCCACTTTAACTGCTGTGATCGCCGGAATTACGGAACCCCTGGAATTTACCTTTATTTTTGCTGCTCCTTTATTATGGCTGGTATATTCCGTTCTGGATGGCTTTTTTCAGATGGTTGTTTATTTGATCGGTGTCCGTGTCTGTGCCACCAATGGAATCCTGGATTTCCTGGTATTAAATCTTCCGGCAGGAATCGGCAGAACCTTATGGCCTTTGTATGTGCTGGTCGGCCTTGTTGAGATCCTTGTGATTTTCCTTGTCTTTAAGTTTATGATTGAAAAGCTGAACTTAAAAACTCCGGGACGCGAAGAGGATGATACGGATATGGCTTTGGATTTAAATGCCAATGCAGCAGCAGTAAAAAAAGAATTAAAGGCAAAACAGTCCGGAAACAGCGAGACTGAGGAAGACCGGCTGAACCAGGGCAGGATCATCGTAGAAGCATTAGGCGGGAAAGAAAATATTTTAAGTCTGGAAAACTGCTTTTCCCGGTTAAGAGTAGAAGTTGCTGACAATTCAAGGATTGATGAAGAGGCATTAAAGGGCACCGGAGCAGCCGGTATTATGAAAAAGGGAAATGATGTCCAGGTAGTTTACGGTCTTAGCGTCTCTAAAATGAGAACCTTGGTGGATGATGCATTAGAGAAGATGGAATCACAAAAATAGGAGGAATCACTATGAACAGAACGTTTAAATTAGTCATTGTAGGCGGCGGAAGTACTTATACGCCGGGGATTGTTAAGAGCCTTCTGGATCAGAAGGATCAATTTAAGCTTTCCGAATTAAGACTTTATGATAATTTCAAAGAACGCCAGGACAAAGTTGGAGTTCTGGTAAAAAAGGTGATTGAGATGTTTGATCCGGGAGTGAAATTGGTTCTTACAACGGATCCAAAAGAAGCGTTTACGGATGCAGATTTTATCTTTGCCCAGATGAGGGTCGGATTGTATCATATGAGAGAGCTTGATGAGAAGATCCCTTTAAAATATGGGGTAGTTGGTCAGGAAACCTGCGGACCAGGCGGCCTTGCCTATGGCTTAAGAACCATTTATCCGATGGTAGAAGTCATCGATTATTGTGAAAAATATGCAAGCAAAGACTACTGGATCGTAAACTATTCAAATCCGGCGGCCATTGTTGCAAAAGCAATGCATAAACTCCGGCCAAATGCCAGAATCTTAAATATCTGTGATATGCCGGTAGCGATCATGAGAAACATGGCTAACATTTTGGATTGTGACAGAAAAGACATTGTGCCGGATTACTTTGGACTGAATCATTTTGGCTGGTTTACAAAAATCCGTGTCGGGGAAGAGGACCGGACGGAAGAATTAAAGGCTTATGTAAGAGAACATGGCTATATGCCTCCGGATGACAGAAGTGAAGTACGGCATAATGATGCATCCTGGAAACACACATTTGACAATGCAAAGAATTTAATGAGAATGTTCCCGGATTATCTGCCCAACACCTATATGCAGTACTATCTGTTAGGGGATGAGATTGTAAAACATTCCGATCAGAACTATACAAGAGCCAATGAAGTCATGGATGGACGGGAAAAACGGATTTTCCAGGCAGCAGAACAGTATGAATCAACCGGAGAAATAGATATGACTCCATTTTTTACCGGTGTTCATGGGGAATTTATCGTTGAAGTAGCGATGAGCCTGGCATTTAATTTAAAGAAACGTCATCTGGTTATGGTCATGAACAATGGTGCTGTTAAAAATTTACCAGACGATGCCATGGTAGAAATTCCCTGCTATATTACCAACGAAGGACCGGAAGCTACCAGAGTAGGGGAAATCCCGACTTTCTTTAAAGGAATGATCGAGCAGCAGGAGGCTTGCGAAAAGTTGATCGTAGAGGCAGCAATAGAAGGAAGCTATGACAAAGCATTGGCAGCATTTACATTAAATAAGACCATACCATCAGCAATGGCCGCAAAGCAGATTCTGGATGAAATGATTGAGGCGAACAAGGATTACTGGCCTGAGTTAAATTAAAATAATTATCAGAACAGATCCGGCTCTGATATCGCATAACGTGGGAGTATTTATTGCGCCGCGGAGTACTGAAATTCAGTATTGCCGCGGCGCTTTCGTTTGATCCTTTTTCCAGACATTATATTCTTCGGATTAAGAAAAAAGTCTTTGGTACAGGATTGATATATGATACAATAAATGTAAGAACGGCGGGCAGAAAAAGCCGTAATACATATAAATCGGAGGAAGATTATGCAATATCGTGATTTTGGAAAAACAGGAATTAAGGTATCGGCCCTGGGGTTTGGAGCCATGAGACTTCCGATTCTTCAGGAGGAAACGGTGGATGAAGAACGGGCGGTATCCATGATCCGCCATGCCATTGATGAAGGAGTGAACTATATCGATACGGCATATCCTTACCATCAGGGAGAAAGCGAAAGGATCGTGGGAAACGCTTTAAGGGATGGCTACCGGGAGAAAACATATCTGGCTACCAAATGTCCGGTATGGAAGCTTGAAAAGCCCGAAGATTTTGATGAGGTCCTAGATGAGCAGCTTAAAAAGCTTCAGACAGACCACATAGATTTATATTTGCTTCATGCTTTAAGCAGGGATCGTTTTGAAGATAAGGTCAAAAAATTCGATCTTGTAACGCGCATGGAAAAAGCCAGGGAAGAAGGCAAAATAAAATATCTTGGTTTTTCCTTCCATGATTCATATGATGTATTTCAGGATATCCTAGATTATTATGATGGATGGGATTTCTGCCAGATTCAGTATAACTACGTGGATTTAGAGCATCAGGCCGGAGTTAAGGGACTGAAGGCTGCGGCAGACAAAGGACTTGCGGTGGTTGTCATGGAACCTCTTCTTGGAGGAAAGCTGGCTGATCCTGCGGAACATGTAAAAAAGGTATTCCCTGAGGAAAAATCCACTGTGGAATACGCCCTTGATTTTTTATGGGACCAGCAGGAAGTGAGCCTTCTTCTAAGCGGAATGAGCGACGAAAAGCAGCTTGAGGAAAATCTGGTTTATGCAGACCGCAGCCATATCGGAATGGTAAAGCCGGAAGAGAAACAGGTTTATAAAGAGGCAAAGGAAATCTTTGATTCCATGGCCCTGGTAGGCTGCACCGGATGCCGTTATTGCCTTCCCTGTCCCTTTGGTCTGGAGATCCCGGAGATTTTCTCATATTATAACATGACAGCCGCCCATAAAGAGAGTGAGGCAAAGGCCGGATACGAGGCCATGCCTGTAAAGGCGGAAGGCTGTAAGGCATGTCATCACTGCGAAAAGGAATGTCCGCAGATGATTAAGATCAGTGAGATTATGCCAGAAGTTGCTCACGTGTTTGCAAAGCTTCAGGCTTAACTGTTTAAACAAAGGAGGGACGGTTTATGCTGGAGAAACTTGATTTATCGAAAAAAATAGACAAAGAAACCTATAAAGACACTAAAACTAAGCAGAGTGAAAGGCTGGGCCTTTTGCAGCGGGAGTGCAAGGAGGCAGGAATTCCTGTCATGATCGTGTTCGAGGGCATGGGAGCATCAGGAAAGGGCACCCAGATCAACCGTCTGATTCAGGCGCTGGATCCCAGAGGTTTTGATGTTTATGCCAATGATAAATCAACGGAAGAGGAACGGATGCGCCCGTTTTTATGGCGCTTCTGGACCAAGCTTCCGGCCCAGGGCAGAATCGCCCTCTTTGACAGAAGCTGGTACCGGCAGGTGACCATCGAACGGTTTGAAGGCAAGATCCCGGAAACGGCTCTGCCAGAGGCTTTTCAGGATATTCAGTCCTTTGAGCGCCAGCTGACCGATGACGGTATGGTTATCATAAAGCTGTTCCTCTATATTTCTAAGGAGGAGCAAAAGAAGCGGTTTAACCGGTTGGAAGCCTCGAAGGAAACCAGCTGGCGGGTGACAGAAGAGGACTGGAGAAGGAATAAGGAATACGGCCGCTTTTTGGAAATCTCCGAGGAAATGCTTCAACGGACAGATATGGACTACGCCCCATGGACCATCATTGAAGGCACTGACAGGGAGTATGCCTCCGCAAAAATCATCACACAGGTGGCGGACTGCTTAGAGGATGCCATTAGGCAGAGAAAGCTTAGGGGAGAGAGAAAAGAAAAAGAGGTGCCGGTCCGTTCGGAGAAATACCAGAGCGGAGTCTTATCCGGTGTGGACCTATCAAAGACCATGACAAAGGAAGAGTATAAGAAGGAGATGAGACGGCTAAAGGAAAAGCTGGAATCCCTTCACAGCCAGATATACCGGTTAAGGATCCCTGTAGTCCTGGGCTTTGAGGGCTGGGATGCGGCAGGAAAGGGCGGAGCGATCAGGCGTCTGACCAGCCATCTTGATCCCAGAGGCTATAAGGTATATCCCACTTCGGCTCCCAATGATCTGGAACGGGTCCACCATTACCTGTGGCGTTTCTGGAGTCATGTGCCGAAAGCAGGCCATATTGCCATCTTTGACCGGACCTGGTACGGCAGGGTCCTGGTTGAGCGGATCGAGGGTTTTTGCAGAGAGTCTGAGTGGAAGCAGGCGTATCAGGAGATCAACGAAATGGAGAACCACATGGCAAATGCCGGAGCCGTTGTCATTAAATTCTGGCTCCATATCGATAAGGTAGAACAGGAAAAACGCTTTAAGGAACGTCAGGAAAATCCGTCCAAGCAGTGGAAGATCACGGAGGAAGACTGGAGAAACCGGGAAAAATGGGATCTGTATGAGTCTGCGGTCAACGAGATGCTGGTACGGACTTCCACCACCTATGCTCCCTGGGTGGTCGTGGAGGCAAACTGTAAGTATTATGCCAGGATCAAGGTGTTAAAAACCGTTGTGGAGGCTTTGGAGTCAGAGATAAAAAAAAGTAAGAAAAATTCATGACCGCTTGTTTTTTCGCTCTTTTTCGTGTAAAGTAGAAAAATAGTAATCGAAAGCAGGAGAAAATACCCTGTAGGTTATTCCTTAATGCCCAATTAGCGTGGGCAAAAGAGGAAATCCCATCCAGGGATAGAAAGAGGAACAGGCATGAATACGGTTTTAATCGTGGGCGGTGGCGCTGCAGGGATGCTGGCTGGAATAGCAGCAGCCATGAAGGGCGGTACCGTCCACATTTTTGAGAAAAATGAAAAACTTGGAAAGAAGGTATATATCACCGGCAAGGGACGCTGCAATGTGACCAATGCCTGTGATACAGAGGAGCTGTTCGGAAACGTAGTAACCAATGCCAAATTCCTTTACAGCAGCTTTTACGGCTTTACCAATTTTGAGATGATGGACCTGTTAGAAGATCTTGGCTGTCCCTTAAAGACAGAGCGGGGCAACCGGGTGTTTCCGGCTTCTGATAAGTCATCGGATGTAATTAAGGCCCTTACAAAAAGGCTTTTAGATCTTGGAGTCTCCATCCATTACAAAACCCAGGTGGAGAATCTTTTGATAGAGGATGGCGCCCTTTTAGGGCTGGTAATAAAAGAGGTCGGGAAAAAGGCAAAGGTGTACGGAGATTCCGTGATCGTAGCCTGCGGCGGATTGTCCTATCAGGCCACCGGCTCCACAGGAGACAGTTATGAGTTGGCAAAAGAAGCAGGTCATAGGGTTACCCCTCTTTCTCCCGCCCTGGTTCCCTTTGTGGCAGAGGAGCCGGTGGTAAAGGAGCTGCAGGGCTTATCCCTGCGCAATGTGGAGGCATCCATATTAAACGGAAAAAAGGTGGTTTATAAGGAATTCGGGGAAATGCTGTTTACCCATTACGGGGTCAGCGGTCCGGTACTTTTAAGCGCCAGCAGCTATGCGGTAAAGGAACTGAAGAAAGGGCCTCTGACTCTTTCCATTGACTTAAAGCCGGCTCTTACCGATGAACAACTTGACACCAGGATTCTGCGGGATTTTGAAGAGGCCGCAAACAAGCAGTTTAAGAATTCCCTGGATCATTTGTATCCTTCCAAGCTTGTGCCGGTCATGGTGGATAGAAGCAAAATCCCGCCGGATAAGAAAGTCAATGAGATTACAAGGGAAGAACGCCAGCGTCTTGTCCGAACAACCAAAGGCTTTCTTCTGACGCTTACAGGACTTCGGGGCTACAATGAAGCAATCATCACCCAGGGCGGTGTATCTGTTAAGGAGGTTAACCCTTCCACCCTGGAATCCAAGCTTCTTCCCGGCCTTTATTTCGCCGGAGAAGTGCTGGATTTAGATGCAGTGACCGGAGGCTTTAATTTACAAATCGCCTGGTCTACGGGATGGGCGGCCGGAAGTGCTGCCGGAGAGGAGAAATTCAAAGGATGAAAAAAGTTTATAATATAGCCATCGACGGACCGGCCGGGGCAGGAAAGAGCACCATTGCAAGGTCTGTTGCAGAAAAGCTTCATTTTGTTTACGTGGATACGGGAGCTATGTACCGGGCTATGGCACTGCATTTTTTAAGGAATGGGATACCGGCAGGTGATGAGGAAGCGATTTCAAAGTCGGCCGGAGAGGTGAAGGTCACCATTTCCTATGAGGACGGGATGCAGCAGGTGATCTTAAACGGAGAAAACGTTTCTGGACTGATCCGCACAGAGGAGGTCAGCGCCATGGCATCTGCGGTCTCCGTTTACATGCCGGTGCGAAATAAACTGGTGGAGCTTCAGCAGAATCTGGCCTTAGAAGAAAATGTCATTATGGATGGCCGGGATATCGGAACCTGTGTGCTTCCGGAGGCGGACTTAAAGATCTATTTAACGGCAAACAGCCTGGTCCGGGCGAGAAGGCGGTATGAGGAGCTTAAGGCAAAGGGAGAAGAATGCAGCCTTAATGACATAGAAAAGGATATCATTGAACGGGATTACCGGGATATGAACCGGGAGAATTCTCCCCTTAAGCAGGCAGAGGATGCAGTCCTTTTGGATTCTTCCTCCATGACCATTCCTCAGGTAGTGGACAGGATTCTTGCACTTTTTCAGGAAAGAAAAGCAGAAGGAGGGAACCTATGGAAGTGATTGTTGCCAAATCCGCCGGGTATTGCTTTGGAGTAAAGCGGGCGGTGGAACAGGTTTATGAACAGCTGAAACGAGATGACAAACCAATCTATACCTATGGCCCCATCATCCATAACGAGGAAGTGGTACGTGATTTAGAGGAAAAGGGAGTAAAGGTCATTCATTCGGAAGAGGAGCTTGAGAAGGTCAGGGACGCAGTCGTTGTCATAAGGTCCCATGGTGTAGGGAAGCGGATTTATGAGATCATGGAGCGAAACGGAATCGAGATTGTAGACGCAACCTGTCCCTATGTGAAGAAGATCCACAGGATTGCCGAGGAGCAAAATCAGGCAGGAAGGCGGCTTCTTATCATCGGGAATGAATCCCATCCGGAGGTGGAAGGTATTAAAGGCTGGGGAAATGACAATACTTTAGTGGTGGAAACACCCGAGCAAGTGGAAAGATTACCTCTAACGGAAGGGGAAAAGCTGTGTATTGTATCACAGACGACATTTAATTACAATAAATTTCAAGATTTAGTTGAAAAAATTTCTGAAACGCGGTATGATATACTTGTTTTAAATACGATTTGCAATGCAACACAGGAAAGACAGGTGGAAGCAAAGCGGATAGCTTCAGAAGTGGATGCCATGATTGTTATAGGCGGAAAAAGTAGTTCCAATACCCAGAAGCTGTACGACATATGCCGAAGGGAATGTAAGAACACTTACTATATCCAGACACTAGGTGATTTAGATCCTGATTGTGGAAATTCTGTGCGCAGCGTAGGTATTACAGCCGGGGCTTCAACCCCGAATTATATTATCGAGGAGGTTCATACTAATGTCAGAGTTAAGTTTTGAACAAATGTTAGAAGAATCATTGAAAACTATACGTACAGGAGAGATCGTCACTGGTAAAGTCATCGACGTAAAGGAAGATGAAATCGTCTTGAATATAGGTTACAAGTCCGACGGCATCATTCCGCGTAGCGAGTACACGGATGACCAGAATTTAGATCTTACAACGGTTGTACAGGTTGGTGAAGAGATGGAAGCCAAAGTCATCAAGGTAAACGATGGCGAAGGCCAGGTAGCCCTGTCTTACAAGAGATTGGCAGCAGACAGAGGCAATAAGAGATTAGAAGAAGCATTTGAAAACCACGAAGTACTTATTGCAAAGGTTGCGCAGGTACTTGACGGTGGTTTAAGTGTGGTTGTAGAGGGAGCAAGAGTCTTCATTCCTGCAAGCCTGGTATCCGATAGCTATGAGAAGGATTTATCCAAGTATGCAGATAAGGAGATTGAATTTGTCATTACCGAATTCAACCCTAAGAGAAGAAGAATCATCGGCGACAGAAAGCAGATCATGGTAGCAAGAAGAGCTGAACTGCAGAAGGAATTATTTGATAGAATCCATACAGGTGATGTGGTAGAAGGTACCATCAAGAATGTAACCGATTTTGGTGCATTTATTGATCTTGGCGGTGCTGACGGTCTGCTTCATATTTCCGAGATGAGCTGGGGCAGAGTAGAGAGCCCGAAGAAAGCTTTCAAGGCAGGAGAGAAAATCAAAGTCCTGGTTAAGGATATCAACGGTGATAAGATCGCCCTCAGCTTAAAGTTCCCGGAGACAAATCCGTGGAAGGATGCTTCTACAAAATATGCAGTAGGCAACGTAGTAAGCGGAAGAGTTGCACGTATGACGGATTTCGGCGCATTTGTTGAGCTGGAGCCAGGCGTAGATGCACTGCTTCACGTATCCCAGATCTCCAAGGAGCATGTGGATAAACCTGCTGATGTTTTGGCAATCGGCCAGGAAATCGAAGCCAGAGTGGTTGATTTCAACGAAGGCGAAAAGAAAATCAGTTTAAGCATTAAAGTACTTCAGTCACAGGATGAGGCTGCAGACGACGGAGCAGTATATTCTGACGAAGTTTAAGCATAATAGAAGATAGAACTTATAAGGAAGTGGAGAGATCCACTTCCTTTTTAGTGCAAAAAAACCTGTAGAAAGAAGTGAGGTACAATATGAAAAACAGGATCAAGTTCTGTCTGGCAGCCGTTCTTATGCTGTCTCTTCTCCTGACCGGGTGCCGGAAGAAGATGGAGACACCTCCGGAGCAGACAGCAGCCCAGCCGGTTAACGTTCAGGGAGAAGCGGGAAGTGCTGCAGCGGATGAGTCAGAGGCCGTGCGGCTGGAGGATGACTATTATGATTATGTGGACCAGCAAATTCTGGACCAGGTGGAAATACCAAAGGATTCCAGCGGATGGAGTTATTTTTATCAGCTGGAAAAGGACTCCTATGATGTTCTTGAAGGGGTATTGGAAGACGCTGTAAAAAACCGGAAACAGGCAAAGCCAGGTTCCCTGGAGCAGAAAATTGCGGACTTGTATTTAACAGCCCTGGATATGAAAGGGCGGGAAAAAGCGGGATTTGGTCAGCTTAAGCCCTATCTGGATAAATTAAGGAATGCCTCGGACATTGATGAATATCTAAAAGCAGTAGGAAACATCTATGGTGATCTTGGAGTAAACAGCATTCTTACGGTACAGTGGATGGAAGATATGAAGGATTCCAGCCGGTACGCCCTGTATGTGGATGGGGCGGACCTGGGGCCGGGAAAGGAAACGCTTGAGGATAAGACCCAGGCAAAACTGATGGACCAGTACCAGGATTATATTAGAAGTACCCTGGAATATACGGGCATGAGCCGTGTGGAGGCAGAGAAGGCTGCTGCTGATCTCATGGCACTCCAGAAGGATCTGGCCGCAGGTGCCCTTCCCTTAAGCCAGCAAAATGACCCTGATATCATATACAACCCCTATTCCATGAAGGATATAAAGGGTTTGCTTCCGGAAGGGGCAGCCGACTCTTATCTTTCGTCAGCCGGACTGACCGATGTTGATACCTTAATAGTAACCCAGAAGACGCAGATGGAAAAAATCGGTAAGTACCTGACAAACAATCATCTCCCTGTTTTAAAGAATTATTCCATATTCTGCCTGGTGAATGATTTTGCACCATATCTTACTCCTGAAATCAGAGATAATTATCAGGACTGGAATAATACCCAGAATGGAATTAAGGAAAGAAAGACAGACCAGAAGCTGGCCAGTGAAAGGACCCAGAATATGCTTGGGTTTGAGTTCGGCAGGCTATATGTGGAAAAGCGTTTTTCGAAAGAAGATAAGACGGCCATTGAAGAGATGGTACGCCATATCCTTGAGAATTATAAAAAGCAGATTATGGGCCTTGACTGGATGGGAGAAGAAACAAAGTCAGCTGCAATTAAAAAACTGGATAACATGACCCTTAAGATCGGATATCCGGATAAATGGCCCAATGATTATGTAAAAGCCACCATTACACCAGTTGAAAAAGGGGGGAACTTAATCAATAATGTCATTTCCCTCACAAAGGCTCAAAATGCTGTGAACAGGGAAAAGGTCCGTAAACCGGTGGATAAAGCGGAATGGGGCATGACGCCTCAGACGGTGAATGCCTATTATAACCCTACTGGAAATGAAATCGTATTCCCGGCCGCCATATTGCAGGCTCCTTTCTATGATGCTGACAAGGATTATGCGTCAAATCTGGGAGGGATCGGAACGGTCATTGCCCATGAAGTCAGCCATGCCTTTGATTCCTCCGGTTCTCTTTATGACGAAAATGGAAATTATCATGTATGGTGGACCAATGAGGACAGAGCCAAATTCCGGCAGCTGGCGGACCAGGTGGTGGCCTACTATGAAGGGCAGGAAGGTTATAAAGGACGTCACGTAAACGGAACACAGACTTTAAATGAGAATATCGCGGATCTCGGCTCCATGGCCTGCATCACCTCCATTGTGGGTGATGATGCAGAGAGCCTAAAACTGGTTTTTGAGCAGTTTGCAACCATATGGGCAGCGAAATATACGCCGGAGAGCATGATCAGGAGGCTAAACACGGATGTTCATTCTCCAGCTAAGGTGAGGGTTAATGCAGTGCTTAGCGCTACCGACGCTTTTTATAAAGCTTATCCGGAAATAAAGGAGGGAGATGCCATGTACGTGGCGCCCCAAAAGCGAGTGAAAATCTGGTAAAACAATATAAGAGGAGCTGCAGCAAAATGGTTTTGTTATTTTGCTGCAGCTTTTCTTTTATGATGGACAAAAAGATTTTACAAAAATCTTGACAACTGCCCTGCGTTAGTGTATACTAACTATTGCGTAATGGGAATGATTCTCATTAATAATATTAAAAAACATTTCATAGATACACCTTTACGTCCCGCATTGGGGAACTGGCCCCTGTCCCAAATACAAGGGCAATATGAAAAAGAAAGAAGATGATGGATGATGCCTCTGACAATGGTGAGAACAGGCGAACCGAATGTGATCCGCAAGGTAGGCGGTAAGGAGGAAACAAGACGCTTTTTAGAGAATCTGGGCTTTGTGTCCGGAGGAGTTGTGACGGTTGTTTCTGAAATGGGCGGAAATATGATTGTGAATGTTAAGGATTCCAGAGTGGCTATCGGCAAAGATATGGCCAATAAGATTCTGGTGGAATAGAGAGGGAGGAAGACAATGACATTAAAGGAAATTCCATGCGGAAAAACAGTTAAGGTAACAAAGCTTACCGGGGAAGGACCGGTCAAGAGGCGGATCATGGATATGGGAATCACAAAAGGTGTTGACATTTACGTGAGAAAAGTTGCTCCCCTTGGGGATCCGGTTGAAGTGACGGTAAGAGGATATGAATTATCCCTGCGGAAAGCGGATGCGGAAATGATTCTTGTAGAGTAATTTTTGCAAATAAGTTAGTTTAGACTAATATCTGATAAATCAGGTGCTGACAGGCAGAAAGAGGTAGAGTATGTCAATTAAGATTGCATTAGCAGGTAATCCAAACTGCGGAAAGACAACACTGTTTAACGCGCTTACGGGATCCAATCAGTTTGTGGGGAACTGGCCGGGCGTAACAGTAGAGAAGAAAGAAGGAAAGCTGAAAGGCCATAAGGATGTGATCATCATGGACCTTCCCGGCATTTATTCACTTTCTCCCTATACCCTGGAAGAGGTGGTAGCGAGAAATTATCTGATCACTGACCGTCCGGATGCGATTTTGAACATCGTAGACGGAACCAATATTGAGCGAAATTTATACTTGTCCACACAGCTTATGGAACTGGGGATTCCGGTGATCATGGCCGTCAACATGATGGATATTGTTGAGAAAAACGGAGACAAGATACATATCCAAAAGTTGAGCCAGAAGCTGGGCTGTGACGTCGTGGAGATTTCCGCATTAAAGGGAACCGGCATCCAGGAAGCAGCAAAAAAGGCCGTAGCCCTGGCTAATCTGAAAAACAATACGGTTCCGGTCCATAAATTCGCACCAGAAGTCGAGTCTGTTCTGGATTCTATCGAAGATAAGCTGGGGAATGAGATTCCGGAAGAGCAGAAGCGCTTCTTTGCCATCAAGCTTTTAGAAAAAGATAATAAGATCCAGACCCAGATGAAGCATGTGCCGGATGTATCCGAAGAAATCACCCGGATCGAAAAAGAAATGGATGACGACACCGAGAGCATCATCACCAATGAGCGTTATGTTTATATTTCATCCATTATCCATGAGTGTTTTACCCGTAATAAAGTAGAAAAGCTGACAATTTCTGATAAGATCGACAGGATCGTAACAAACCGCTTCCTGGCTCTGCCTATCTTTGCGCTGGTTATGTTTCTTGTATATTATGTTTCTGTAACAACCGTTGGAACCTGGGCTACTGATTGGGCCAATGACGGCGTATTCGGAGAGGGCTTTAGTTTCTTTGGCCTGGAAGTTCCCGGTGTGCCGGTTGTTATAGAAGGCGTTTTAACTGCTGTAGGCTGTGCAGATTGGCTGCAGGGACTGATTCTTGACGGAATTGTAGCCGGTGTCGGCGCTGTTCTTGGTTTCGTACCTCAGATGCTGGTGCTTTTCATCTTCCTTGCGTTTTTGGAGGCCTGCGGCTACATGGCGAGAGTTGCTTTCATCATGGACCGTATTTTCCGCCGGTTTGGTCTTTCCGGCAAGTCTTTTATCCCGATGTTAATCGGAAGCGGCTGCGGTGTGCCTGGAATTATGGCTTCCCGTACCATTGAAAATGACCGTGACCGTAAGATGACGATCATGACCACTACCTTTATTCCCTGCGGGGCAAAGCTTCCCATCATCGCTTTGATTGCAGGTGCATTGTTTGGCGGAGCAGCATGGGTGGCTCCAAGTGCTTACTTTGTAGGAATAGCAGCCATCGTTTGCTCAGGAATTATTTTAAAGAAGACAAAAATGTTTGCAGGAGATCCGGCACCTTTTGTTATGGAGCTTCCGGCTTACCATATGCCTACCGTTGGAAATATTTTAAGAAGTATGTGGGAACGCGGCTGGTCCTTTATTAAAAAAGCAGGTACCATTATTCTTTTAGCAACTATCTTTGTTTGGTTTACTTCCTACTTCGGCTGGGTTGACGGCCAGTTCAGGATGTTAGACGCTTTGGAACTTGATCACAGCATTCTTGCGGCAGTTGGAGGCACAATTAGCTGGATCTTCGCACCTCTTGGCTGGGGTGACTGGAAATCTGCGGTTGCAGCCATCACCGGACTGATTGCAAAAGAAAACGTAGTTGGTACGTTCGGTATCCTCTTCGGTTTTGCGGAAGTTGCAGAAGATGGATCTGAAATCTGGGGAACGCTTGCAAGCAGCATGACTCCTTTGGCAGCTTATTCCTTTCTGATATTCAATCTTCTTTGTGCCCCATGCTTTGCTGCTATGGGAGCCATCAAAAGAGAGATGAACAATATCAGATGGTTCTGGTTTGCCGTCGGATATCAGACACTTCTGGCTTATGTAGTATCCCTCTGCGTTTTCCAGATTGGATCCCTGGTTCTCACAGGAACTTTTGGAATCTTTACTATTGTTGCCTTTGCCCTGATTGCAGGATTCATTTACCTGCTGGTAAGGCCGTCAAAGGAACTAAAGGCATCAAACATTCATTTAAACAAAGTGGCAGGAGCAAAATAGGCTTGCCCCATGAGAGCCTGCACCTTATCTGCAGGCTCAAAATATAAGGAGGTACTTTATGGGAACACTGGTTGTTTTTATCGTTGTTGCCGGGCTGGTGTCATTGGCGGTAAGAAGCATGATCATTGACAAAAAGAACGGAAAATCCATTCAGTGCGGCGGAGATTGTAAACATTGCGGAGGCCATTGCCATTAAGAGAGGCGGCAGCTGGAAGAAGGAAGCGGAGGCGCGCAAATGGAGAAATTAACGAACATCAATGAGAAAAGAAAAACGCCTGATTCCAGAAGCTATCACAGGACGAGAATGCAGAAAGAGCTGATCATTGAAAAGCTGAAGGAAAAGGGCTGCAGAATCACAAAGCAGCGAAGTACGCTGTTAGATATCATATTGGAGCATGAATGCTCCAGCTGCAAGGAGATTTATTATAAGGCATCAGGCGTTGACGAAACGATCGGCGCTGCGACCGTCTACCGGATGGTCAATATCCTGGAGGAGATCGGAGCCATCAGCAGAAAGAACATGTATAAGGTCGTTTATTCGGAAACCTGCCCCATGGAGGAGGCATGTACTGTAGTTTTAGACGATGAGACCACCTATCAGCTTTCTGCAAAGAACTGGAACTCAGTGGTTCAGGCCGGCCTTGCCGCATGCGGATACTTGGACGGTCAGAAAATATCCTCCATCATTGTCAGACCCTGTGAATGTGAAAACGCAGACTGCATCTGATATTTGATATGAAGTTGACGATAACCAACTAAAGGAACGGGTTTAGGAACCTATGAATAGAGGATCAGAATTTAAGTTATGCACAGGTGGCATTGATTATCATGAAATCATCGAGTGCATAGTGAGTGCATTGGATGCCAAAGATCCCTATACCGCAGGGCATTCCCAAAGGGTGAGCGATATGGCGCTGACCCTTTCGGAGTTATTGGAGCTTGATAAAGATGAGATAGAAAAAATACATATAGCTGCCCACCTTCATGACATTGGAAAGATCGGAGTTCCGGACTCTGTGTTAAATAAACCGGATAAGCTTTCCGAGGCTGAGTGGGAGTGTATGAAAAAGCACCCAAGGATAGGAGCTGATATTTTAAGCAAATCCCGTCATTTAAAGGAGCTGAAAGATATTGTCCTGTACCATCATGAACGTTTTGACGGAAACGGGTATCCGGAAGGCTTAAAGGGGGAGGAGATTCCTCTGGGAGCCAGGATCATAGCCATCTGTGATTCCATCGATACCATGACCTCAGACCGGGGGTACCGGAGTGCTTATTCTTTGAAGCACTGTTATAAAGAAATTGAAAAGAATTTGGGAATAATGTACGATCCGGTGATCGGGGCCCTGGCATTAAAGCATTGGGGGCGCTTGACTTTCTGACCGTACCGTTGTATACTTGCAATGAAAATTAAAAGGGGTGCTGGAGGAAGTCCGGCTGAGATAAGGCAGCATTGCTTTAAACCCTGTAACCTGATCTGGATAATGCCAGCGTAGGAAGCTTTCAGGCTAAGCCTGTTCACCCGCCCGGATATCCGGGCGGGTTTTTGATTTCTATTAATGATAAAAGGAGAGAAAAGACATGAATGCAAGCGTAGCGATCCAAACATTGCCTGAGGCAAAGAATGATGAGGAACTGATCCGTATTGTTGACCAGGTGATCGATTATATTAAGAGTACAGGACTGAACTATTATGTAGGGCCTTTTGAAACAGCCATTGAAGGGGATTATGATGAACTGATGGACATTGTTAAAGAATGCCAGCACATTGCCATAAGGGCAGGTGCTCCCTCTGTTGCCGCTTATATCAAAGTCACCTACCGGCCGGAAGGGGAGGTACTAACCATTGAAAAGAAAGTCACAAAGCATCACAAGTAAGCTTTGGTCCTGCTCTGCGGTTATTTCGCTTCTGGTTTTGTGGCAGGGGATCAGTTCTTTCGGTCTTGTGGACCGCTTTCTGCTCCCTTCGCCCATCAGTGTCGGAAGGGCATTAGCCACGGAATTTCCGATACTGGCAGTCAATGCGGGCATCACCCTTGCCGAGGCGTTTACCGGGCTTTTCCTGGGGGTGGCAACCGGATTTGTGATCGCTGTGATCATGGATCATTTTGAAGGACTTTACCGGGCTTTTTATCCGCTTATCGTTCTTACACAGACCGTTCCAACGGTAGCCATTGCCCCTCTTCTGGTATTGTGGTTTGGCTACGGAATGGCTCCTAAGGTGATCCTAATTGTCTTAACCACCTTTTTTCCCATTACCGTGGGCATGCTTACCGGTTTTAAGTCAGTGAATCCGGATGCGGTGAACCTTTTAAAATCCATGGGAGCCGGGAGAGTCAAAATATTTCGCTATATCAAGCTTCCCGGAGCCATGGGACAGTTTTTTGCAAGTCTTCGGATCTCGGTTTCCTATGCCGTGGTCGGGGCGGTCATCTCCGAATGGCTGGGAGGCTTTGGCGGACTGGGTGTATACATGACCCGGGTGAAAAAATCCTTTGCCTTTGATAAGATGTTTGCGGTCATTTTTCTAATATCGGCCATCAGCCTTCTTCTTATGAAAGGGGTGGACGTGCTTTCTAAAAAATGCATGCCATGGAATAATCAGTGATATGACACAATTGGAGGAATATATGAAAAAAACAGGTTTGGCAATCTTAATGGCGGCAGCGGCTGCCGCAATTCTCACTGCCTGCGGGGGGACCGGGAAACAGGCAGCAAATACGAATTCATCGGATTTAAAAAAAGTAACATTTGTTCTGGACTGGACTCCCAATACCAACCATACCGGACTTTATGTGGCTGAGGAAAAGGGGTATTTTAAAGCTGAAGGGCTTGAGGTAGAAATCGTTCAGCCTCCGGAGGATGGAGCGGCAGTACTGGTGGCCTCCGGAAAGGCCCAGTTTGGAATGTCCTTTCAGGACTCCATGGCTCCGGCTCTGGCAGGGGAAAATGCCCTTCCCATAACGGCAGTGGCAGCGGTCATCCAGCATAACACCTCCGGTATAATTTCCAGAAAAGGCGAGGGGATGGCATCTCCAAAGGGAATGGAAGGAAAGAAATATGCCACCTGGGATATTCCGGTGGAAAAGGCCATGGTAAAAGACGTGGTAGTAGACGGTGGAGGCGACTTTTCCAAAGTGCAGCTGATACCCAGCACTGTTACTGATGAGGTTTCCGCATTAAAATCAAAATCAGTGGATGCCATCTGGATCTTTTATGCATGGGCAGGCGTCAAAATGGAAGTAGAAGGCCTTGATACGGATTACTTTGCATTTGCAGATTTAAATCCGGCGTTTGATTATTACACGCCGGTCATTATTGCAGGAAATGATTTCCTAAAGCAGGAACCTGAGACAGCCAGAGCTTTTTTAAGGGCTGTGAGCAAAGGATATGAGGATGCAGAAAAAGACCCGGAGGAGGCAGCCGGTATCTTACTTAAGGCAGCACCGGAGCTTGATGAAAAGCTGGTGATGGAAAGCCAGAAATATCTGGCGGATAAATATCAGGCGGATGCGAAAGCGTGGGGATATATAGATCCGGAACGGTGGAACAGGTTTTATGGCTGGCTGAATGAGAATGGTCTTTCAAATCCTGAGATTCCGGAAAATGCCGGATTTTCAAATGATTATCTGCCTCAGTAAGTTTAGTGGATTTGACTTTTGCAGCATTCGTCAGATGCAGGTAAGCCTGCAAACATAAAGGAGGAACCATGACACACTTAAAGGTGGAAGGCATTACAAAATCCTTTGATGAAAAGACGGTCTTAAAAGGCGTATCCTTAGAGCTTAAGGAAGGGGAGCTGGTATCACTTCTTGGAGTCAGCGGAGGAGGAAAGACCACACTGTTTCATATCATTGCAGGTCTATCACTGCCGGATGATGGACATGTGTATCTGAATGGTGAAGAAATTACCGGAAAACCGGGGGCTGTCAGCTATATGCTGCAAAAGGACCTTTTGCTTCCATACCGCACCATCGTGGACAATGTGGCCCTTCCCCTTCTTATTAAGGGCATGAAGAAAGCAGAGGCCAGGAAAAAGGCGGGAGAATATTTCAAGCAGTTTGGACTGGAGGGGACGGAGAAACAGTACCCTTCCCAGCTATCCGGCGGTATGAGGCAGAGGGCAGCCCTTTTAAGGACGTATCTGTTCTCCAACCGCATCGCGCTTCTTGACGAGCCATTTTCCGCTCTTGACATGATGACCAAGCGTGGGGTGCATGAATGGTATCTAAAGGTGATGGATGACATTCATCTTTCCACCCTTTTTATTACCCATGATATTGATGAGGCCATTCTTTTATCAGACCGCATCTGTATGCTGACGGGATCTCCCGGCAGAATTACAAAGGAAATCATCATAAAGGAACCCAAACCACGGAATAAGGATTTTAATATTTCTAAGGAATTTCTGGAATATAAGAGGGAGATTTTAAAGCATTTGGAAGGGATTTGATTGTATGCGGGCTTTTAAAAGCCCGCTGTTTTTTGTTTGAATCATGTGAAAAAAATATCAATAGCTTTATTGTGAATGAGTGTTTCAAGCACTTGGTATCCTTTTATATACATAGTAATTAACTGATTTGTATATTTTAATCTGTTTCTTAATCTATTTCATCCTCTAACTGCTGTTCCAAACGAAAAAGCTTCATATATTCTTCCAGAATCAATTCCGTCACCAGGTAAAAACCAATCCGTGATGTAATATCGGCATCCCTGAAGTTCAGTTTCCTAAAATAGGCATACAGGCTTACCACACTGCTGCCGGAAATCGGGTTCTGACTCATTCCTGTAAGCGTAACGATAGGAACTCCCCTGGTCTGGGCAATGTAGGAGAGCTTGCATATGATATCCGTGCTTCCGGAATAACTGATGAAAAAAGCGATCTGTCCTGGTGTCAGATTATTGGCATACAAGATGCAGTTATCGCGGTCATCAGGGACAATAATGATCTTATTCAAATGTTCAAGCTTTTTAGCCAGATCCAAAGCCACGATCCTGGAAAGGCCCAGTGCAAAAAATATCACCTGGCGGCTTTCATAAATCAGCCTTGCAGTTTTCTCAATGTTCTGCCGGGAATTAATGGCCAGTGTCTGTTTTAAGCTGTCCATAACAGAGGTCTGCTGCTCAGCGGCCTCTATTCCGTACTGTTTCCGGTCATGTATGATCTGGTATTTCAACTCACTGAACCCGTGATAGCCCAGCTTTTTACAAAGCCTGACAATGGAGTTGGGTGAAAGATATAATTCTTCCGCCACCTTGGCAATTTTTAAATCTTGTAAAATGCCGTAATGTTCCAGCAAATAATTTACAATTCTTTCTTCTGTAGGATTCAGCTTTATTCCCCTGTTTGACAGTTGGTCAAAAAAATTCATCATACACCCTCCGGAGCCTTTTTCTCATGATGTGAAATATTACACATTTTGTGTTTATTTATACTTTTCGTATATAAATAATAATATACTTCCAAACACTTGTAAATCAAAATTAATCCTTTATTATAAAGCTATAATTTCATACCGGTATTGAAATCATTACATTAAGGAGACGGAGGGTCTTAAATGAAAGAGTTTTGGCAAAAATTTGGAAAATCGCTGCTTCTGCCCATTTCTACGATAGCAGTCGCCGGTATATTCAGCGGTCTTGCAGCAGCAATGCAGAACAGCGCAATTGTAGGGGAAACTTTTGCGAATCTTGTTTACGTCCAGAATTTTATTGGTTTTATCCGTAAGCTGGCTGGACTGGTATTTGGAAACCTGCCTTTGTTTTTCTGTATGTCTATCGCCATAGGCATGGCAAAGGATGAAAAACCGACCGCGGCATTTTCCGCTGTCCTGGGCTTCCTTGTATTTCATTACACGTTAAATTACATTCTGGGACTGAAAGGCATTACCGCTGAATCCACCAGCATCACTAAGCTTATGGAACAGGGGATGTCACAGGTGGATGCAACCATTGTAAATGCTAAGTATGAGACCATGCTGGGATATTTCACACTCCGCATGAATGTATTCGGAGGCATTCTGGTAGGACTTCTTGTAAACGCTTTGCATAACCGGTTCTACACGATCACACTTCCAAGTGCCGTTAATTTTTTCGGTGGAAAACGTTTTGTCCCGCTGATTACCATTATCACCATTCCGCTGGCAGGAATCGCATCTTACTTCATCTGGCCGTTCTTTAACACATTCATCGGACTGATTGGAAACTGGATCAACTCCATTGGCGTATTCGGACCATTTGTATACGGTGCAGCCAACAGGCTTTTGATCCCCACCGGCCTTCATCATATTCTTAACCAGGTGGTACGCTTTACACCGGTAGGCGGAACAGCAGACATAGATGGTCAGACTGTTATGGGTGCATTAAATATTTTTAATACTGCCATTGCGTCAAACAGCCGGGTCCCAAATGATGTATTTCAGATGGGCGCGCGCTACGTAGGACAGGGGCACTCCCTTATCGTTATCTTCGGCCTTCCGGCTGCTGCCTTCGCAATGTACCGGTCTGCGGATGATCAGAACAAAAAAAGAGTTAAGGCACTGCTTTCCGCAAGCGTTACTGCTTCAATCCTTACGGGAGTTACAGAGCCGCTGGAATTTTCCTTTATGTTTATCTCACCGGTGCTCTTCCTGTTCCATGTAATCATGACAGGGATCGGTTATATGACGGCTGCTATGCTCCATTCCAGTGTTGGGGGCGTTCAGGCAGGACTGATTGATTTTACGATTTTCGGTATCTTCCGGGGTGCACAGAGCAAGTGGTACCTTGTGGTACTGATCGGCATCGGTATGGCAGCTATCTACTACTACGGCTTTACCTACCTGATCCGAAAGTTTAATATTTCAACTCCCGGAAGAAATGAAGTGACGGATACAGAAGACGAAAAAACAGCACTTGTAAATTCCGGAAGCGGTACAAAGCTGGCGGAACAGATACTGGAATACTTAGGCGGCAGAGAAAACATCGGTGAAATCAACAACTGCTTTACCAGACTGCGTGTTACCATCAAGGATATGTCCCTAGTACAGGAGCACAATTTAAAGTCAACCGGTGCAACAGGCATTGTCTGTCCTTCTGCCAATCAAATACAGGTCATCTACGGGTTGAAGGTTGAAAGCATTGCAAGAGATGTGAAAGCATTGTATCACACGAAGCATACAGGAAAGGATTAAATAGAATGAAACATAAGTTAAAAATTACGATCGTGGGAGGCGGTTCCACATGGACCCCCGGAATATTGAATGCATTTATCCGCCACATGGATACTCTCCCGGTCACAGAGCTGGTTCTTTATGATATGAATGCAGAACGTCAGGCTCCTATTGGAGAATATGCACAGCTGCTATTCCGACTGCACGCGCCTAATGTAAAAGTCACTTACACAACAAGCAAAAATGTGGCCTATGACTCCGTCGATTTTGTTATGGTCCAGATCCGTACAGGCGGATATCATATGCGGGAAAAGGATGAAAAAATCCCCATGGAATACGGAGTGCTAGGTCAGGAAACCTGCGGTCCCGGCGGTTTTGCCTACGGGATCCGTTCCTTAAAAGACATGATCGAAATTGTAAAGGATGTGCGTAAACACAGTCAGAATGCATGGATCCTGAATTATACCAATCCAGCCGCCATCGTAGCCTACGGCCTGCAGCGGGAGTTTCCTGATGACAAAAGGATTCTCAATATCTGTGACCAACCAATCAACCTGATACATTCTTTCGCCAAGCTGCTTGATGTGCCGGCTGAATCCCTGGAACCTACCTATTTTGGACTCAACCATTTTGGATGGTTTACCCATCTTTACAATCAGAACGGTCAGGATTTGCTGCCCCATCTAAAGGAGCGGATAAAGGATAAGGGGTTTCTGCCTGCCGATGCCGCTGAGCGCGATCCTTCCTGGCTGGATACTTATGCACTGGTTCAGGATATGGTTCAAGATTTTGATGAGTATGTGCCTTCCACCTACCTCCAATACTATATCTATCCAGAGTACAAGGCATCCAAGTTAAACCCGGATTATACCAGAGCAAACGAGGTCATGGATGGCCGTGAAAAACAGGTGTTTTCCGAATGCCGCCGAGCAGTCAGTCAAAACAGTCTGGAAGGGATCCATGTAGTAAAAAATGAGGCTCACGGTGATATGATCCTTTCCATAGCGGAAGCTATATACTTAAATAAAAACGCGTACTATATTATAATGGTTAAAAATGAAGGAATCATTGAGAACCTGCCGGATGATGCAGTCGTGGAAGTGACCTGCCTGCTGGGCAGCCGCGGGCCTAAACCATTCCATACCGGACCTGTCTCTGTTTTTTATAAAGCATTGCTGGAAAACCAGTACGCCTACGAACGCCTGACCTGTGAAGCTTATTTTGAAGGCAGTTACACAAAAGCATTGCAGGCGCTGACGTTAAACCGTACCGTCACAGACGCCAAGAAAGCGAGAAAGATCCTTGACCGCCTGATGGAAGAAAACAAAGGTTATTGGCCCCAACTTACCTGATAGAAAGGATTGTATCTATGTGTAAAATGATTATAAATGCAGATGACTTCGGTTATAGCCGGGCTGTCAATTATGGGATCATAGATGCTCATCTGCAAGGGGTACTTACATCCACTACACTATTAACCAATACTCCAGGCTTCCGGCACGCTGCCGGCCTGTCAAAAGAATGTCCTTCACTGGGAGTCGGCCTGCACTTAAACATCGCCCTTGGGCAGCCCCTTACCAAAGGAAGAACCCTGACCGGAGAAGACGGGTCTTTTATTAAGCCACGAAATCTATCCACCTCCCACAATTATCTGCCGGAAGATATCCTTAATGAGCTGGAGGCGCAATACCAACGGTTTGTGGAGGTAATGGGGAAAAGACCGACCCATCTGGATTCCCACTTATTTACAACAGACAGCAATCCTGTTATGGCTGCTGTGGCCAGGACACTCGCTGAAAAATACCGGCTGCCTCTTAGAAACCACGATATATCAGGCTTTCCCCACGTGGATTTTATACAATTCCGCACGTACCATGGGGAACCGGGCCTGTCTTATGTATATGAACATATGGATGATATCTCTTCCAGGCCATATGTAGAACTGATGAGCCACCCGGCTTATGTGGACTCATATCTGCTTCAATCCTCCTCTTATAATTTGCAGCGCCTTGCAGAACTGGATTTCCTGGTCAGCAGAAAGACAAAAGATATGCTGCAAAAATATTCGGTCGAATTAATCAATTACAGTCAGCTGTGATCTTGTAACAGAGAGTTTTCCGATCCAATGCATTATATCCGGAAAGCTAAGAATTAAGGATAAATGAAAATCCGCAGAGAAATAAGACTCTGCGGATTTTTTGCGCCTTAAAAATAGTCTGCTGCGGACGGCCTCGCAGACTCATATTTTCAGCACGCTTTTTTTGCTTAAACTATGTGAAGAAAATATCAAAAACCTTATTGTAAGTATCAAGTTAATTTTGTATAATAAAGAGAGAAACCATCATGATTGACTACGGAGATTGATGAATATGATAAAATTGACAAATTTTGATGTTAAAAAAATGACGATCGGAGAAATGGCTAAAATCAATCACATATCAGAGCAGACCCTGAGACTTTACGACCGGGAAGGTCTGTTTTCTCCCGTAGACAGGGATGAAAACACCGGATACCGCTACTATGACATTCGCCAAAGCGCCCAGCTTGACATGATCAGGTACATGAAAGCCTTAGGGATGCCCTTAAAGGAGATCCGGATTCACATGAAAAAGTGGGATATGGGGCGGGTAAAACAGCTGCTCAGGGAGAACAGGGATGCCATTGACCAGAAAATAGTGGAACTTAATCTTCAAAAGCGCGCCATTGAACGGACTCTTGACAGCTATGACCGCTATGAAGCGGCTCCTCCCGATGGTGCCATTGTTATGGAGTACATACAAAAACGCCGGATGTATGTAAAAGAGACGAAAACTAATTTTTATGACTACGAGATCGCTGAATACGAACGTCTTTTACGAAGCTTAAAGGAAGATATGGGAGCCCGTAAGATATCTCCTTTTTACTTTGCCAATGCAGGGACCATATTAAAGCGGGAGAATTTTATGAAGCGAAACCTGTATTCCACCCAGGTGTTCGTGTTCGTTGACCAGGAATACGTTGAGGAAGAACTGATTACCGTCATACCGGCCAATTCCTATCTTTGCATATACTGTGACCGATTTTCTAAAGAAAAAGAATATATTGACCGTCTGCTGGCGACCATAGAAGAGAATCACTACACGGTAATCGGAGATTACATCTGCGAAGTCATTGTTGAGATGCCTCTTGACTATAAGGAAAGAGGTATGTTTCTGCGCCTTCAGGTACCGGTCCGTATGTCATGATATTTGGTGATTATGCTCCATTGACCTGATACCATCTATAACCTTTATAATAAATGCATCAGGAGCTTGGCTCCATAACAGGTTCTTATATAGAAAGGATGACGACGACGATGAATAATGAAAAAATCCGTGTGGTACAGTATGGCTGCGGAAAAATGGCAAAGTATATTCTAAGATATTTATATGAAAAGGGCGCAGAAATTGTAGGCGCCATTGATGTGAACCCTGATGTGGTAGGCATGGATGTAGGTGAATTTGTCGGCCTTGGATTTAAAATCGGTGTTCCCATCCGAAGCGACGCAGATGCGGTTCTTGACGAGTGCGATGCAGACATCGCCGTCGTGACCCTGTTCAGCTTTATGGATGATGTATACCCTCATTTCGAGAGATGTGTTTCCAGAGGAATCAATGTGGTGACGACCTGTGAGGAAGCCATTTATCCATGGACCACTGCATCCGCCATTACCAACCGTCTGGACCGGCTGGCAAAAGAAAACGGATGTACCATCGTTGGAGCAGGAATGCAGGATATTTACTGGATCAATATGATTGGCTGTGTGGCAGGCGGTGTACATCGGATCGACCGCATAGAGGGGGCAGTCAGCTATAACGTGGAAGACTACGGACTGGCTCTTGCCGAGGCTCACGGCGCAGGCCTTACTCCTGAGGAATTCGAAGAAAAAATTGCCCATCCAACCACTTTGGAGCCATCCTACGTATGGAATTCCAACGAAGCGCTGTGCAATAAGATGGGTTGGACCATCAAATCCCAGACACAGAAGTGCGTTCCTTACTTTTATGATAAAGACTTATATTCCGAAACTCTGGGAGCTACGATCCCCAAGGGAAACTGCATTGGCATGAGTGCGGTTGTAACTACGGAAACCTTCCAGGGACCGGTCATTGAAACCCAGTGCATCGGCAAGGTTTACGGCCCGGATGACGGTGACATGTGTGACTGGAAAATCATTGGAGAGCCGGACACTACCTTCTTTGTAAAGAAGCCGGCTACGGTAGAGCATACCTGTGCGGACATTGTAAACCGCATTCCAACCATACTGAATGCTCCTGCAGGGTTTGTAACGGTTGAAAAGCTTGACGATGTTCAGTACTTGTCCTATCCAATGAATTTATATCTGGAAAGCTAAGAATTATGGTTAAATAAGAATTAAGGATAAATAAGAATCAGAGATAAATAAGAATCCGCAGAGAAATCAGACTCTGCGGATTCTTTGCGTCCTTTAACATAGACGGCTTCGACAGAACGGGCATGGTAGTCTGATAGGAAAAAGTTATCCCTTTTCTCGCCCGCTGTTCCTGCCGCTCAAAGCTATGGGAGTACAAGGTGGATCATCTCCATATTTAAACGGAAGGCCCAGTAAGCCTTTTACGTGACGAATGATGAGTGATATATAATAGATGGATGTAGAAATATAAGTAATTATGCATGAATAGAGTTGAAAAACCCTAATAATCAACAGAATACAACAATGAACCCTAATGGACAATCGAAATAACATGATAAAAATGATATGGATCAGCAAACATGGATTTTCTCTATTTCCTTATAATGCTTTGACAATACCGGAAGTGATGCTATAATCAGGAGGCATATATTGATACAGGATAACAAAGGAGAAGAAAAATGAAAGTTCTTGAAAAGCATCCCATGATCATGATCGCAATCGGTGTCATAGGAATATCCCTTTCTGCGATTTTTGTCAAATATTCCGATGCACCCTCCGTGGTTACGGCTGCTTACCGGCTTTTGTGGACGGTGGGGCTTATGACACCGGTGGTATTTGGAAAAGCCCAGGTCAGGGCGGAGCTGAAACAAACGAATGGGAAGACCATTGCATTATGTGCAGTGAGTGGAATATTTCTGGCTCTTCATTTTACGTCATGGTTTGAATCGTTAAAGCAGACTTCTGTGGCAAGCTCGACGGCAATCGTCTGTACGGAGGTCATCTGGGTGGCTTTGGGATTTGTCGTGTTCTTAAAAGGAAGGATTGGAAAAACTGCCCTTATAAGCATTGCCATTACCGTATTCGGCAGTCTGCTTATAGCTCTTTCAGATTATTCGGCAGGAGGGGATCATTTGTCCGGAGACGGGCTTGCCCTGGCAGCGGCAATTTTCTCTGCCGTCTATACCCTGATCGGCCGGGAAGTGAGAAAAGGAATGTCGACAATATCTTACACCTATATTGTCTATTTCTTCTGTGCATTGGTGCTTTGCATATCTACGGTAGCGGCCGGAATTCCTTTCCATGGTTATGGGATGAGTTCTGTGGTGGTAGGGCTTCTTCTGGCGGTATTCTCTACCCTTCTTGGACACAGTATTTTCAGCTGGTGCTTAAAATTCCTGTCTCCCTCTTTTGTATCGGCATCCAAGCTCTGTGAGCCGGTGGTTGCGGCCATATTTGCGGTGTTCCTTTTTGCTGAGCTTCCGGCACTTTTACAAATTATCGGAGGCCTGATCACCATAGGCGGTGTACTGCTGTACTCCAGGGTGGAGAAAATTGGGGAATGATTTTTCTTGTGATTCTATTAAAATAGTGATAACCTAGAAATTGTGGAATTAATTTCCAAATATTTAGTAAAGGATTCATGGTAAATGAGCAGAAAAGGAAGTCATGCAGGTACGATGAGAAAGGGTGTCCTTCTGGCAGTCATATTGATGTTTGCAGGGACGACGACTGCACTGGCAGATGACACTACTAAATTTGTCCCGGGAACCAAAATAAACGGAGTTTCTGTGGGAGGAATGACAGTCGAGGAAGCGAAGATACAAATAGAAGGCTTTTATGGCAGGGAATATCGCCTTTCCATCAAGGAGAAGGGAGAGGTGACAGAGGTCATAAACGGTCCTGATATCGGCTATCAGGTAGTTTTTGCGGAAGGGCTTAAGACGGTTTTAGAAGAGCAGAACGCTTCTGGGCGGGTGACTGGCCCTGCAGCTGATAATACCTATAGCCAAAAGGGAGCAGTCAGTTATGACGAAGGGAAGTTAAAGGAAAAGCTGAATTCTCTTTCATGTATAAGCGGTGAGGGTATTATGGCTACAACGAATGCCCGGATTTCTGACTGGCAGCAGGGAGTCCCCTTTGCCATCCTGCCGGAAGTACAGGGGAACAGCGTAAACCTAGAAAAACTGGAAGCAACCGTCAAGGCTGCATTAAATGAAGTACTTCCCCAAATAAATATTGAGGAATCAGGCTGTTATGACACCGTAACCGTCACCTCAATGGATACCGGATTGATCGCCCAGCGGGATGCTCTCAACCGTGTCAGGGAAATGGAAATCACCTATACCTTAGGAGACCAGTCGGAGGTTTTAAAAGGAGAGGAAATCTGTTCCTGGATATCGGGGATGACGGGAGAAGTGATCAACGTAAGAGGAGACAAGACTTCGGCTTACATAAAGGCTCTGGCGGACAAGTATGATACTGTAGGCAAGGAACGGGCATTTCGTGTTACAGATGGTAAAGCTCGTCTTCTTCCAGGTTCCTATGGTCAGAAGATAGATCAGGCAGGAGAAACCGCTGCACTGGCTGCTATCATACAATCCGGGCAAAGCCAGAAAAGAGAACCGAAGTATGTTCAGACAGTGGCTAACCGGAGCAATGCCTGGGGCGGGGATTATGTGGAGGTAGATATGGCGGCCCAGCATGTTTATATGTATAAAGGTGGTGTTCTGGTTTGGGATTCTCCGTGTGTCACAGGAAATGTTTCTAAAAAGTACACAACTCCGGAGGGTATTTACACCCTTTACAATAAGGAGACAGATCGAATCCTGCGGGGAAAGAGACAAGCGGATGGCACCTACGAATATGAAAGCCATGTGAATTACTGGATGCCGTTTAACGGAGGGATCGGTCTTCATGACGCAAACTGGAGAAGCAGGTTTGGTGGAGATATCTATCAGACAAAGGGAAGCCATGGTTGTATCAACCTTCCACCGGATAAGGCAAAGGCTTTATATGGTCTTGTTTATTCCGGAATCCCCGTAATCTGTCACTATTAAGTCATGTTCATGAAAAAGAGAGAAACGATGCGAAAGCCGGTTCGGGTATTATATCCGAACCGGCTTTTTTAATAGGACTTCTGAAGAATTCTCCGGAGTCCGTTTTTTATCTCCAAATGGCCTTAGCTCAGAATCCCCGTCACTTAATGCAGGCATTATTTTTGATAGAAATCATAATTATTATGGAGTGAAAGATGTTACTACAAGAGTAATAAATGTTGAAATACGGGATCTTATCCGTATGCATGTGAAACTATTTACACGTTAAATGAAATGAAGTATCATAAGGCCATCAGATAAAGATAAGTAAAAAAGCGGAAAAGGAGAAAAACAATGAGAACATTTAACGTATGCATCGTTGGAGGGGGAAGCACTTTTACACTGGGTTTCTTAAAGTCCTTTGTCAGACTTAAAGAGGAGTTCCCTTTAAAGAAGCTGGTGCTGTTCGACATCGACAACGACCGCCAGGAACCCATTGGGAAGTATGGTGAGATTCTGTTTAAGGAAAGATTTCCGGAGCTGGATTTCTCTTACACAACCGATGTTAAGGAAGCTTATGAGGGAATGGATTTCATATTTATGCAGATGCGCTCCGGAGGGCTTCCGATGCGTGCAAAGGATGAGCACATTCCGCTGAGCATGGGAATCATCGGGCAGGAAACCTGCGGGGCAGGAGGGATGGCCTATGGTCTCAGGTCCTGTGTGGATATGATCAAGGCCGTACACGATATCCGCACCTATGCACCGGATGCATGGATATTAAACTACTCCAATCCCGCAGCAATTGTTGCGGAAGCGCTCCGCAGAGAATTTCCGGATGACAAGAGAATCTTAAACATCTGCGACCAGCCGGAGAATGTGGTACGTTCCTGCAGCAGACTTTTAAAATGCAGTTGGGAGGATTTAGACCCGGTTTACTTTGGACTGAACCATTATGGCTGGTTCACCCATATGTATGACGTTCATACGGGTGAAGACTTACTTCCAAAGATCAGGGAAATGGTTGCCCAGAACGGTTTCCTTCCCCAGGATGCGGAACAGAGAGATAAGTCCTGGCTGGATACTTACGGAATGGTAAAGACAATCATGGAAGATTTCCCGGAGTTTCTGCCCAACACCTATGACCAGTATTACTTATATCCGGAATATAAGGCCAGTCATCTGGATGCTGATTTTACCCGTGCGGATGAGGTTATGGCGGGGAGAGAAAAACGGGTATTTAGGGAATGTGCCCAGGTGATCAAAGAAGGAAAGCTGGGAGATAAGTTTGATGAGATCTCCGATGCCCATGCCGAAATGATGATTAAGGTTGCGGAATCCATTGCTTTTAATAAAAATGACAGGCATATCCTGATTGTTGAGAACAACGGTGCGATAGCCAATATGCAGGACGATGCCATGGTAGAAGTTGTATGCGAACTTGGAGCAAATGGCCCACGCCCCATGAGAGTAGGAAATATTCCACAGTTCTATCTGGGGCTTTTGGTGAACCAGGTATCCTGTGAGAAGCTGATTGTAGATGCTTATTTTGAGAATTCTTATCAGAAGGCTTTGGAGGCATTTACCCTTAACAGGCTGATAGGCGATGCAAAGAAAGCAAGAAAGGTACTGGATGCTTTGATTGAAGCAAATAAAGGAATGTGGCCGGAGTTAAAATAAGGGGAAGCAAAAACTTGGCGGGAGTGAAATGAAATGTACTCCTATGGAGAATCATAAGAAAACAGGATGTAGCGTTGCAGGGTAGCCTGTGATGGGAGAGGATATTATCATGAAAAAAAACAGGGCAATGAATTTTTTCTCGGCTCTCGGCCGTAGTTTGCTGATGCCGATTGCTGCTTTGGCCGCATGCGGTATCGTTTTGGGGTTAACCTCTGCGCTTATGAAAGCGCAGGTACAGTCGGCTGTTCCGTTTTTACAGCAGGGGCTTATTTATTTCATTATTTCTACTTTAAATAAAATATCAGGTGTTGTATTTACATTGATCCCGGTGCTGTTCTCCATTTCCATTTCCTTTGGAATGGCGAGGGAGGAAAAGGAAATAGCGGCATTTGCAGGATTCATCGGTTATTATACATTTCTGGTGGCATCGGCATGTATGATTAATTCCGGTTTTATGAATTTTGGCGCTTTAAAGATATCCACGATTCTGGGAGTAGAAACCCTGGATATGGGCGCGGTCGCAGGTATTGTTGCAGGTATCATGACTGCCTCACTCCATAACCGGTATCATAAAGTTACATTTCCGGTAGCAATCTCCTTTTATGGAGGAAAACGTTTTGTTGCCATTGTTGTTATTATGGCTATGGCAGTTGTGGGTCTTGCCGCGCCGATCCTATGGTCACCGGTTTCCATGGTCATTGACGGATTGGGAGGTTTGATATCCGCTACAGGACTGGTCGGTGTATTTGGCTATGGATTCCTGGAGCGGCTGCTGATTCCTACCGGTCTGCACCATGTATTAAACGGTATTTTCCGTACCACCTCCATTGGTGGAACCTATGAAGGAGTGGAAGGATGCTTAAATATCTTCCTTCAATTCGTTGACAAGGTAGACATCTCAGAACTGAGGCCGTTTACGGTATTTTTAGGACAGGGCAAAATGCCGATGATGATGTTTGGCCTTCCTGCAGCAGCACTGGCTATTTACAGGACCTCTCCTCCGGAGAAAAAGAATAAAGTAAAGGCTCTTATGATTGCAGGCGTTGCAGCCAGCATTGTGTCAGGCATTACAGAACCATTGGAATTCTCATTCATGTTTATTGCACCGCCGCTGTTTTTGTTCCATGCGTTAATGGGCGGCCTGTCCTTCCTGCTGATGTCGGCATTTAAGGTTATTATCGGCAATACTGGCGGCGGTCTGATCGATTTCCTGATCTGGGGCGTATTCCAGCCAGGATCCCGCTGGTATTGGGTGATCATTACCGGACCGTTCTTCTCCGTCATTTATTATTTTGTATTTAAAAGCTATCTGACGAGAAAACAGCTTTCCATCGATGTATCTGACGAAGAGCAGGAGGCGGATGTTTCGGAGAGCACTATGGAAGAAAAACAAAAAGCCCTCGCATCGAAAATCATAGAGGGACTTGGCGGATATGGTAATATCACAACGGTGAACAACTGCCTGACCAGACTTCGTGTGGATATAAAAGATATGGCAATGGTGAGTGATGAACTTTTAAAGAAAACAGGTTCCATGGGAATTGTCCGCACCAGTGATACACATATCCAGGTGATTTATGGACCGAAGGTGGAAGGAATTGCATCAAATGTAAGGGAAGTATTAAAATATTAAAGAAACAAAGAGGAAGCTGCCCGGCCATGGGAAACATGGAACGGGGCAGCTTTCTTATTTCGTTAAGACTGGGAATCTAATGGATCACCGTCTGACTGGGAATTTTGTCTGATCCTGGCGGCCAGTTCAATCAGAAGCTGGACAATCGTCAGGATTCCAAGTCTGGGATTGATATCTACATGACGGTACTCCTCATTCCTGTCATTGGTGCAGAGTGCGAAGGTGCTGTAGGGGATCAGAGGACTGTCCTTCTCACAGGTGAGCAGTATCGTAATGGTGCCGCGGGCCTTAGCCTTCCGGAATACAGACAGATACCGCCTGGCATCTCCATGGGCCGTGATGATGAAAAGCACGGCGTCGCTGTTTATCTCATGTACAAGACCGTTCAACAGGCGCCGCCACTCAACCAGAATACAGGGATAGTCAAGGGTGTTTAAGACCGTCTGGAGGTATTTGGCGGCAAGGGAGCTTAAATTGGAGCCGTAGATATAGATGGGCCTGTCACTGGTTAAAAGCCCGGCGATCTCTTCCAGCTTCTCTTCATCGATCTGATCCAGATTATCCTTAAACAGGGCGAGAGAATGGTGGATCAGATCATCGGTACGGAAGTTCTGGGGGTGAAGCTGTTTTAATTCCTTTCGCACCTGGTATTTGAATTCATTATAGCCTTTCAGTCCCAGCTTTTGGCAGAAACGGACAATGGTAGCATTGGAGGTATACAGGCTGGCACTTAAGTCATTTAAATTGGTATACACGGACGAGGGAAGATTGGACTCAAAATACTTAAGGATTTCTTCTTCCGTATCCGTAAGGTGCAAATGATGTGCTTTCTCAAATAAAGGAATCATGGTTATCCCCCTGTTCCGTTTGTTCCCGGCCGGACAGCTTGTACTGAAGGTAACAGCATATAATAGCATTGATCATATAAAACACCGGAAGCCTGGAAGTGAACTCCGCTCCCCGGTTCTCGCGCTGGTTGGTGAAGAAGCGGAAGTTGACAGTGGCTAAATTGGCAACTTCATTGTTGGTATATGGGGTGATGGATAGAATCGGGACATTGTTCATCCGGGCGATCTTGCCCAGACGTACAGTCGGTCCGAAATCCCCGGTGGTGCTGATTAAGATCAGCAGGGATTCCGAGTGGATATTTCTTAAAATGTGTTCCCCCATTTTACTGGATTCGATCTTGTATACATTCTGGCGTCCGATGGAGAAAAGAAGCTTCTCAAAGTAGTCGCTAAGAATAGAAGTGATCCCTCCCGGGGCCCATAAGTAAATGGGACAGTTGCTGTCAAAATACCGGAACGTATGGCTGAGCTGGTCTTCCGATATCAGATTGGAGGTTCCTTCGACGTTGGAACACAGGTTGTCAATCATGATCCTTGTATTAAAATTCTGGGCTTTTGCAGCCGCGGGTCCGTGATTTTCGTTTCTTCCCTCTGCGCGGAGGGCATATTTGAATTCCGCAAAGCCGGAATATCCAAGCTTCTTGCAGAAGCGCAGAATTGTGGCAGAGGAATAAGATGTCTGGGATGCCAGTGTCTGTATGCTCATATCCAAAACCTCATCCGAATGTTCGTAGACATATTTCAGGACATTCAGTTCATTGTTGCTCAGGCTTTTGATAACAGCGTCATCCAGATGAAGTGTGACCATAGGAAACCTCCTCGTAAATCTCTCCGTCCATTTTATCACGAATACATGATAAGTCAATGCGGCCAGGTGAAATAGACGGACTGTTTCGTGAAAAAGGTATTATTATCAGGTTATAGTTTGTGTCAACAGATTGACAGGATGGCCTCTTTGTGCTACATTCAGGACATAAAAAAGGTGAAAGGAGATGATACCTGTGGTTGAGATCATGCCTCATATCAAGCTGTCAGAAGAACAGGCCGTTCCCTATGCGCTGCTGCCGGGTGACCCAAAACGCCTGGACCGGATTGCAGCCTGTCTGACGGATACGGAGGAACTGGCGTTTAACAGGGAATTCCGAAGTATTAAGGGAAAATACAGAGGAGTGCCTGTTATGGCGGTATCTACAGGGATTGGAGGTGCGTCTGCGGCAATCGCAGTGGAGGAACTGGCAAGAATCGGGGTTAAGGCCATGATCCGGATCGGAAGCTGCGGAGCGCTTCAAAAGGGGATCCGCCTTGGCGATTTAATTCTGGTGAATGGAGCTGTCCGGGATGACGGAGCCTCATCCTCTTATGCAGATTCCATCTATCCGGCGATACCGGATACAAAGCTTTTACTGGCCTGCATGGAAAGTGCAGGGGAATTGGGGGCGAGATCTCATGTGGGAATAGCCAGAAGCCATGACAGCTTTTACATTGATGAGGAAAAGGAGGTCTGCGCTTACTGGGCTGGTAAAGGTGTCATGGGTTCTGATATGGAAACTGCCGCGTTGTTTGTGGTGGGCGGACTGCGGGGAGTAAAAACCGCCTCCATATTAAACGTGGTGGTGGAGTCTGAGGAGTCCATAGAGGAAAACATCAACAGCTATACGGGCGGAGAGTCCGCCATGATGAGGGGAGAGCATTTGGAGATCCTTACGGCATTGGAGGCCTTTGTCCGTATGGATAAAGGTTAAAAAAAAATGGAGGAAATTGAGATGAAAAATTTATTTAAGACCAAATTGAATGCAGCCTGTTTTGTGTTGATTCCGGCTTGTATTGGAATCAATTATTTAGGAAAGCTTTTTGCGTCTGTTTTAAAGCTTCCGCTTTGGCTGGATTCTATCGGTACCTGCATCGGCGGTATTCTTGGGGGACCCGTGATCGGGGGAATCTGCGGTGCGGCCAACAATTTAATTTATGGATTTACCACCGGTGATTCCATCACTCTGGTATATGCCTTAACCAGCTTAGGTATCGGTGTCGCAGTTGGAATCATGGCAAGGCTTGGCCATATGGAAAAGCTTTCCGGAGCTATTCTCACCGCCTGTGTGGCAGGCCTTACGGCTGTTGTGATCTCCACTCCTTTAAATATCATTTTCTGGGGCGGAACAACAGGCAATATCTGGGGAGATGCTGTCTTTGCCTGGTCACAGGCTTCAGGGCTTCCCGTTGCTTTTGGCTCCTTCCTTGATGAAGTCCTCGTGGATGTGCCGGATAAATTGATTACCCTTTTGATCGTATACGCCATCATTAAAGGTCTTCCAAAGAAACTGACTTCCCTTTATGAAATGGATGATGAAGTGGCAAGTCTGGATTAAAGCAGGAAAGGCAGAATTATATGAAAAGTATCAGTCTATACGTGGATAAAGATACCTACTTAACCAGGCTGCATCCATTTGCCAAGATGTTTTATATTCTGGCAGCCGTCAGCGCACCCCTGATCGGGGGTGCGCTGTGGATATACGGCCTTTTTCTGGCCATCAGCCTATGTCTTTTGATCAGCGGGAAGATCATCAGGAAGGTTTTCCCTCTGATTGCCTTTTCTTTTACCATCATAATCACCATTTTTTTGATCCATGGCCTTTTTAACCAGGAAAACCAGAAGGTACTTTTCCATTTAGGGCCTCTTGCTTTTTATCAGGAAGGGCTTCTTTATGCTGCCAGGATCGGGCTTAATATCTTAAACATGCTTTTGGCCTTTGCCACGTTTGTATTGACCACCAAGCCTGCGGACCTGGTGGAGACCATGGAACAGGCAGGCTTTTCACCCAGGTTTGGATACATGATCAGTTCTGTTTTTCAGATTATTCCCCAAATGATGGGGACTATGAACACCATTATGGATGCCCAGAGAAGCCGGGGAATGGAAACGGAAGGCAGCCTGCTTGTAAGAGCCAGGGCTTTTATCCCGTTAATTTCGCCTGTGGTCAGCAGCTCCCTGATCAACACCAGAGAAAGGGCCATCGCCCTGGAAGTGCGGGGATTTGATTCAAAAAATAAAAAGACGTTTTTAAGGGAATACAGTCTGGCAGGCAGGGACAAGGCATTTATGTTGTTAATGGCTCTGCTTATTGCAGGCTCTATTGTATGGAGGGTGCTTACATGGCTTTGATCGAAGTGACGAACTTAAAATACCGGTATCCCCATACGGAACGTCTGGCTCTTGACGGAATTGATTTTCAGGTGGAAAAAGGGCAGTTTATCGGGATCGCCGGTGAAAATAAGGCCGGAAAAAGCACGTTGTGCCAGGCCTTTGCCGGTCTGGTCCCCACCATGTTTCGTGGGGCATACGGCGGAAGGCTCCTCGTTGACGGAGCGGAAGCGGCGAAAACTCCCATAGCCGAATTGTGCCAGAAGGTGGGCCTTGTGTTCCAGAATCCTTTTAACCAGCTTTCCGGGGCAAAGGATACAGTCTTTGAGGAAATCGCCTTTGGGCTTCAGAATCTGGGAATTCCCAGGGAAGAAATTTTTAAGAGAGTGGAAGAAAATTTAAAGCTTCTGGATATTGAAGAATACAGGGACAGAAATCCCTTTGATTTATCAGGAGGACAGACGCAGCGGGTGGCCATTGCCAGCATCCTTGCCATGGAGCCTAAAGTCATCGTGCTAGATGAGCCTACCTCCCAACTGGACCCTCAGGGAAGTGAAGAGGTATTCCGGGTAGTTGATAAGCTGGCAAAGACAGGTATAACCATTATCATGGTAGAGCAGAAGATGGAGAAGCTGGCTTCTTACTGTGATAAGATCCTCCTTCTTCATAAAGGAAAGCAGATCGCTTATGATACTCCGGAACGGATTTTTTCCAGGAATGACTTAGAGGAACTGGGTGTTAAGCCGCCGGTTTATACCCAGGTCTGCAGAGCGCTTGGAGTGAGCAGGAACGATGGAGAGGACAGGCTCTATCCGGTCACGTTAGCGCAGATGGAGCGTTTAAGGGACCAGTTTCCTCCAAAGCTTTCCGGCAGGACGTTTGCAATGGGCCAGGAGAAGATAAATGAACGGACAGTATTTAAGATCCAGGATTTAGAGTTTCATTATCAACCTGACATTCCGGTGATCGAACACCTGGATCTTTGCCTTGATGCAAGGCCCACCGCAATCATCGGCCAGAACGGTGCAGGAAAAACCACTCTGGTCAAGCTGTTAAAGGGACTTTTAAAGCCAAATGCAGGGAGTATTTCCTTTGAAGGCGAGGATATATCCAAAAGAACCGTGGCACAGCTTGCCGGAAAGGTGGGATATGTGTTCCAGAATCCGGATGACCAGATATTTAAGAACCGGGTGATGGAAGAGGTCATGGTAGGACCATTAAACTTAGGGAAGAGCCGGGAAGAGGCACAAAAGCTGGCTGCAGAGGCCCTTGAGATGGTAGGGCTTATGGAGGCGGCGGAAGAAAATCCCTATGACCTGGATTTATCGGAACGGAAAATGGTAGCCATTGCCTCGGTGGTGGCTATGGATCCTAAGGTGCTTATCTTGGATGAACCGACCATTGCCCAGGATGCAAATGGCCGGGCGGTGCTGGGCAGGATTGTCCGAACCTTAAGTAAAAAAGGAAAATTTGTGCTGGCGATTCTTCATGACATGGACTTTGTGGCAGAGTACTTTGAACGGGTTATTATTATGGCACACGGGAAAGTGCTTAAAGACGGGCCGGGGGAAACGGTCTTTTATGAGAAAGAAAGCCTGTTAAAGGCCCGGTTGGAACAGCCCCATACTGCCCGGTTGTGTGAACTCCTGGGGTATGAGGGTGCTTTTATGACGGCGGTAGATATAAAAGCTTAAGGAAGGTAGCCTCCTGAAGCAATTTTGCTCCGGCAAAGAGTCTGCGATGCAGACTCTTTGTTTTTTGCCGGAAACAGTGGCCTGCTTAGGTTTTATTCTCCGGAGCGCAGAAGACCACAATCGTCTGTGGAGTGGTAACTGCCGGAATACTGCGGGTGGTAAATGCATAAAAGACAAGAAGAAAATGGCCGCCTGGGTGGTAAAAGAAGGTCTGACCGTTGGAAAGGAGAATCGTTGTCTCGCTTTGGTCGGACAGGCTTAGCTGCAGAGTTTGTGATGAATTTAGCAAGTCATCATCAAAATAATCAAAAACAGCCTCATACCCATCGCTGTTTTCCGCTAGGACGACTGCTGTGAACTGAGGCGGATAAATAAGGGGAACAGGCGCTTTTGTATCATAGAAGGCGACGATGGAATCACCTGGGTTAAAGGTGTGCTGGTTAAAGACGTAGGTTTGTGGAGTGACAATAAAATTGGTCTGTCCTAAGCTCTCGCTCATTATGGAAATGATCATAGAGCAGCTTTTGTCGGTAGAAGAGGTTCTTAAAGGGTTAACAGAAGTTACAGATCCGTAAACAGGGGTATAGCGTGCCATGTGGAATCCTTTTTCATCATTCTTAATCTTATATTTATGAAGGCGCCGGGGGGATTATGAAATATTTTGTCACCAAGGAGTGTCAGAAAAATCGTAATAAAAATGTCAAGAAAAATACCGTAAAAATTTAGACAAATTTCGCGGTTTTCATGTATAATGAATACTGAATAAAAAGGCTGGTAAAAAGAGGTAGGTAGTAAATGGAAAATGTAAAACCGCGCAGCAGAAAGAAAAAGCCACTTGGATTAAAGGGCTTGGCAGCAATTGGAAGCGGGACTGTAGCTGCAGCGGCGCTGATTGCTGCTCTTGTCTATCTTCAGACAGGCAAACAGTATGAGAAGGTGTTTTTCCCCAACACCACGATCAATGGAGTGGATGCATCAAAGAAATCTGTTGAAGAAGTAAAGAAGTCAATTGCTTCCGGCGCACAGAATTATGTGTTGTCAATCGGGGAAAGAGGAGGAAGCAAACAAGAGATAAAGGGACGGGATATCGGCCTTGAGTCAGTTTTTGACGGGAGCCTTGAAAAGCTTTTGGCGGACCAGAAGACTTATGAATGGCTGAAACATACGAAAACGCCCCAGGAATTTGATATAGGAACCTTGATACAGTATGACCAGGACAAATTTGAATCTGCTGTTTCCGGCTTAGACTGTTTAAAGGATGAGCTTGTGGAAAAGCCGGAAAATGCACATGTGTCCGATTATGTATCAGGCCAGGGCTACCACATTATAGCAGCAAAGGAAGGAAACCAGCTTGACCCGGAAAAGGTGAAGTCAGGAATTTCCGAAGCTGTGATGGGCTTAATCCCGGAAATTTCCTTGGAAGAGCTTGGGGCTTATGTAAAGCCCCAGATTCCTGCTGACGATCCCCAGTTGATCGAGCAGGTACAGACATTGAACAAATATGCCAATGTCACGATTACATACAGCTTTGGTAATGAAAAAAAGGTGCTGAATGGTGATACGATTTCTAAATGGATCGGGATCGGAGAGGATGGCAAGGTTTATTTAAGCAGCTCCTCTGTTTCTGCATACGTGAAAGAGCTGGCTTCCCAGTATGATACGTCCACCAGGGCCAAAAATTTAAAGACCTCCTATGGGCAGACCGTAAGGATCACGGGTGGCAGCTATGGCTGGAAAATCGATCAAAGCAAGGAATCGGATGAACTGGCGGAGCTGATCCGTTCCGGGCAAAGCCAGGTAAGAGAGCCTGTCTATAAACAGAAGGCAGCCAGCCATGGGGACAACGATTACGGCACCACGTATGTGGAAATCAATTTAACAGCCCAGCACTTATATTTTTATAAAGACGGAAAGCTTTTGGTAGAATCAGACTTTGTATCAGGCAATGAGTCAAAGGGCTGGTCCACTCCTGCAGGCGTATTTCCCCTTACCTATAAGCAAAGGGATGCGACGCTAAAGGGAGAAACTTACAGGACTCCCGTGTCTTACTGGATGCCATTTAACGGAAATATCGGCCTCCATGATGCCACCTGGCGCAATACCTTCGGAGGAACTATCTATAAGACCGGCGGTTCCCATGGTTGTGTCAATCTGCCCCCGGCTGTGGCAAAGACCATCTTTGAAAATATAGCAGCAGGAGTTCCGGTTCTTTGCTATCATCTGCCTGGAACGGAATCCCAGACAGCTTCTAACGGAACGTCAAAGCCGGCGGAGACAAAGCCTGCGACTGAGCCGACCACTGCAGCAAAACCTACGGAGGCACCAACGACGGCTCCGCCTACAACGGCGGCGCCAACGACTGCGGCTCCTCCTGCGACCAAGGAGCCTGAGACAGAAACTTCGGCAGGTGCTCCTTCAAAGGACGGTGAGGTCGGACCTGGGGTTTCAAATAGCTCAGGAAAGAAGAAAACAGGGCCTGGCGTAAATAAGTAATGCTGCCCGCAAAGAAATATATGGGAGCATCATCCATTGGCTGCAGTGCCGGCTGTTTACATGAGCCGGCGCCGCAGCCTTTTGTTTTTACATGGTAACATGGGATTTTCTTGACAAGAGCATAATACTGGGATAGGGTTTTAATAGATAAAGCCCATGAAGGAGGATAATAAGATGCTTAATATAGATACCTTTGTACCCATACAGTTTTTTAAAAAAGAGGCTTACACCGGAAGCATGAATGGAATGCGTTACCGGGTCGCAAAGGAGGAAGAGGAGTTTTCAGCCGCAGTATATCCGGAACCCTATTGCTATGAAGCGACTCCTGAGGAGCAGAAAATAAAAGCTTCATTTCCTTTTACGGAAGAGGGACGGGGAAAGGCTGTGGACTGGATCAATGAACAGTATGAAAAAAACCGCCCGGCCTGGGAAAAGGCCGCAAGAAAATGAATGTTCTATCCGCTAAAAGCCCGGTTTTTTGCAGTATTTTCCCCCTTTCCTAAATGGATGAAGTATGGTATGATAGTGTAATATTGGGATTACTGACATGGAGGAAGAGAAATGGAAGAGAACAAAGAAGAAGTAGTTTCTAAAAACTTTATTGAACAGGAGATAGATAAGGATCTTGCAGAGGGTGTTTATGATCATGTGCAGACCAGATTTCCGCCGGAGCCTAACGGCTATCTGCATATCGGACATGCTAAATCGATTTTACTTAACTATGGCCTGGCTCAGAAGTATGGTGGAAAGTTCAACCTCCGTTTTGACGATACAAATCCGACAAAAGAGAAGACAGAATTTGTAGAATCCATCATGGAAGATGTAAAGTGGCTTGGAGCTGATTTTGACGACCGTCTTTTCTTTGCGTCCAATTATTTTCAGGAAATGTATGAATGTGCTATCCTATTAATAAAGAAGGAAAAGGCATTTGTCTGTGATTTGACTGCGGAGGAGATCAGGGAATACCGGGGAGATTTTAAGACCCCTGGAAAAGAAAGCCCCTTCCGGAACCGCAGCGTGGAAGAGAATTTAAAACTGTTTGAAGAGATGAAGGAAGGCAAGTATCAGGATGGGGAAAGAGTTCTCCGTGCCAAGATCGATATGGCATCTCCCAACATCAACATGCGTGATCCGGTCATTTACCGTGTGGCCCGCATGACGCATCATAACACCGGCGATCAGTGGTGCATATATCCTATGTATGATTTTGCCCACCCAATCGAGGACGCCATTGAGCACATTACCCATTCCATCTGTACTCTGGAATTTGAGGATCACAGACCGCTTTACGACTGGGTTGTTGTGGAGTGTGAATTTGTTCATCCTCCACGCCAGATTGAATTCGCAAAGCTGTATCTTACCAATGTGGTAACGGGAAAACGCTATATCAAGAAGCTGGTAGAGGACGGTATCGTTGACGGCTGGGATGATCCCCGCCTGGTATCCATTGCAGCTTTAAGAAGAAGAGGCTATACGCCGGAATCCCTCCGCATGTTCGTGGACCTGGTAGGTGTCTCCAAGGCTAACAGCTCTGTTGACTATGCCATGCTTGAATATTGTATCCGTGAGGATTTAAAACTGAAAAGGCCGAGAATGATGGCCATTCTGGATCCTATTAAACTGGTCATTGATAACTATCCCGAGGATACCATTGAGTACCTGGATGTTGCAAATAACCTGGAAAATCCCGAATTAGGAGAGAGAAAGGTTCCCTTTGGGAAAGAGCTTTACATTGAACGGGAAGATTTTATGGAAGAGCCCATTAAAAAGTATTTCCGCCTTTTCCCAGGCAATGAAGTCCGCCTGATGAATGCCTATTTTGTAACCTGTACCGGCTGCGAAAAGGATGAGAACGGCAATGTCACTGTGGTTCACTGTACCTACGACCCGGAGACAAAGAGCGGCTCAGGCTTTGAAGGCAGAAAGGTAAAGGGAACAATTCACTGGGTAGCTTCCTCCACCGCAGTACAGGCAGAATGCCGTCTGTATGAAAACATCGTGGACGAAGAAAAAGGAAAGCTTAACGAGGACGGCAGCTTAAACTTAAATCCAAATTCTTTGATCATCTTAAAGAACTGTTTTGTGGAACCGGGCCTTATAAGTGCAAAAGCTTATGACAGCTTCCAGTTCGTAAGAAACGGATTTTTCTGTGTTGACTGCAAGGACAGCGGACCGGAACACCTGGTATTCAACCGGATCGTTTCACTAAAGAGTTCATTTAAAATAACAAAATAATCGTTGACAGGCCAGGTGGCAGGTCAAATAAGTAGAATGCTGCATGACCGGGAGAACGAAGGACGTGCGGCATTTCTTCATATCCGGTAAAGTAACAACCTGTGTACACAATATCTAAATGCCAAAAAACACGGGCAGGAAAGGAGCTTTTTTATGGAGCTGATGATACCTTTAAAGAACCAGCCGGGGTCGCCCTATTACAGCCAGATTTACAGCTACATCAAAGAGGAAATAAAAAAAGGAAATCTAGAGCCGGCCAACCGCCTGCCTTCCACAAGGAGGCTGGCAGAGAATTTAAAAGTCAGCCGCAGCACCACCCAGATGGCTTATGAACAGCTTTTATCGGAGGGATATATTGAGGCTGTTCCCTGTAAGGGATATTTTGTATGCAGGATCGAGGATCTTGTGCATACCGGGCAAGAGCAAAGGGATAAAATTCCCTCCCTTCTTAGTCCCTCCTCCACGGATAAGGAAAAGGTTCCGGACTGGAGGGTGGATTTTTCTCCCAGAGGCATTGATCTTTGTGCATTTCCATTTAATACATGGAGGAAGATATCGAAAAACACTCTGGTTGATGATAACCGGGAGATGTTCATGCCTGGAGATCCCCAGGGAGAGCCGGCCCTCAGGGAGGCCATCCGTTCCTATCTCCATTCCGCCCGCGGGGTTAACTGTCAGGCAGATCAGATCATCGTAGGCGCCGGAAGCGAATACCTTTTGATGCTGCTGTCCCAGATTCTGGGAGCTGACCGGGTGATCGCCATGGAAAATCCAACGTATAAGCAGGCATACCGGGTCTTTGACAGCTTAAAATACCAGGTGGTTCCCGTTGCCATGGACAGGTCCGGCATGGATGTGGAGCTATTGGAAAAGAGTGGGGCGGATATCGCCTATGTAATGCCTTCCCACCAGTATCCCACCGGTATTGTCATGCCGGTAAAACGGAGGCAGGAGCTTCTTGTCTGGGCCTATGAAAAGGAAGGGCGGTATCTCATTGAAGACGATTATGACAGTGAATTCCGATACAAGGGAAAACCAATCCCTGCGTTACAGGGAATGGACGGAAGAAACCGTGTAATTTATTACGGAACCTTCTCCAAATCCATTGCCCCGGCCATCCGTGTAAGCTATATGGTACTGCCCGGCCCTCTTTTGGCTGTTTACCGGGAGCGGATGAATTTCTATGCTTCCACTGTATCCCGCATTGACCAGAACATTCTGTATCAGTTTATGGCAGAGGGGTATTACGAACGCCATCTGAACCGGATGAGGGCAGTCTATAAGGCAAAGCACGATACATTGGCGGCAGGGCTGAAACCCTTTGAAAGCCAGTTCTTAATCAGAGGAGAACATGCGGGACTACATCTTCTTTTAAGTGACCGCAAGGGAAGGGCGGAGAACCAGCTCATCAATATGGCAGCAAAATCCGGGGTTAAGGTTTATGGCATGTCGGGATACTTTATCCATGAACAGCATAATACTTATCCTTCAACCATTGTCCTTGGGTTTGCAAGCCTTACGGAAGAAGAGATAAGGACAGGCCTTGCGCTTCTTTGCCAGGCGTGGTCTGTAGATGACGGGAAGGAGGATTTTTGTGTTTGAGAAATGGACGGATCCAAGAAAAAGAGAAAACCTTCGTCTCCTCCTTTGGGTAGGGCTCATCACGGTGCTTCTGCTTCTGCTTAGCCTGGCAGGCACCATCAGGAATGGAAAGCAAAACGAAGAACAAGCAGAACCAAAAGCATTGGATGAGACTATAAGTGAGACTATAAATGTGACTATAAGTGATACTTTATCAGATGAAATAGCCCTTTCTCCCGGAGATAAGGAGTTTTTAACCCAGCTGACCGGGTTCTTTGACCAGGGGGATTTAGAAGGAGCAGCCAGGCTCTTAAACAGTTATGACATCCCCTGGAAAGAGTTTCCCTGCATGTACGATGGAGCGGCGATGAGGGAAAAAATATCCTCTGGCAAGGGCCTGGTGTTTGTAAAGGCCTCCACCGTTTTTTACGGGAATTTTGATTACGGGAAGCCTGAGGGAGAATGTACGGCCCTGCAGATTCTGGATCTGGAGGAGGGGAAGCGTTACGATTACTCCTATGGGACATGGGCGAATGGAAAGATGAACGGGAACGGAGAGTGCGGTTACAACTATTATGACGGAGTAACAGAAGATATCACGAAGCTCAATGCAAAAAGGGGGATTTTTAAGGACGATCTGATGCAGGGAGAGATTACCTATACCAGCACCAATGCAGAGGGGGAGACTTCCGTCTGGCAGTTTAAAGTTGCAGATGGCGTGATTATTAAGGATGATCGATGGATCAGGGATACGGACAGCTCCGGAGCCGCTATTTACAAATTGATGGCAAAGGATGATATGATCCATGCCTATGCCTTAGGAGAAAGCGCCATGGGAGAGGTCAGGTGGAAAAACCTGATCCTATTTTCCTATGTTTCATAAAGGAGGCCTTTACGGATGAATCAGGAAATCTTAGACCGCCTGGGAATCATTACAGACGAGGAACGGGAAATCTTAAACGGACGGACAGAAATTGACCGCAACCGGTATACCGAGGGGCGGGATCTGGTCATTGACAGCAAAAAGATGCTGGAGCATGGGAAAATGATCAGCATCAGGCCTCACACCAGATTCGTCCATTTCCCCAAGCATAAGCATAATTACATTGAAGTGATCTATATGTGCAAGGGAGAAACGGTCCATTCTATTGATGGGGAAAAGGTAGTCTTAAAGACAGGGGAGCTGCTGTTTTTAAACCAGCATGCCACCCAGGAGATCCTTCCGGCAGGAGAAACGGATATTGGGATAAATTTCATTATCCTGCCGGAGTTTTTTGATACTGCCTTTGAAATGATGGGGGAGGAAGAAAACCTGCTGCGGGATTTCCTGGTAGGCTGTCTCTGCTTTAACCCCCGTTACGCCAGCTACCTTCATTTTCAGGTAGCAGATGTGCTACCGGTCCAGAATCTGGTGGAAAACATGGTGTGGACCCTTTTAAGCGACCAGCCCAATAAAAGGAGCATCAATCAGGTTACCATGGGGCTTTTGTTTCTTCAGCTCATGCATTATACGGATAAGATCAGCCACACTTTAGAAAGTTTTGAACAGAAGCTTATATTTCAGGTGCTCACCTACATTGATGAAAATTATAAGGATGGTGAGCTGACTGAGCTTTCAGCCCTCCTTAATTATAACATTTACTGGCTGAGCCGGGCGATAAAGCGATTGACCGGGCGGACCTATAAGGAGCTTTTGCAGGTAAAGCGGCTGAATCAGGCTTCTGTTCTTCTTTTAAACACCAGGCTTTCCGTAACAGATATTTCCATAGCGGTAGGGTATGATAATACCAGCTATTTCCACAGGATCTTCCGGAACTATTATGGAATGTCACCAAAGGAGTACAGAGCTTTAGACACTTAGGAGGTCGCTTTTTCTGCTCTGATCTCATAGGTTCCGTGAATAAGGTCGGCTTCCACTGCGGTGCCGTCAGAAAAAGTGGTACGCTGCCGGAATGGGTCCCCGTCAATGAATTCATGGGAGAGCATTTCACACATGGCGACCCTTTCGTGAAGGGAAGAGACAATTTTGCAGCGTGCTGCCATTTCTTCCTCTGAGAGGGTCTGATGGCCGCCAAAAGAGCCGTCAATGTTCTCATAAGCCCCATCCCGGATAAAATATGGGGCGCCGCCGTTTAAGAGGGCATAAAGCATGAAGTCCTCTTTTTCGTATTTTTCCATCATCCACGGGATGATCAGGCAGTCATGATAAACCAGGTTAAAGAGAGGTACCGGGATTCCCTGGCGATCAGCCCCTGGCTCGTGCATCATAAAGGAGTAGGGGGCATAGTGGCAGAACACAAGACTTTTTACGGACCAGTCCGTCACTTCCTCGGAGCTTGGAAGGATGCCTTTGGAAAGCAGGTATTCAAAGCAAAGGCTCCGGTAATCCAGACATTCCTTCCGGTTGATCCGGTGCCATGGGTGGCCGCATTCGTCAGGTTCATTGCACGTGAACACATCTAAGTAAGCACAGTCTAATTCCACACCGTTTTTCTTGATTTCAGTAAAATTCCTTTTTACATAATAAGGAGCCTGAGTAGCGCACAGATAGGTCTGAGGTCCGCCTGCCCAGTTGGCATGCTCCGTAAGAGTTCCGTCAGGCTTTTGGACTGCAAAATTCTGGTCAAAGGTTTTGGCTCTGCGGTAATAATCCCGGTACTGGTCATGGATGCCAAAGGAATATCCATACCCGTGCATGGTATCCGCAAGCTCCTTCATTTTTTCCCAGCCCCCGGCCCCTTCACAGGCGGGAAGGTAGTCAGGATGCTGGTTATCATAACCTGGCTCAGCCCAGCCATCCAGATGGAGATACAGCTTTTTAAGGCCCAGATCCTTGTAGAAATGATGGATCTCACCGGTTCGTTTCTCAAAGCTGTATACGTGGTTATTTTTGTCCGGTTTTTCCGGGTCAAAGAAGCGGGAATCCGGCATGACCTGAGTTTTGATTCCCTTATGGATAAAGGAAGCGCCTACCAGTTTATGAACAGGTGCCTTCGCAGCCTTTTCTTTCAGGGAACAGAAGGTGCCCTGCTCCTTTACGTAGGTCCGGTAATGCTTGCAGATATCATTGTAATCACAGTCCGACAAAAAGGTATACCGCATCGTCCTGCGGCTATTCATCCTGCCCAGGCTTGGCAGCCATTTGATGCCGGTGTGGGTATAGGGGCCCTTTGCCGGATGCTCCGCATAATATGCGGCATCCCAGGGCTGTTCACAGATGGCTAAGTAGCCGTCTCCCTCTTTTACCTGTCCAAACCATGGCATGTAAGAACCGGCTGTGCACATCATGCCGTCAAAGGGCAGCTTTTCAAGTGCCGTTTCCCAGGTATTTGGGATAAGAAGCCCCTGCTGGATATTTAAAAGAGTATACCAGCGGTCACTTTCTTTTTCAAATTCCATGTATCCGGGCCAGAAAATTTCTGAAACCGGAACGCTGCTTTCTGTCAGAGGGATCCATTCAAAATGAACGTCTTCCGTGGCATACTCGATCCATGTGACCGTTTCAAAGGCCAGTGAAAGATCCGTATCGTCTAACCGGAAGCCCTGGTAATGGCTGATGATCCCTTCCCCGACCCCTGTTTTCCATTGGTTATGGGTAATGGAAGCAGCATCTTGGAAATAAACGGTTTGTCCTCCGGCTATCAGGCGGGGTCTGTATGTTGCATCCCATTTCCAAATTGCACTTCCATGCTGAATGGAAAAAAGGAGGGAGCTTTCCTCAAAGCTCAAGGCTGTTTGATGAAATTTAATATCGTGCATTGTCCATCCTCCACTGTATTGATGGTTCTAATATAGCACTTTTTCAGAAAAAAGCCTTACGGAATCATCACGGAAGCTTGTCAAATCATCCGGTTATCCTCTCTCCTTTTCTTACTTGCATTTGTGAGTTCATTGGAATATTTTTTTACGGAATTAAAATATTCCAATGGAGACATTCCGGTTGTTTTCTTAAACTGCTTGGAAAAATACTGCAGGGAGCTGTAAGAAAGGAAATATGCAATTTCCGTAAAGTTCATATTGCCATCCCGCATGATCTCCTTAGAACGCTCGATCTTCATTAAATTGAAATAGTCGATTGCCCCGCAGTTTTTTTCTTTGTGAAACAGGGAATGAAGGGTGGAACGGCTTATGGAGAATTCGTTGCAAATGGCTTTTATAGTAAGGTGTTCGCAGATGTGAAACTCCATAAACTGAATGATCTGTTCCAGATGGCTGGAATTGGAGGAAAGGGCCATTTGCCCGGTTGGAAGGTTATGAATGGGTGCATCACCTTCTTCAAAATGATTCCGCTTCACATGGATCAGGAAAACCTGTAGATATAATAGGATGAGCTGAGCGGCTCCGAATGGCGGGGAAGGGGCCAGCTCCACCTTTTCCACGGAAGGAATGTGTAGGGGAGTGGAAAAGGCCTGTTTCGCTTCTGCAATAATCCTGGAAATAAGAAATCTCTCTTCCTGATTTAAGGAACAGGATTTCTCTTCAAAAAACCTCATGCTTTCGCTGGAGCAGCGGAAGGACATGACGACCAGATTGGGGGCCTTGTTTCCGGACGCTTTTAAGGCGTGGAATTCATTTGGCTTGTGAAAAATCACATCTCCGGCTTTTAGTTGATAGATGGATTGATTTGCCTGTACGGTAATTTCCCCTTTGTCCACGTAAAGAAACTCCCAAAAATCGTGGGATTCTCCCGAAAATACAAAATCCTTCATATATTCAAAATAGTGGACGGTTATGATCTCATGGATTTCAAATTCGATGGTTAGCGCTGTGCTGCAATATGCCATTTGAAATACCTCCTTTGAACTTTATGGTAGCATGAAATGAAGCCGCTGGCAAGAATGGTTAATTTGATAACAAGACAGGACAATCCTGCAATTCAAACCCATTGAATTAGAGTATAATGTAAAAAATATTAATTCGCCAATGGAGGCATTCATCGATTCGTATGGATGCCTCTTTTTATATTTTTTCTTAGAATCCGTTGAAATAACCTAATGATGGAATATTTTACAGGATGATTTGTGCACAATAACTGAAAAAACAAGGAATTTGGCAATGAGTCCGGATAATAGTATAAGCATATCGTTCTGATTCATTATATAATTATGATACAATTATTAAAAGAACCAAGGTACAAGAAGGGAAGATCATATGAAACGAATTACAGTTGCCCTTGCGGGCTTGGGAAGCAGAGGCAAAGATACCTACGCGCCGGTTGCAAAGCTGTTTCCCGAAAAGATGGAGATTACTGCCATTGCGGATATTGTTGAGGAAAAGGTAGAAGAGGTGTCCAGGGAATACGGAGTGCCAAAGGAACGGTGTTATTCCAGTGCAGAGGAGATGCTGAAACAGGAAAAGCTTGCAGATGTGATGTTCATCGCCACACAGGACAGACAACATGTGGGCCATGCGATTCCGGCCCTTGAAAAGGGATATGATCTTTTGCTGGAAAAGCCTGTTTCACCGGATTTAGACGAATGCAGGGAATTATTAAAGGTTGCCAGCGAAAGAGGCCGGAAGGTGGTAGTCTGCCATGTTCTGCGGTATACTCCTTTTTACACAAAAGTAAAAGAACTCATTGATTCCGGAGTGATCGGCGATGTGGTTACTGTTATGGGGATTGAAAATGTAGGCTACTGGCATCAGGCCCACAGCTTTGTCAGAGGAAACTGGAGAAACTCAGAAGAGACCAGCCCCATGATCCTTCAAAAGTGCTGTCATGACATGGACCTTTTATTGTGGCTGACAGGAAAGACCTGTGAATCCGTGTCCTCCTTTGGAGGCACCTACTTATTCAAGGAGGAAAAAGCGCCGGAGGGTGCGGCAAAACGCTGTCTGGATGGATGCGCTGCCAAGGCAGAATGTCCCTTTGATGCAGAAAAAATTTACATAACCAATGAAAAGACCGGCATTGCCCATGGTAAGTCTGACTGGCCATGCAATATACTTACCCTTCACCCAACGGAAGAATCGGTTATGGAAGCCATAAAGACCGGCCCTTACGGAAGATGTGTATACCATTGCGATAACAATGTGGTGGATCATCAGGTCGTAAATTTAAATATGACTGACGGCTCGACCATCAGCTTTACCATGACAGGCTGCACAGAAGAAAACTCCCGGTTTACCAGATTTATGGGAACAAAGGGAGAAATTGAAGCAAGTCTTCACTCCAATCTCATAACCGTAAGACCATTTGGTAAGGAACAGGAAGTTATAGACGTTTCCAAATTGTCCGATGATTTTTCTGGTCATGCCGGGGGAGACAACCGGATGGTGGAGCAGTTACTTGATATGGTCAGAGAAGGAACCGAACCGAATCGTTCCATGACCACACTGGATAAGTCCCTGGAAAGCCATTATATTGCTCTTGCGGCGGAACAGTCCAGAATCTCGGGAGGAAAGCTGATTCATTTAGAGGATATTCGTTAAATAGGATATGCAGGCATATCCGCTTAATGTATAAAAAATATCAATAGAAAAAGGAGAGAGCAGATTATGAAGAAAACGAGAGGAACCAAAGTTCTGGCAATGGGAATGGCATTAGCCATGGCAGCAATGAGTCTTACGGGATGTGGCGGCGGAGGCAAAGCTTCCGGGGGAGGTGCTACGACTTTGAGCTTGGGAATATGGGATGAAAAGCAGCGTCCGGTCATGGAATCCATGATCCAGGCCTACCAGAAAACACATGAAAATGTAAAGATCGATATCCAGCTTACCCCCTATAAGGGAGGCGAATACTGGACCAAGCTGGAGGCTGCAGCAACAGGCGGAACAGCACCGGATGTATTCTGGGTCAATGTACTTCACGCAGAGGATTACTATGACGGAGGAATTCTTCTGGATTTAAATGATTATTTGAAAAAATCTGACCTGGATCTAGAGAAGAATTTCCCGGAAGCCCTTGTAAAGGCTTATAACTTTGAGGATAAGCAGATCGCCGTACCAAAGGATTTTGATACCAATGCTCTTTGGTATAACAAGGATATCTTTGATAAGGCAGGAGTGGCATATCCAACCGATGACTGGACCTTTGATGATCTTGCAAAGGCATGTAAGGATTTAAAGGCAGCAGGTCTTGACTCTGGAGCATATCCTTTTGCCTGCCCCATCGATTTCCAGACATGGTATTATCCTACCGTATATGCGAATGGCGGCTGGATCTTAAATGCTGACAAAACAGAAACCGGTTATACAGATCCTAAGACCCAGGAAGGAATCCAGTGCTGGATCGATCTGATCAATGAGGGATATTCCCCGTCAGCAGCTGCATTGTCAGAAACCAGTGCCGATGCCATGTTTGAAGGCGGCCAGCTGGCTATGGTTTTAGCAGGCTCCTACATGACACCGGAGTATACTTCTAATGATGCCATCAACACCAAGATCAACCTGGTGGAATTCCCGGAATTTAACGGGAAAGAGCCGAATATCATAAACGGACTTGGTTATGCCGTGTTTGCAGGAAGTAAAAATAAGGACGCTGCAGCAGATTTTGCATTATGGCTGGGAAGCGAAGAGGCTATGAAGATCCAGGGAGAGAGCGGAGTCGTTATTTCCGCACGGAACGATGCCCAAAAGTATTTTGCCGATTCCAACAAGGATTTAAACCTGGCGGCTTATACCAATCATTCCGGGGAAGCCAATCCTCTTCCTGTATGCAAATCTGTGGCTGAGCTCTATGATATAGAAGCAGAAGCTTTAAAGGCAGCTTATTCCGGCGATAAGACTTTAGCGGATGTATGCAGCCAGCTTAAAACGGACGCAGATGCGATATTGGCAAAAAATAATAAGTAGGTGTATATATGCAGGGTACAACAAAAAAGAAAATAGCAAAGCGGCAATGGAAAGAATGGGGAGAGGGGTACTTATTTATAACACCCCTGTTGCTTGGAATCTTTGTATTTTATATTTTTCCCTTTATTCAGAATTTCTGGTTCAGCTTTAATGAAGTGAATAAATTCAATGTAGCCACCTTTTATGGCCTTAACAATTATTTGGAAATGTTTAAGGATAAAGAACTGTGGAACTCTCTTGGCAATACACTTCTCTACGTCGGGATCACCGTGCCCCTGGGCCTTATGTTATCCTTGTTTGTAGCTGCCCTGCTCAATACGAAAATCAGGGGAACTTCTTTTTACCGGACCATCTATTTTCTGCCATCCGTGACCATGTCGGCAGCGGTGGCAATGGTCTGGAAATGGATTTATAATGAGCAGTACGGTCTTTTAAATGCGGCGTTAAAGGCTTTGGGTTTTGCTCCCCATGGCTGGATCACCGACCCCAAAACAGCTTTGTTCATGATTATGATCGTTGGAATATGGGGAACTGTAGGATATAACATGATCATTCTTTTAGCAGGCATGCAGGGGATATCAAGATCCTATTATGAGGCGGCATCTGTGGATGGGGCAAGCGGCATTCACCAGTTTTTTAAAATCACAATCCCCATGCTGTCACCGACCATATTTTTCGTCATGATCACCTCGATCATCAGCGGATTTCAGGTGTTTGATACCATTTATATGATGGTTGTAAAAACGAATACGGCCTATCGCAGCACCCAGACCCTTGTCATGATGTTCTACCGGAATGCCTTTGATTATGGCCATAAAGGCTATGCAGCAGCCATATCCATTTTGATCTTTTCTATCATTATGCTGGTAACCGTGATTCAGATGATAGGACAGAGAAAATGGGTCAATTACGACTAAGGAGGTGAAGCCGGATGATGAAATCGAGCAGACGAAAAAAACTATTGATCCACCTGATACTGATTGCAGGAATCGGTATCACCGTGCTTCCGTTTCTTTGGATGTTATGTACCTCATTTAAAACAAAGGGAGAATCCATGATGATTCCTCCCACGATTCTGCCGGAACGATTTGTTACAGAGGCCTATTATAATGTTCTTACCGCCCTTCCCTTTGGAAGAATTTATATGAACACGGTATTTTCTACGGTTATAACGGTTGCGGGACAGGTAGTGATCTGTACCCTGGCTGCATATTCCTTTGCCAGGATTAAGTTTCCGGGAAGAGATATCCTGTTTTTGGTGGTGCTTTCCGTCCTGATGGTACCGGGACAGATCTTTCTGGTGCCTCAGTACCTTATCGTGCAGAAACTGGGACTTTTGGATACCATGTTTGCACTTTTTCTGCCAAACTTATTCAGCGCCTTTGGAACTTTTATGATGAGGCAGTTTTTCTTATCCCTTCCTGATGAACTGGAGGAAGCAGCCATACTGGATGGGTGCGGAAGGATCCAGATCCTGACCAGGATCATGGTCCCTCTGGTAAAATCAGGGATCGTGGCCCTTGTGATTTTCACGGCAAAGTTTGCCTGGAATGACTTTATGTGGCCTTTAATCGTCAATACTACCACAACAAAGATGACTCTGGCTCCAGCACTTTCCACGCTCCAGGGACAGCATACCAACGATTATCCGGCCCAGATGGCTGGTGCTGTTCTGGCTGTCATTCCAATGGTTGTTTTGTTCTTTGTTTTCCAGAAACAGTTTATTGAGGGAGTGGCTCATACGGGAGTAAAAGGTTAAAGAACCGACAGGTAATCGATTTAAGAAATGATAAGAGGATTGTTTGAAACAGGGAAAGGAAAGCGGATCCCATCCGTTTTCCTTTCCTTTTAATGAATCCATAACGGACCTTTAAAACCGAAAAGCATTCATAAAAGTTCTTCCTGGAAATTTTTCAATAATGGAAGTTATAAAGTAATAAACAACAGAAACTTTGCATATACTTGGTAATATATGGTTGATAAAAATATTTCTGTAAAGGAGAGAACCAGTATGCCAAGAGGAGTAAGGAAGACACCACTTGAAAAACTTCAGGAAGAATTAAAAGAGGTCCAGGAATCGATTCAGCAATACAAGAACAGTCTGGTAACTTTAGGAGAAAAAGAGAAAGATATTCAGGATAAAATAAAGCTGGAACAATTTAAGGAAGTATCAACAATATTGGACGAGCATGAAATGTCGATCATGGATTTAAAGGAATTGCTTATTTCATCAAAGGCAGATTGAAACGCTTAGATGACCGGAGAACGGATATGCAAATAAGGACGCAGTTTAAAACAAACAGCGTCCTTATTTTTTTTGTGGAAATCCGTTATGATTAAGGTAGAAATACCCTGCGGGTATATCTTTATACCCGGAAAACATGGGCTTGGAAGAAAATAAAGGGAGAGTGGTTTACATGGAGAAGTATTATCTTGCCGTAGACATCGGCGCATCCAGCGGCCGCCATATTCTTGGGAACGTAAAGGAGGGAAAGCTGGTCCTTAAGGAGATTTACCGGTTTGACAATGGCATGAAGCAAAAGGATGGGCATTTGTGCTGGGACGTGGATTCTTTATTTCATGAAATTAAAGAGGGCATGAAGCAATGCAGGAAGCTTGGGAAGATTCCGGCTGCCATGGGGATCGATACATGGGCTGTGGATTTTGTCCTTTTGGACGGAGATAACCGGTTGCTTGGAAATGCGGTGGGATACCGGGATGACAGAACAAAGGGGATGGATGAAAAAGTATATGAGATCATTTCCTTAAAAGATTTATATGGAAGAACCGGCATCCAGAAGCAGATCTTTAACACCATTTATCAGCTCATGGCTGTCCGGGAAGAGACCCCGGAATATCTGGAGAAAGGGGAATCCTTCCTTATGATTCCGGACTATTTCCACTATCTGCTGACAGGGGTGAAAAAACAGGAGTATACCAATGCAACCACCACCCAGCTGGTGAGTGCGGAAACCGGAACCTGGGACTATGAACTGATCCGGAAGCTGGGCCTGCCTGAAAGGCTGTTTGGGGAACTATCCATGCCGGGTACATCAGTGGGACCATTGGCAAAGGCCATTGAAGAGGAAGTAGGGTTTACCTGCCAGGTAGTCCTCCCGGCAACTCATGATACCGGCTCTGCCGTCATGGCGGTTCCCCTGGATCCTGAAGGAGGGGATTCCATGGACGATCTCCTTTACATCAGCTCAGGGACCTGGTCTTTGATGGGAACAGAGCTTCCTAAGGCGGATTGTTCCATGGAAAGCATGAAAGCAAATTTTACCAATGAGGGCGGCTATGCTCACCGCTTCCGGTATTTGAAAAACATCATGGGGCTTTGGATGATCCAGTCTGTGAAAAAGGAGCTGAAAGAAAAGGGAGAGGCTTATTCCTTTGCAGAGCTTTGCCAGATGGCTTCTGAGGAAGTGATCCCTTCCATTGTGGACTGCAATGCTTCTGTATTCCTGTCTCCTGAGAGCATGATCGGGGAAGTGCAGGATTTCTGTGAGAGGTCTGGGATGGAGGTGCCAAGGACTCCGGGACAGATCGCGGCCGTCATATACAACAGCCTTGCAGCCTGCTATGGAAATACGGTAAAGGAACTGGAATCCATCACCGGAAGGACCTATCCGGCCATCCATGTGGTAGGAGGAGGCTCCAATGCGGAGTATTTGAACTGGCTGACGGCAGACCGCACAGGACGGACCGTTTATGCCGGACCGGGAGAAGCCACTGCCATCGGAAATCTTCTGGCTCAAATGCTGGCTGCCGGAGAATTTGAGAGCTTAAAACAGGCAAGGGAGGCAGTATACCGGTCCTTTGCCATAAAGGAGTATCAGCCAGGGAATTAGATGTCGCAGAATGGAGGAAGAGGAAAAGGCATGATAAGAAAATCTTTTAAAATGTACTTAAATGAAGGAATGGCCGAAGAATACGAGAAAAGGCACAATTTACTCTGGCCGGAAATGAAGGACATGATCAGCCGGCACGGAGGACATAATTACTCTATTTTCTTAGATGAGGAAACCAATGTCCTCTACGGATATATTGAAATTGAGGATGAAGAGAAGTGGGCAGAATCGGCGGATACGCCTATCAACCGGAAATGGTGGGATTATATGGCTGACATCATGAAGACTAACCTGGATAACAGCCCGGTTTCTATCAGTTTAAAGCCTGTATTTCATTTAGACTGAACGATATCATAGGAAGCCCCGGCCTTAACAGCCCGGGCAGAAATTTAGAAAAGGAGAAGAGAGCCATGACAATAAAGGAAAGATATGAAACAGCAAAAGAAGCATACAAGGCCATTGGGGTTAATACCGATGAGGCATTGGAGGCACTGAAGAAGATTCCTGTCTCCATGCACTGCTGGCAGGGAGATGATGTAATAGGATTTGACGGAGCAGGCGGGCTGTCAGGCGGCATTCAGACGACTGGCAATTATCCGGGACGTGCCAGAAATCCTCAGGAGCTGATGAATGATATGGGCAAAGCGCTGAGCCTGATTCCTGGAAAGCACAGGATTAACCTTCATGCAAGCTATGCCGTATTTGAAGAAGGAGAATGGGCGGACCGTGATCAGCTGGAACCGAAGCATTTTGCAAAATGGGCAGATTTTGCAAAGGAAAGAGGAATCGGCATTGATTTTAATCCCACCCTGTTTTCCCATCCAAAGGCAGAGAATGCCACCTTGTCCAGTGAAAACGAGGAAATCCGCAGCTTCTGGATCAGACACGTTCAGGCATGCATCCGTATTTCCGAATACTTCGCCGGAGAGCAGGGAACTCCATGTACCATGAACATCTGGATTCCTGACGGTTTTAAGGATATTCCGGCGGACCGTACCTCCCCAAGGGCGCGGTTAAAAGATTCTCTTGACCAGATCCTTTCCATGGATTACGATAAAACCAAGGTATATGTAGCCGTAGAATCCAAGGTATTTGGAATCGGTGTGGAAAGCTGTACGGTTGGTTCCCATGAATTTTATATGAATTACGCTTCCAAGAACGATATCCTTTGCCTGCTGGACAGCGGCCATTATCATCCCACAGAGGTGGTATCCGATAAGATATCCTCCATGCTCCTGTTCTTTGACAAGGTTGCCCTTCATGTAACAAGGCCGGTGCGGTGGGACAGTGACCATGTGGTGTTGTTTGACGATGAGACAAAAGAGATTGCAAAGGAAATCATCCGGGGCGGGGCTGACCGCGTTCTTTTAGCCCTTGACTTCTTTGATGCAAGCATCAACCGCTTAAGCGCCTGGATTGTGGGAATGCGCAATATGCAGAAGGCGTTGTTAAATGCCCTTCTTCTTCCCAATGAAAGGCTTGCCTTGTTACAGAAGGAACGAGACTTTACAGAGCAGATGATGCTTCAGGAAGAACTTAAGCTTTATCCTGTTGGCGATGTATGGAATTATTTCTGTGAGATAAACGGAGTTCCGGCAAAGGAAGATTGGTTTGAGGAAATACGCAGCTATGAAAAAGAAGTGCTGCTTAACCGGAAATAAGGAGAAAAAGAATATGAATATTTTAGATACTGAATTTGTAAAAGGCTTTATCCGTTTATGCGACGACGGTTTCCGTCAGAACTGGCATGAGAGAAACGGCGGCAATTTAAGCTACCGCATAAAGGAGTCAGAGGTAGAATCAGTGAAAGAGGTCTTTACGGATAAGAATCCCTGGCAGCCCATCGGAACCAGTGTAAAGGATCTGGCAGGAGAGTATTTCATGGTGACCGGAAGCGGGAAATATTTCCGCAACGTAATCCTGGATCCGGAAGCCAATACCTGTATCATTGAGGTAGATGAGAGCGGTGAGAATTACAGAATCCGCTGGGGGTTAGTAAACGGCGGGCGTCCCACCAGCGAGCTTCCTTCCCATCTTATGAACCATGAAGTAAAGAAAGAGGCTACATCCGGTAAGCACAGGGTGATCTACCATGCCCATCCTGCCAATGTAATTGCCCTAACCTTTGTTCTTCCCTTAGAGGATAAAGTCTTCACCAGGGAATTATGGGAGATGGCAACAGAATGTCCGGTGGTTTTCCCGGACGGCGTAGGTGTTGTTGGCTGGATGGTGCCTGGCGGACGAGACATCGCAGTGGCAACCAGTGAGCTGATGAAGAAGTACGATGTGGCTGTGTGGGCTCATCACGGCTTATTTGCCTCAGGAGAGGACTTTGACCTGACCTTTGGTCTTATGCATACGGTAGAAAAGTCTGCGGAAATCCTTGTTAAGGTGCTTTCCATACGGCCGGATAAGCTTCAGACCATCACGCCTCAAAACTTCCGTGATCTGGCGGTTGATTTTAAAGTGAATCTGCCGGAAGAATTTCTGTATGAGAAATAGTCTGTGAAAAAAAGCCATTGGAGAGCAAATGCTTTCCAATGGCTTTTTCAATTTCTTCTTTTAGATTATGATTAATCCATTTCTTCTTCCACAATGGTAGTAGTTTCATCGGCCAGTTCTTTCATCGCTGCTCCGGTGGAATTCGCCGCTTCTTTTGCCGCATCAATCCCATCCTTTGCTGCATCTTTTACTGCTTCGGCAGCAGTTTCTGCTGTTTCTTTTATCGTATCTGCAGTCTCTTTGGCTTTTTCTGCCAGCTGGTCTGCGGCTCCGGCAGCGTAATCCAAACCGCCATCTTCCGTAAACTCTTCGTCGTCTAAAAACCCATCTGTCTGTTCTTTTGCAGCGTCAAACATGTCCTTTGCGGTAAATGCTACGGCTGAAGCCGCTTCCTTTGCCGTATCAGAAACTATGCTCGCTGCATCCTTTACTAAGTTTCTTGCCGCACTAACCGCATCCTTGGCAGCATCTGCCATATGATCAGCGGCAACCTTAAATTCATCCTTATTGGCATGCAAAGAAACATAGTTGCGGTTCATCGTGCTGTCAATTTTGGAAATGTCGTCATTTCCCTCATCCTCAAAGTCGTGGAAATTTTCTTCCAGTTCTTTGTGGAAGGATTTGTATTTCGTAAAGTAAGAGATGCCGGCAGCAACAACGCCGGCCACAGTGGCCAGTGCCACGAATTTTCCAAACCCATTACCCTTTTTTGCCATTTGAAACACTCCTTTCCTTATTACCGTCCATGTATTCTGGGCATAGAGGTATGCCTGCAAGGTGCTTCCTTGTCACGGCTTATGCTTGATGGGCACAATGGTGCGCTTGTAAGGCGCTTCATTCTCTTAGTTATTGTAATACGTTCATCCGAAAAAATAAAGGTATATAATAAGAAAATTTCTATAAACTATGTAAGTAAAGGAGAAAATCGTACAAATATGGTAAAAATGTAAAAAAAATATAAAGTTAGCACTCAACTATTGACAGTGCTAATAATGAGTGATATAACTTATTATGTGAATAAAATAAAACTTCTTTCGGATGGCCAAAGAAAGAAATAATAAGCAGAAAGTTATGAGGAGGAATTGCAATGAAATTAGTACCATTATTTGACAAAGTTGTGTTAAAACCATTGGTTGCAGAGGAGACAACAAAGTCCGGTATTGTTCTGCCGGGTCAGGCAAAAGAGAAGCCGCAGCAGGCGGAAGTCACCGCAGTAGGACCTGGCGGTCTGGTAGACGGCAAGGAAGTTACCATGCAGGTTAAAGTGGGCGATAAAGTAATCTTCTCCAAGTATTCAGGAACAGAGATAGAGACCGGAGAAGAGAGCGAGAAATATGTGATCGTAAAACAGAATGACATATTAGCAGTGATCGAATAATCAGGAAGGCGATAAGCTTCATAAGGTCAGGTTTTAGATAGTACGTATATTTATTTTAACAGAAAACTGGAGGAATGAATCATGGCAAAGCAGATTAAATATGGCGTAGATGCCAGAAAAGCACTTGAATCTGGAGTGAATCAGTTAGCAGATACTGTTCGTGTAACATTAGGGCCTAAAGGCAGAAACGTTGTACTGGATAAATCTTTCGGCTCACCGCTCATCACAAATGACGGCGTTACCATTGCAAAGGAAATCGAGCTGGAAGATGCTTTTGAGAATATGGGCGCTCAGCTTGTAAAAGAGGTTGCGACTAAGACCAATGACGTAGCAGGTGACGGTACTACCACAGCTACCGTTTTAGCTCAGGCTATGATCAATGAGGGAATGAAGAACCTGGCAGCAGGTGCAAACCCAATCGTTTTAAGAAAGGGTATGAAAAAGGCAACTGAAGCAGCAGTAGAAGCGATTGCAAAGATGAGCGAGCCGATCAAGGGTAAGGCATCCATCGCAAGAGTAGCAGCTATTTCCGCATCAGATGATGAGGTCGGCGAGATGGTAGCTGACGCTATGGAGAAGGTTTCCAACAACGGCGTTATTACCATTGAAGAATCAAAGACCATGAAGACAGAGCTGGATCTTGTGGAAGGTATGCAGTTTGACAGAGGTTATATCTCTGCTTATATGTGCACCGACATGGAAAAGATGGAAGCTAATTTAGACGATCCATACATTCTTATTACTGATAAGAAGATCTCAAACATTCAGGAGATCCTTCCTTTATTAGAGCAGGTAGTTCAGTCCGGCGCAAGACTTCTCATCATCGCAGAAGATGTGGAAGGCGAAGCTTTGACAACCTTAATCGTTAATAAATTAAGAGGAACCTTCAACGTAATCGCTGTAAAGGCTCCAGGCTATGGCGACAGAAGAAAAGAGATGTTACAGGATATCGCTGTTTTAACAGGCGGTACCGTGATCTCTGATGAACTGGGATATGAGCTTAAGAATGCAACCCTTGATCTTTTAGGACGTGCAAAATCCGTAAAGGTTCAGAAGGAAAATACCGTAATCGTAGATGGCTGCGGCGATAAGGAAGCAATCACTGCAAGAATCGGCCAGATCAAGGGCCAGATCGAAGAGACTACTTCTGATTTTGACAGAGAAAAATTACAGGAAAGACTTGCTAAATTATCCGGCGGTGTTGCAGTAATCCGCGTAGGTGCTGCAACAGAAACCGAGATGAAGGAAGCAAAACTCCGTATGGAAGACGCTTTATCTGCAGCAAGAGCAGCAGTTGAAGAAGGCGTTATCGCAGGCGGCGGTTCTGCTTACGTTCATGCCATCAATCAGATTGAAGAACTTGTTAAACATTTAGAAGGCGATGAGAGAACCGGTGGAAAGATCATCTTAAAGGCTCTTGAATCCCCATTATACCACATTGTAGCCAATGCAGGACTGGAAGGAAGCGTTATCATCAATAAGGTGAGAGAGTCCAAGGTAGGAACCGGCTTTGACGCATATAAGGAAGAATACGTAGACATGGTAGAAGCAGGCATCCTGGACCCGACAAAGGTAACCAGAAGCGCCCTTCAAAATGCTACAAGTGTTGCATCTACCTTATTGACAACAGAGTCCGTTGTTGCTAATATTAAAGAAAAAGCACCTGCAATGCCAGCCCCAGGCGGAATGGATATGATGTAATTTTCAAGTAAGCAACGAGCAGTGCGAAACAGAACATGAAAAAATTTACGTTGTGCTTGCACATAAGAAAATTTTTCCATGTTCTGTTTCATAGGGCGAATGCCCGTGAGCTGGTAAAGCCTGTGGCTTTACCAGCTGCACTGCGGACTCCCGGTACCCCACCCACCATATCCCCAATCAGGATAAGCCCCTTCCCCTCTAAGCAGCCATGCAGGAAACAAGAAAGGACCCAAATCGTTATGAATGAAATGTATGCAGAATGGCTGGTGAAGCGAAAATCACCTGCCTATACCATGTTGATAAAAATTGCGATGGGAATCCTATGCGTAATTGCATTTTTCCTCTCCATGTCTCCGGTTTTCGGAATCTTTGGAGTGCTTATTCTGCTTGCAGCCGCAGCCGCCACATACTTTGTATTCCGAAACAGCGAAGTGGAATTTGAATACTTATTTGTGACCAACACTCTATCCATCGACCGGATCTACGGCAGAAGCAAGAGAAAGAAGGCCTGGGAAGGTTCCATGGAAGGGATCCAGATCGTAGCTCCCACTGGTTCCACAGAGGCCAGGGATCATGAAACAAAAAGCATGAAATTACTTGATTTTTCATCCCACGTACCGGGAGCAAAGACTTATACATTAATCAGCCAGTCCGGTGCAGAAACCACAAAGATCATATTTGAACCTAACGATAAGCTGCTCCAGTGCATGAGGATGACAGCGCCCCGTAAGGTTATAAGAGAAGTATAAAAGAAAAAGGAATCAGTCGGTTAAAAAAACCGGCCGGTTCCTTTTTCCTTACAGAAAAGCTGTCCATGGGCTGTCCATGAGTGACGGAAAGAAACCGGAAAATGTCCGTTGACAACCCCTGTAAAATTTGTTAAACTATGTAACTAACAAGTAAAAAGACTTATTAGTTTCATTAATAAAAATATAAAGAAGGAGAGGAAAAGTTAATGGGTACAATAATTGGCGAAGGCATTACTTTTGATGATGTGCTGTTAGTTCCGGCTTATTCAGAGGTCATTCCTAATCAGGTTGACTTAACGACCAACCTTACAAAAACCATCAAGCTCAATATTCCGCTTATGAGTGCAGGCATGGATACCGTTACCGAGCATCGCATGGCAATTGCCATGGCAAGACAGGGAGGTATCGGTATTATCCATAAGAATATGTCCATAGAGATGCAGGCAGAAGAGGTTGATAAGGTAAAGAGGTCAGAAAACGGCGTCATAACGGACCCATTCTATCTTTCCCCGGAGCATACATTAAAAGATGCGGATGAACTCATGGGTAAGTTCCGCATTTCCGGAGTGCCGATCACAGAAGGAAAAAAACTGGTGGGAATCATCACCAACCGGGACTTAAAATTCGAAGAGGATTTCAGCAGGAAGATCAAGGAATGCATGACCTCTGAAAACCTGGTAACAGCCAGAGAGGGCATCACTCTTATGGAGGCAAAAAAGATCCTTGCAAAAGCAAGAGTAGAAAAGCTTCCGATCATTGATGAAGACTTTAATTTAAAGGGCCTTATCACCATCAAGGATATTGAAAAGCAGATCAAATATCCGTTGTCCGCAAAAGATGGACAAGGAAGACTTCTATGCGGAGCTGCCGTAGGAATAACAGCCAACGTGCTTGACCGTGTTGACGCCCTGGTAAAGGCAAAAGTGGATGTGGTAGTTTTAGACTCCGCTCACGGACATTCCGAAAACGTCCTCCGCTGCGTAAAAATGATCAAAGAAGCTTATCCGGCTCTTTCCGTTATTGCAGGAAATGTAGCAACCGGAGAAGCTACAAAGGCTCTCATAGAAGCAGGAGCTGATGCAGTGAAGGTAGGAATCGGGCCAGGATCTATCTGTACCACCCGTGTGGTAGCCGGCATCGGAGTTCCCCAGATCACGGCTGTTATGAACTGCTATGCAGTTGCTAAGGAATACGGCGTACCAATCATAGCTGACGGCGGAATCAAGTATTCCGGAGATTTAACAAAGGCCATTGCGGCCGGCGGAAGCGTATGTATGATGGGAAGTATGTTTGCCGGATGCGACGAAAGCCCGGGAACCTTTGAACTGTATCAGGGCAGAAAATATAAAGTATACCGTGGTATGGGTTCCATCGCTGCCATGGAAAACGGAAGCAAAGACCGCTACTTCCAGACGGATGCCAAAAAGCTGGTTCCGGAAGGAGTGGAAGGCCGTGTGGCTTACAAAGGAATGGTAGAAGATACCGTATTCCAGATGCTTGGCGGCTTACGGTCCGGTATGGGTTATTGCGGAGCAATGAGTATTAAGACCATGCAGGAAACCGGAAAATTCATTAAGATTACGGCAGCCTCCCTTAAGGAAAGCCATCCCCATGACATCCATATCACAAAGGAAGCGCCAAACTATAGCATTGATGAATAAATAGCCGTTTGATGAACCGAAGGTAAATACAACATTTTCATAAACAAAGAGGTGGAGATCATAAAAGATTCTCCACCTCTTTGATTACCAGGGCAATGGATTCCGTTAAAGTCAGGTTTTCACAGCCCACTACATAATGATTGCATTTATTCACCGGTATAAGGATCTTATAAGCACGGCTTTTTCCGATGGCCTCAGCCATGGCTGGAGTGATCTCTCCCAGGAGAGAATCGGCAATGACGATCCCAATAGGACCGATGATAACATCTGCATCCCGGCTGGCCACTAGGACAGGATTCTCACCGGTTGCACCTGCATCGGCTCCTGCCTTTAACATGGCGGAAGTAGCAATGGAATTGGTCCCGATGGCAATGACTGAAAGACTGGGATAGGACTTTTTTAACTGAGCGATGACGGACTGCCCCATTTTGCCGCCCTGCCCGTCAATGATAACGATTTTCATGTCTTCGTCCTCCTTACCCCTCTATTGTATTATAGGGAAGGACAGAAATCAAGCAAAAGGCCAGCCGGGCAGTCTGATTTAGGTTCATTTTCAGCAGGTAAGCTTAAGCTTTTGCAACTTCATCTTCCTTAATGAACAGGCCGGTAATGATAAATCCGGCAATGTAAGCGATCACCAGACCCATAAAATAATTAAGCATATTAACAGGGCTGCTCATGATGGGAATGGCTAACAGGCCCGAAGGGCTCCAGGCAATGCTTCTTACATGCATGAGCATCACATAGGCTCCGCCGAAACCGGCTCCCAGGCCTGCAGTTATGAAAGGCTTACCTAACGGAAGCGTAACTCCATAAATAAGCGGTTCGCCGATGCCTAAGAATCCAGAAGGCAGTGCACCGATGATGACGCTCTTTAAGCGTTTGTTTCCGCTTCGTTTTGCTTTCAGATAGATGGCAATGGCTGCACCCACCTGCCCTGCACCAGCCATGGCCAGGACCGGGAATAAGGAGACTCCGCCCATTTGTTCCAGCTGAACCGCATAGATTGGAACCAGCCCATGATGCAGTCCCAAAAGGACAAGGGGAAGGAATACGGCTGACATAATGTACCCGGATAAAACACTGACGACCGGATTTGCGGAATTTACAAGGAGGGATAATACCCAGACAAGACCGTCAGATAAAAAGCCGGCAGCCGGCATCAGTACCAGTACGAACAAGGTACCGGTGATCAGAATGCTTAAGAATCCGGTCAGCATGATATCAAGGACATCGGGAACATGTTTGCGCACCCAGCGTTCTACCTTGGAGAGAACCCAGACACCGATGATCACACCGATGATTCCGCCCTTACCGCTAATTAAGGTTGAGCTGTTTGGAATCTGTTCATTGTAAAGGCCAAAGAACTTTGATATGTCCGTGATCTGTGACATAATGCTCATAGAGCCGATCATGCCGCCCAGGGCAGGCGTTGCTCCAAAGCTTTTTGCTGCATTGACACCGGTAAAAATTGAAAAATAACCGAGAAATGCACCACCGAACAGCTTTAGTATAGTGACAAGAAGAGTCCAGAAGCTGCCTCCCAACATCTGCGCTTCCACGCCCTGACCGATGATATTGGCAACACCGTTGCATAAACCGGCCGCGACGATAGCAGGAATCATAGGAATAAAGATATCGGAGATAACCCGTATGCTGCTCTTTAACCCGTTTCCTTTCTGGCCGGCCTTTACTGCTTCTTTGTTTTCCTGCCAGGAAGCATTGGTGGAGAGCCCTTTGCCGCCAAGCTCACTTGGGATCCCAAGGCCGTGGCAGATATCCATGAGCTTTCTGGCCTTTCCGGGGCCGACGACCACCTGTACATCGATTCCGTTTGCAACCAGGCCAAGAACTCCCGAAATCTCTTTCAGTTCCTTCTCCTGCATCAGATCAGGATTCTTTACCTTTAAGCGAAGGCGTGTCATGCAGCTGGCCGCGGCTGCAATATTTTCTTTCCCTCCCGATAATTCCAGGATCTTTTGAAGCAATACTTCATTTGTCATAATAGACACCTCCATAGTTGAAATGAATAAATTGATAGTTAATCAGAATCCCTTTTCATGCATGCGCGGATATGCCCGCGGGATTCCTTTAATTTCTTTTCTGCTTCTTTTGGCCCTGCGCCTGTTCGTTTCATGGCTATGGCTAACTTCACGCTTCCTCCTGCTTCGTCTAACAGCCTTCTGGCCTCATTACGAGTTATTTCTGTGGCAGCCATCAGAATGTTTTCTGCCCGGGAGCGCAGCTTCTCATTGCTCTGCACCACATCTACCATAAGGTTCTGGTATGCTTTTCCGATGCCCACCATGGCTCCGGTGCTGATCATATTAAGTATCATCTTCTGGGCGGTTCCGGCTTTTAACCGGGTGCTGCCGGTCAAAACCTCCGGTCCCACCACCGGTTCGATGGCCAGGTCTGCATAAGTTCCAATGAGGCTACCTTCATTGCAGGCTATGGATACGGTTCGGCAGCCTACGCTTTTTGCATAGCTTAGGGCAGCCGATACATAGGGCGTTCTTCCGCTGGCCGCAATGCCCACCACTACATCTTTTTGGGATAAGGACAGCGCTTTTAAATCTTCGATGCCAAGAGACTCAGAGTCTTCTGCTCCTTCCACTGACTGCCTGATGGCCCTGTCCCCGCCGGCAATCAGGCCGATGACCATACCCGGATTAACCCCAAAGGTGGGAGGGCATTCAGAACTGTCTAAGATACCAAGTCTACCGCTGGTTCCTGCTCCCATGTAGATGAGCCGGCCTCCGGCCTCAAAAGCTTCACAAACCCATTCCACTGCTTTGGCAGTCTGCGGCAGGACTTTTTCCACAGCCTCCGCCACCTTCCGGTCTTCCTGGTTCATAGCCGTTACCAGTTCGAAAGGTGTCATGGTGTCTAAATCCATGGTATCAGGATTGCGGCTTTCTGTTGTCATCTTGCTTAAATCTACCATGATTGATTTCCTCCTCATTATACGCTTCGTCGAAAGGTTCAAAATACGACGGGTTTTTCTTGGAAATGTGCGTTTTACGCCACTGCGACAGGGAATATTGGCTGTTATGGTTGGCGTATGCAGTATACAGAATATCAATGATGTTTAACTGGCTGATTCTGCTTCCCATGGCTCCGCTCCGAAAGATGGATTCATTGGCAGCCACATAAAGGTTGTAATCTGCCATCTCCGAAAGCGGTGATACGGTAAAACGGGTGATCAGGATGAATTTTGCCCCTACCTGCTGCATGGTTCTTGCACACTCAATCATTTCCATGGTACTGCCAGAATAGGAGATCATCAGTCCTAAATCCTCCCGGCTCATGTTACGTGCCTGCAAAAGCTGGGAATGCCAGTCATCATTTAAGATGCAGGGTTTATTGATCCGGAGGAATTTTAAATACGCATCCCGGGCTACCAGAAGGGAAGAACCGATTCCGAATAAACAGATGGTTCGGCATTGGCATAAGAGGTCAATGCAGTTTTTAAGGGCGGATATATCAGTTAAATTTCTGGTATCCTCTAAGGAGGCGATGTTTTTATATGTAATTTTGTCGACGATCTGTTCCAGAGTATCCTTCTCTGTGATCTCCTCCATTTTTTCCCTGGTGTTCTCCTGCCGGATGGCCAGTTCACAGATCAGGGCTGCCTTCATTTCCTTGTACCCGGAGAAGCCAAGTTCATGGCACAGCCGGATAACGGTGGAAGAGGAAGAAAATCCTTTTTCTGCCAGAGCGTGGACTGAAAGCTTCACCGCTTGTTCCGGTGTGTCTAACAGGTACCGTACGACGCCGGTCTCTGCAACACTCATCTCTTTTTGATATTCTCGCAAACGAACCAGTACACTTTTCATGTTTATTTCCCCTTGTTGTGGTATTAGTATATGCAGCGTGGATTAATAGTTCAAGACATTAGGCTTCTTATAAAACTTTATACCATATATTGGAGGAAATGTCTGGTTTTTGTCTTGTACTATGCCAAAAGTTGGTCAATTTGTTGACCTGTATAAAAGATAAGTTTATAATAGGACTATTAGAACCCTTACGTTTAAGGAGGTCATTGATGAAAGCGGACTTTCATATGCATTCCTGTTTTTCTGACGGAAGTGAAACCATAATGCAAATTTACTCCCTGGCGAAGGAGCAGGGCCTTAAGGCGGCAGCCATAACGGATCACGATACGATATTGGGCCTTAAAGAAGAAGAAAAGGCGTCAAAAAAGTATTGTATTCCTTATATTCCGGCTGCAGAGTTTACGGCTGCAGAGAAGGGAATGAAGTTTCATGTGCTGGGATATGGAATCGATCCGGAGAATCCGGAGCTGCTTGGGTATTCCAACAGCTTTCTGGTACAGATGAATGAACGATCAAGGCATCAGATCTTAAAGATGCAGCAGGCTGGAATAGAGATTGAAGAAAAAGAGTTTTTCGATAAGGCAGGAGGCGGACCGCTTTACCGGGCAAAGCTTTTGGGAGTTCTGGCTGACCATGGACTCCTTAAAAGAGAAGATATTATGAAGAGCCTGCCCCTTTATTTTGGAAAAGGAGCTCCATATGAGGAAGAGGATCGTTTTTCTTATAGAAGTTTCTATAAGATATGTGCGATGATAAAGGAGGCTGGGGGATATGTGGTTTTGGCTCACCCAGGGAAGATAAAGAGAAAGGACAGACGGCTTTATGATGCCCTTTTAAAGGAAGAATGTCTGGATGGCGTTGAAGTGTACCATCATGATAACCCGGAGGATGTCCGGGCAGAATTATTGGCTGTAGCAGAGAACCGGCATTTAATGGTCACCGGCGGCAGCGATTACCACGGTATTTACATGAAGAAGCCAGCTCTTCCGGGGGCTGAGGAGCTGCCGGAAGAACTGGCGGATGGATTGGAGCATCTGCTATTAAGTAAAAGAGCAAATTCATTTAATTCAACCTTCGTCTAATCATAAAAACTGGGCGGTATACCTGTATCACCCAGTTTTTTATTGAATTCAATTCATTCTCCAAATGGTTTATCATGTGTGCAGGTTGCTTCTTGAATATTTTTGTGTGATAGTTCAACATAGAGGGTGGTTTAAATTTCTCCTATGCGTGCTTAATAGGGCAACGACCCATAAAAAAGACACTGAATCAGCAGTGTCCTGGCATGTCGATAATCTTACCGGTTCGTAGAAAACTATACAAGGTGATGTGAAATAAAAATCGGTGCTGTGTTAGCAACCGATTTGACAGAATGTTTTGGGATTTGTCTGCTATTTAAATACAGCTCTATATGTAACTCTTTTTTTCATTTCGACAGCACAATCAAATCATTTCAAATACAATGTTTGTTATGATTCCGTCTTTATCTCATTATAAAACCACCTTCCCATTCACAGCATCAATAGGCATATAACCATAATTGCCGTCAAAAAATATATCAAGCATCTTTTCAGTTCTATTATACCATCCATCTCTATATATTTCATTTTCGTGCAGCATCGTGGGTAATTTTAACTCCAGCCTTTACCGATTCATTTGCCATGCTATTACCTCCTTAATATATCTTTATATATTTTTTCCAGAATATCACACCATTTCATGATAACCAATATGATAGCTGAATTTGGTCATTAACTTTCCGAATTCGGTAGGCATAGCAGCTGTAGCTTAAAAAATACTCTATATCAGCAATGTCCTAGCCTGTCGATAAACTTGACGGTTCGTAGAAAATTTATTTTCCGCGTAAGTAAAGAAGTAGAAAAGACAGTTTTTTCGTCTTTTTCAAGGACTTGAAGCGGAAGAATGGTTTTCTACGAACCTCAATATACTTTGTCTGCAGTTTAAGTCATGTGTCATTAATACTACACACTTATTATCTGGTTACTTCTCCCTATGAGGAAGCCTTCCCCGGAAGAACCGTTTTTTCAGTTCTGAAAGGTGGAATGGAATCAAGGGATAGATATAACTTTTTCCTGCTATGGTTTTATTAAACACAATTGCGCCTATGGAAAGCGCAACGCCGCCCACAAATCCCCAGAAATTCAGCAGGGCGGTGGAGATCAGCATGATCAAACGCATGAATTTAAAGGCATAACCCAGCTCAAAGCTTGACTGAGAGTAGTTGGCAATGGTCACAAAGGCCATATAAAGCATGGTCTCACTGTTAAACCAGCCGGATTTTACGGAATATTCACCCAGGACAATACCGGCGATCACACTGAGAGGCGTGGTCAGCATGCTGGGAGTGTTGACTGCGGCAAGCCTCAGACCGTCAATGGCAAACTCCAGAATCAGGAGCTGGAAAAGCAGGGGAACCTGGGGCTGTTCCGATAAGCGGATAAATTGCAGCCAGGAAGGGATCATTTCCGGATTTTGCATAAAAAGCAGCCACATAGGTGTTAAATACAGGGTCAGAATGGAAATGGCCAGGCGGGACAGCCTTAAGTAAGTCCCGGTCACAGGAGGAAAATAATAGTCATCGGCTTCCTCGATGATATCAAAGACAGAGGATGGTAAAATCATGGCTGAGGGGGAATTGTCCACCAGGACGACAATGTTCCCTTCCAGTATAGAAGCAGCGGCAGTATCCGGCCGCTCGGAATATTTGAATTTGGGGAAAGGGTTAAACCATTTATGGGGATAGATACACTCTGCAAGGCTTTCCTGGTTCATGGTAAGGGCATCAACCTTAAGCTTGCTGATCCGGTCTTTGATCATGTTTAAAAGATTTTCATCATTCCGCCCCTTGAAATAGCAGATGGCGATATCCGTGTGGGAGCTTTCTCCGGCATTCATGACTTCTATGGTAAGCTTGGGATCTCGGATCCTGCGGCGGATAAGAGCGGTATTAAAAACCAGGGTTTCCACAAATCCATCTCTTGATCCTCTTAGAACTTTGTCTTTTTCCGGCTCTGATACGCCTCTGGCCGGATAACTGCGGCAGTCCACGGTCAGACATCTGTCGTACCCGTTAACGAACAGGCAGGACACTCCGGTCAAAAGCTGTTTGATCATGGTTTCATCGTCTTTTACAAGACCCACCTGACCATAAGGGAGAAACCTTTTGGAAAATTCATGGGCATCAGGCGGCATATCTTCTGCCTGAATGGATAATAAGTTGTCCAGGATCTTCTGCCACGCATCACTCTGGGTAAACCCTTCAATGAAGTAAAGGCAGGCTTCCTGTTCTCCGATATAAAAGGTCCGGTAAACGATGTCAAAGTTTCCGGCTACATCAATCCTTGTGTTTAAGTAGTTCATATTATTGGAAAGGCTGTTGGAAAATTCCATGGCGATGATCTCCTTGTAAATAAAAAATGTCCATAGTGCGGGCGGTAATAAAATAAGTATGTGCATTTTCCATGAAATTATGTTTTATAAATTCTGTACGTATTCCGAGGAGTTTCGACTTGATCTTGTATGAAAAGATATTAAAATGGCCCTTTTTTATAAAAAGTCTTTTAGTAAAATGTACTAAAAACGTTGACTTTTTTGACAATAGATGGTATTATCGTCCATGTGAGAAGCACAAAGGAATTACTTGTGTGCGTGATTTTGGCATGGGGATGCCAGGTAGCAGAACTGAATAATGTGACGGTTCAGATCGTGACGGGGGATTGCCTTCTGTGGGGGAAGGGCAATCCTCTATTAATTTAAAAAAATTTGATACAAGAGAAGGATTTACATATAATATCATGTAAAGATGAGGAGGAATTTTATGTGGAAGAAACTTAGGAGAGATAAGCGAGTCCGCAATGCGATGACGACCATGGCAGTTGTAGTCTCCGCACTTTTACAGACCTATGTTATCCAGGCGTTTATTAAGCCTGCAGGTCTTCTGTCAGGAGGATTTACGGGTATTGCAATTTTAGTTGACCGGGTGACTTCCCTGTATGGGTTTAATATTTCTACTTCCCTGGGCATGATCGCTTTGAACATTCCGGTTGCATGGGCCTGCAGCAGG